>CAZPND010000055.1:0-12461 GCA_964587975.1 uncultured Candidatus Bathyarchaeia archaeon
CCCTTGGAGAACGCAATTGGACCCATAGGAAAAGGCATCAAGTTGATCAGTTGACAAGTTTGTGGATTACTTCTCTGTGGACCCGATTTACTTTGATCGTTCTTACGCTTTGATGCCTGACAAAAGCAACGATGCTTACGGTTTGTTGTTGACGGCGCTGGAAAAGAAGGGGAAGGCAGGGGTTGGAAGAATCACGTTGCGCACGAAAGAGTACCCTGCGTTAGTGCATACGTATAAGGGTGCTTTAGTGTTGACAACCTTAAGGTACGCTTATGATGTTGTGGATCCGCAAGGTTTCGAGGAGCTTAAAAAGCTTAAAGAGCCTGAAAAAGCCGAGCTTGACTTAGCCGTCAAAATCGTAACTGACCTTTCTGGAGAATTTGATGTGACTGAATACAAGGATAATTACAAGCAGAAAGTCGAGGAACTCATCAAAAAGAAGCTGAAAGGCGAAACCGTGGTGGTGGAGAAACCTGTGGAGGAAGAAGCCAAAGAGCTTATGGTAGCGCTCAGAGACACGCTTAAGCAGCTGGAAAAGAAATGAACCGCAGCTACAAGCCCATGCTTGCCAAGCTTGCCCCACAACCTTTTTCGGGTAAAGACTGGTTTTTCGAAATCAAATGGGACGGTTTCAGAGCCATAGCCTACGTTAACGAAGAGTTGAGCTTGCGGAGCCGCAACCAGAAAGAGCTGAAATACAATTTTCCCGAGCTGGAAGAATTGACTCAGCTGGCGCATGATGTGGTTCTCGACGGCGAAATAGTGGTCATGAAAGAAGGCAAACCCGATTTTCAGGCGTTGCTGGAAAGAGGACAAGCCACTTCACCTGTTGAAATCGAGTTGAAGGCGAAGCGTTCGCCGGTTGTGTACGTAGTTTTTGACATTTTGGCGAAGGATGGTGTTTCGCTTGTTGATTTGCCTTTGACGGAGCGAAAAAAAATCTTGAAGGGTTCCGTGAAAGAGGGTAATCACGTGTTGCTTTCGGATTTTGTGGCGGAGAAAGGTGAAGCGTACTACCGTGTGGCGTTGGAGAAGGGCTTGGAAGGGGTCATGGCGAAGAAGAAGAACAGCGTTTACGAAACAGGAGTGAGAAGCGGCAGCTGGTTGAAGATAAAGAAGCTGCGAAGCTGCGACTGCGTCATATTCGGGTACACCAGCGGTTCGGGTGCCAGAGCCGACACTTTTGGGGCTCTGCTGCTTGGGCTTTACGATGTCGGTGAGAAACCAGTTTACGTGGGCAAAGTTGGCACTGGTTTTTCGCAAGCAGTATTGCAGACGCTTTCTGGGCGTTTCACGCAGTTGAAAACTGACAAAGCGCCTTTTGAACCAGATATTCCTGACGAGGTTACGTGGCTCAAGCCAGAAATGGTTTGCGAGGTGGGTTATCAGGTGGTTACGCGTGATGTGCGGTTGCGGATGCCGCGTTTCCTCGGTTTACGTGAGGATAAGCTTCCCTCAGAATGCACTCTGGACCAGATTGTGCAGGGCGGGTTGCAGGAGTACCTTTCTAAGCGTGACTTCAGCGTGACAACAGAGCCTGTGGGCGGTGGAGAACAGGGTGGTGGCAGGGTTTTTGTGGTTCAGGAGCATCATTCTCGACGTTTGCATTATGATTTGAGGTTGGAGAAGGATGGGGTTTTGAAGAGTTGGGCTGTGCCGAAAGGCATTCCTGAAAGCCCTAGTGAGAAGCGGTTGGCGGTGGAAACCGAGGATCATCCGCTTGGCTACGCGAGTTTTGAGGGTGCAATTCCGAAGGGGCATTATGGTGCTGGCACCGTTGAAATCTGGGATAAGGGTGTTTATGAGGCGAAGGTTTGGGATGAGAAGATGATAGAGTTTACTGTGCAAGGCGAGAAGCTTAAGGGGCGTTACGTGCTGGTGCGGTTGAAGAAGGCTGGAGAAAAAAGCTGGTTGCTGCTTAAGGGAAAGGAGGAGTAAGGCATGCGGCTTCATGTGGGCACGATGGGGTGGAGCTACGGTTTCTGGAAAGGCAGCTTTTACCCTGAAGGTTTGGCGTCGAAGGATTTTTTGGCTTTCTACGCAAAGCATTTCGGCACGGTTGAGGTTGACAGCACTTTTTACCGGATTCCGCGCAGGCAAAGCGTGATGGATTGGAAGGAGCAAACTCCTGAGGGTTTCCTGTTTTCGCTGAAATTTCCGCAGGTCATAACGCACGTTAAGATGCTGAAGGATTGTGAGGAAGAAACAAGTGTCTTTCTGGAGCGCGCTGAGCTGTTGGGGGAGAAGCTTGGCGTGTTGCTGCTTCAGTTTCCCTACAATTTCGGAACAGAGCATGTTCCTTTGCTGCGCGATTTCCTACAGACCTTGCCTAAAACGCATCGGTATGCGATGGAGGTTAGGAACCGGAAGCTGCTGAACCACGATTTTTACTCGGTTCTCAGGGACCATAACGCGGCATTGGCTTGGGCTGACAGCCCTTTCATGCCGCAGATCAGCGAGTTAACTTCCGACTTTATTTACGTGCGGTGGGTGGGAGACCGAAGACGCGTTAAGGGCACTTTGGGCAAGATAGAGATGGACAGGACTGCGCAGATAAACGCTTGGGCGGAGAAGCTTAAGCCTTTTCTGGAGGAGGGAGCGGAGGTTTTCGGGTACTTCAGCAAGTACTATTCAGGTTATTCTCCGTCTGACGCTGAAGCGCTGCTGGGGTTAATCGGGACTGACGTGTGATTTTTTGTCTATACCCCCTCTATATATAGGTTCAACTTGAACTTAGAAGGCGTGGTTTGCTCCAAAAGCCTCTGAACACTTGTTTTTGCTTCGGCGCTCCATCCAAACTGTTTTTTTCTCACGCAACTTATTTATGGAATTGCCGTAACTTGGCTGCGTAACTCGGGGAAAGACGCCTGATGACTTCATGAGGCTTTTTACTTTCCAGTGGAGGCACCAAAAATGTTGCCGTCTATGGTCAAAATATTGAAGAATGCAGTAGCACCCCAATGCATGTTTACGTGTAACTTCAGAGGGTTTGATGAGGTTGAAGTTGTCAAAGGTCTTTTTGGTGAGGAAGCAACAGACGTTTCAGCGGCTCTTGAAGTTGAATTTACGAATGAAACCGTCTACATGCGCGTTTCCAACGCGGATGGACACCTTCTGATTAACCCTGACTATTTTCTAGAAGCCGACTTAACCGAAATTTATCTGGACGTAATTTATGAGCTGGTGCATGTGAAGCAGTTTTTGGAGGGCAAACGCTCGGACAGCGAAACAGCCTACGTTGAAAGACCCCTGGAGATTGAAGCTTACAACATAACGGTTGCGGAAGCAAAAACGATAGGCCTCAGCGAAAACGAAATCATAGATTACTTAAACTCGGAACTGGTGAGCGACGAGGAACTGAAGCAGCTTGCGGGAACACTTGGAATCGAATATTTTGATTAAAAAGCCAGTTAGCTTTTTTCTGCATGTTTAAAAACGATTGGTGCGTCGCTAAAACGGCGGTAATGGCCGAACCTTTGTCTTACATCGCGGTTCTTAAACAGTAATGTGGAAACGGCTTCCCATAAAAAGACCCAGCCAACTATGTTAACTCCCTCAAAAAGAGTTGTTAAAACCGTGCCTTCTGTAAATGAGGTGCGGAGCGAATAGGATGCTGCAAGAAGCAGAAAAGAGGCAAGAGCGTAAACCGCACTTTTCTCCCGGGACCGTTTGATCTTTGTTTTTAACTCGTTTCTCACAAACGCGAAATACGTTTTCAATCCCGCTTTTATTCGCTCCTCTTTTTCTACATCATGCTGATCATTCGAGACGTTGAACTGCAAGATAATCTTGGGTTTAAGGGGTATGTCTAACGAGGAATCTTCCAAGTAAATTCTTAAATCATGATCTAAGTCTCTTTTTCTGAATGGGGCAGGGTCTAACTCGTTAAAAATATAGGCGTATTTTTCTATCGCCACGCTTATTATGAAACTGTTTGTAGCCTTGCCTTTTTCGTAGAGTTTTTCATAAGGCTTCTCAGTCTTGCCCATAAAGAGAGGTGAGAAAAAAGGAGAATATTAGTTTTTCACTGGCGGACAGCCCAGACGCCCAAAATGAATAAATATTGTCGCACGTAAAGTAAATTTGGATGATTTTTATGCCCATCTATATTCTTCTGTCAACCCTTACGTCTGAAGGAAGAAAAACAATTAAGGAAAGACCTGAAAGAATCAAAGAGGTTAACAAGGAAATCGAGGCTTTTGGCGCTAAAGTCCTTCAGCAGTACGCTGTCCTCGGCAGGTACGATTTTGTCAACATTGTTGAAGCCCCTAACAACGACGCCATCACGCGTGTCTCCATAGAGTTAGGTTCCCGCGGAACCGTGCAGATAATGAGCATGCCAGCGAAACCCATAGACGACTTCTTGTCAATGCTTAAAAAATAGCAGGAACAACACTTTCCCTCTTTTTTACGGCAGCGCATTTCGAATGGTTTATCCATTTGGTTAACATAGTACAAGACGAATAGAAGTGGAATACTGGAGTGGTGATTTTTGGAGAAATCTCTTTTGCTGAGGTGCCCCATCTGCGGAAACAGCATAGATGTATATGACATGGAAAAAAGGCTTGAAGTGATATGTGAAAGCTTCGGCGGCAAAAGATTCTGTTTCGACAGCAAAAACTGCCGTCAGCATTTTCTGGAAGACCCTAGGATAGCGTATTTCTCCATGGAGATAGGCATAACCAATGACATCCCAACTTACAGTGGAGGATTAGGCGTGTTAGCAGGCGACATCGTGAAGGCAAGTGCAGATTTAAAACTGCAGATGGTGGCGTTAACGCTGGCAAGCCGGAAGGGATATTTCAAGCAGAAAATTACCAAGCAGGGGGAACAACAAGAGCTTCCTGATGAATGGGACCCATCAAAATCTCTATTTCTCATGCCACATACGACCACGATAACCATAGAAGGGCGACCCGTGAAAATTCAAGCTTGGATGTACGAGTATCAAAGTCTCACGGGCGGACTGGTTCCGATTATTTTTTTGGACACCGACGTAGAAGGCAACGACCCAGAGGACAGAAGAATCACCGACCACCTTTACGGAGGAGACAAAAAATACAGGCTAAAACAAGAGATGGTCCTCGGAATAGGCGGGGCAAAACTTCTCAAAAAGTTTTTTTTCAAAATTAGAAAATACCACATGAACGAGGGCCACTCTGCCCTTTTAACTCTTGAGCTGCTAAAGGATAACAGCATGGATTCTGAAAAAGTGCAGAACCTCTGCGTTTTTACAACTCACACTCCGGTTGAAGCCGCGTTTGACCAGTTCTCATACGACTTGGTTGAAGAATTGATGGGCAAAGAATACTTTCTGTCCACTGTGAAACAATACGCGGGTCAAGATAAGCTGAACATGACCTATTTGGCCTTGAACCTGAGCAAATACGTAAACGGGGTTTCTAAGGCGCACATGGAGTACTCGCAAAGGCTTTTTCCAGGTCACTACATCAGATCGGTAACCAACGGAGTCCACTCTTACACTTGGACCTGCAAATGCTTCAGAGACCTTTTTGACAAGTACATTCCAGGCTGGGCAAACGAACCCATACTCCTCGTGAGAGCGAGCGAAATCCCAAACCGAGAGGTGTGGGACACGCATATGATTGCGAAAATGAACCTCATCGAGTTCGTGGAAAAAAATTCAGGCGTGAAATTTGACCCTGAAGTGCTGACAATAGGTTTTGCCCGAAGATCAACAGGGTACAAGAGGTCAACTCTAATTTTCTCTGACATAGAGAGACTGCTAGATATTAACGAAAGAGGAAGAATCCAGATGGTGCTCGCGGGAAAGGCGCATCCAAAAGATGAGAACGGCAAGAGGCTGATACGGGAGATTTACAATCACATAGACACGCTGAAAGACCGCATAAAAATGGTTTACCTTGAAAACTACGATATGAACATGGCAGCCATTCTGACGTCAGGCGCGGATGTCTGGCTTAACACGCCGCTTCCACCTATGGAAGCTTCCGGCACAAGCGGAATGAAAGCGGCGCACAACGGTGTGATAAACTTCAGCGTGCTTGACGGCTGGTGGATTGAAGGATGCGTAGAGGGCGTAACAGGTTGGGCTATAGGACCGCATCCAAGGGAGCTTGTTACTGAAAAAGAGCGAAGAATGAATGAGCTTCATGACCTCTACGGCAAACTGGAATACCTGATTGCCCCGACATTTTACAGGCAGAGGGATGACTGGATAGCATTGATGAAAAACTCAATCTCCAGAATCGCATATTACTTCCAGATTCAATGGGTTATGCGGAGATACATCACAGAAGCCTACATCATCTAGCTTCCGAAACCCAGAGCCGGCATGCTATGTTACTTTAGCTCTGTGGAACTACCCAGTAACTGTAGAAGTCGCCTTTCACCCATTTCCCGCCTAAACTCCGCACAACATCGTTAATCTCATTCCATTCATCCTTCAAGTACTGAACCGGCTTCACTATTACGTCATCTCCGTCCATCGTGAAACTCAGCAGCTCGCGCTGCTCTGGACTGAACTCTTCTTCCACCGCACTCGTATCCAAGCTTGGGGCAACTCGCGCTTTTTCCACGGGTTTAGATTCAAGTTTAGGCTTTGCTGTGGGCGGAGGTACGGCTTTTGAGCTTGCCGCGTAGACCACGTTGAACTCGGGAATTGGATAGGTTTCTGCAACGTCTTCAAAGCTGTCGCTTCTTACGATGGCGAGCACTTGCTTGGAAAACAGGTCGTACTTTACGTCTAAGAGTTCAAGGTCGGCTGGCAAGTTAGAAATGAAAGATGCTTTTCCCTGCATTGCGGCTATAAGGAATTCAGGGGTTAGTTTTATCATTCTCATCTTCATGGTTTCAACACTCAGAATTGCTTTTTAACTGTGTCCAGAACTTAAAAGTATTGCTTATCATTTAGAGGTGTCCTTTTTTTCCGATTTACGCAAAAGCGCTGATCAGGTCACTTATGAGGCAAGCGCATCAAAGCAAATTATGGAATACCGCGTGCCCAATGTTTAATTTGCCTCAGCAAATTCCGGGCGATCTCCATTTTTTCCTTCAATTCTTCGCCGTGCCCTTCCCACACGTGCTCCACTCCAAGGTAGCACTTCCATCGTTTGCACTCCAAACTTTTCATAAGCTCATGAGCCACCCGAGCCAAAGCATTGAGGTCTTTGTTCCCCACGGAAAAGGCTGCAAAATGCGAAAACCCTTCAGGATGATCTATCTCCCCTACCAGAAATGGGATCCCGTTTTTCTTTATCAAATTATCTATGCGGCTCAGAGAGATGGATTCATCTTTCTTCCTGAAAAAAAGGTAGCCCACCGGAAGCTGTTCCCGCACGATCTTATCAACTGCCAGTATGTCAAGAGGCAACGAATTTTCCAGCGACGCCGTATACGCGATGATCGGCTCCTTCTCTAAACTTTCAAGTTTACCCGTTTCTTCAAACGAAGTTATCGCCCATAGCTCGTCTTCGCCGAAGACTTTTATGTACAAGTAAATTTTGAAATCGTGCTTCTCCAAGAGTTTTTTGATCGTGGATAGCGGTCGGTTCCAGCTGAAGATTCCAACGTTTGAAAATTTGAAGCTTACTAAACCGATTTTCTGAGTAGTAGCTGCCTCTTTGAGTGCGGTAGCCATTTGCCCATCTTCCCGTAAGTACATATTTACTGAACAGGGCATAAACGTTTTGTGTCCGAAGCATGCGAAATGCTATTCGGCTTTGCCTATTTTTTATTTTTTCTAAGAAAATAGATGGCGGAACCAGCTATCACCAACAGCAGCACAGGCAGGATGTAGGGCGCTAAAGATTCAAGTTCGTTTTCGGGAAGGGGCACGCTGACGAGAGTGTTAGGCTGTTGATCAAGACTTTCAACTTTAAGGTTTTTGAAGGCTATGAACGTGGAGGGATCGCATGAAATCAAAATTCCGAATTTGCTAAGGTCTATTGCGTCGCTTTTGATGGTTGAGGTTTCTAAAAAAGTGTCATTCTCTCCATGCAATTCGGTTGTTATTTCGTCTCCGGATATTTTGGCGACGGCTTTGTACCAGGTGTTTCTTTCTATGCTGCTGGATACGTTCATGAACGTGGCGTTGCTTCCATTGAGTCGTTTTTCTATATTTGAGACATCTGCGCCGTCTAAGAGTTTTACACTTGCGCTGTAATTGCCGTCGTCATTCTCTAAGATGAAGCCGAACTGATTATTTTCCGGCTCTTGAATTTTGATGGTGCGTTCGGGTATCGTTATTACAAGTGAATGCCGTCTATACTGGATTATTGTCTGCGTCGTTTCCGGCAGTGTTATTGTTTGACCGCTGTTTGTCGAGTTTTGTCCGGTGTTCAGTATTAAGAAATCGCCGCTTAAAGAGATGTTTGCGCATGTCAATCTGCTTTTTAGAAAAGCGCTGTTGCTTTGACTGGCAAGTTGGTATCCCGCGTTTTCATTGTAAGCGAATGCCGCCTTAGATTCATTTGATTGCTGGTAAGCAGCCACGTTCGCTACATTGGGGGTCGGAGATGGACTAACAAAGACGGTTATGGTTTCGCTGTCTGAGCCAGCATAATTGGAAAAGCCGATTAAGCTGGTTCTTATCTTGTAGGTGCCGCTTGATGGGACGTTGCAGGGTATTGAGTAATGTCCAAGGTTGTCTGTAACCGTTTGCAGTATCGTATAAGAGTAGCCGCCGTCGCGACTGACGTACAACACGACGTCTTTACCGGAGTATGACGGTGAAATCGAACCTGAAATCATAACGGCCCATTCGTTGGCGCGGTTCATGTTTTCCATAGACAGAGTTACTGACACAGAAGAGGGGATTAAGGGTTTGTTTAGGCTTGAGGAAACGCGCGCTGGCGAAGGGTCTTTTTGGGTTTCAATGGGAATAATCACGGGTGTAGAGGGCGCAAAACAGTCAGGTTGATCCCCTACCTTCCAGTTTCCCGTAGACGTACACTCTGACGCCCAATATGTTTTGTTATTGTACTCAAAGCCAGTGGCGCCTGTTTCAGGCTTATCGTAAACAGGGGTGTAGGGCAAGTACACGCCAATGTTCATGTGAGCAGGATGCAAATCTCTGTAGACAAGCAAAACAACATCTAAGCCACCCGCTTCCATAATTGAGGCTGCTAAAAACGACAGCACATCGCAGTCTCCTGAATTTTCGGTTAGGGCTTCAACCGGGTACTTGATGTTACTGACGGCGTAGGGAATCTGATGAACCAGCGCCAAAACGTTATTAGCGAATTCTTCATCGCTGCTTGAAAAGTTACGTATGTTGTCTGCAAGGGTTTGAACCGGTTCAGGTGTAACGAACTTTGAGTATTCTCGGTCACTGTTTACAGAATTAGTTTTGCCACGGTAGTAATCGTAGAGGGAGGGCGGCACGGACGTGTACACCGTGTACTTGGCATGGGAGCTTCCTTGTTCTACATTGAAAGTGTAGGTTCGCTTGTAATTGCCGGGAGCCGCAGGTTCAGAGTTAAGGGTCATGCCTAATGGGGCAAGGAAGGAAAACCCGAGAAAGATAAGCAGCAACGCCAGCAAGAACCTTCTTTTCATCCAATTCCTCTTAACAATGAAATCCGTCTTAGAAAAGTTTGAACACGTTTATCTTTTAAATTTATCTTGAAACAGCAAATTTGAAGGGTTTATCTTGCGCAGAGCAGAATTCGGGAGGCTTCACCAGACCCTATCAGAAATTTTTTAGGCTGCCTGAGTAATCTTTCGAAAACCAAATCTGAAGGCTGCATGCCCAAGGGGTGAAGTTTTAAAATTGGCAGTCCATGTTTTCTTCCAGGGTTTTGCACTGTTCACAAAGGCGCGAGCGCGGTTCTATGGAGGTTTTTTGATAAATGTACATAGGATACTGCGTGCAGTTCTTGCACCAATGCCAATTATCCGTTTCGCTTCCCCTAACGTACTCAACCATTCAAATCACCTTGTTTGTGGCCATCATTATCACTATTGATTTTTTGGGGCGAGCCACCTGCGAATTTCTACAGTCTAAGGAAGTCAACGGTTAACTGTTGTTGCGACTGAGGCGCTGATTTGTTGACGTATGATCAATAGAACCGCGGAGAATTGGTATCTTCCAATGGTTACGTACCGCATTGTGATGCCCTATTAATACTACACGTGTTGAATAATTAAATATTACGATTTACGAAACAAAGCTTTTATACAAGAACCTTCCCCAAAAAGGAAAAAATTTTCATCTTAAACGCCTTCGAAATGCACATGAGGCTACAACAACTGTAAAACATTCAGAAACCACAAATAGCCAACCTGAGTCTCCAAAACCGCCCAGGGTGCGCCCGTAACGGGCGGGGTGGGATTTGAACCCACGACCCCCACCTTAGGAGGGTGATGCTCTATCCGTGCTGAGCTACCCGCCCCCTTTATTTCAGAAATGGAGCTTAAATCTTTGAGACCAAATTGTGCTTGAGTTTCCATAGATTCTTGACCAATGTGACCTAATGGATTTATGCCTGTTGTAATAGCTGTATGCAACTGTGTTGTTGATGTTGGAAACTTAAAGCTTGAAGATTTTAATAAAGTTTCTAACTGCTTGAGGTCTTCTACCTTATGGTAATTGAATTGAGGCTTCTTAGCTTCATTTATACCTGTGTAATGTCTAACTCTACCGTATTTGATTTTACCTTGTTTGTTAAAGAACACCTGTATGCTGCCCTTGTAGCCACAAACCGGACACTTCTCAGTCTTTACACATTTAATTTTCATTTTGATTCTTCACCTCGCTACCTGAGTTTAGGCAGTGCTCTTGGAGCTGTTCATGCTTATAATGACCATTAAAACAAAATCAGGGAGCGTAAAGAAAAACTTGCTATAAAAATGAAGAAAAAAAGGGAACATAGGTTTAGGTTTGTTGTTTTGGTTATTTGGGTATTATGAGACATCCTTCAAGATCGAAAGGTGCTGGAATTGGAGGATCTCCTTCAAATGATAATTTCAATGTTTGCCCCTTGAAAACACCAGTGCCGTGAAGTACCATATGAGTATCCATATATGACATGGCTGGTGGTGGAAAACCTATCGTCTTGAACTGCCTTATACCCACAATGTTCCTCCAGGGAAAGAAAAATTAGCTTTGCCTAAAAATAGACCTTTAGCTTCAAGCCATGGAGGTGGTGGAGGATGGTCAAGTTTGATCCAGCCATTAAGTTCACCATCATATGTTCCTACAAGAGGGGCTTGTCCAGATATATTAAGAGTAACTACACCAGTAATTATTCCATCTCGTATTTGTAGTATGCCATGATCAACTTCACGCGAAACACCTTCGGTAGTGGTAGCTAAAACTGTTGCTGTGACATCAATTTTTTTTGCTGGTGCTGCCATTACTGGAGCTACAAACATAGCTGCTAATAACAAAGTCACTGCTATTCCTAAGACTTTTTTCTTCACTTATCTCACCTCCTCTAGAATCTAAAAGCAGTTAATCAATATTGTTTGAAATTGCATTTATAATTTGTTAAATCGCTTGTATTGATACGTTGGCATCCATGATGACCATTAAAACAAAATCAGGGAGCGTAGAGAAAACTTAGAAAAAATGAAATGGAAACTTTATAATGGAAATAGCCTGTTTTATGTTCAAGAGTGACGAACCTATTGTCTAAACAAAAAACTAGCAGAAAGCAAAAACAAGAGGTTGTTCAGAAAGAAAAGAAAGTTGAAAGCAAAAATATTGAGAAAATTTCGCAAGGGCTGGATGAATTAAAAAAGAAAGGCAAGTTTGTTGATGTTGCAGTTTGTCCTGTTTGTAAGAGTCCCAATTTGCGCAGGGTTAAGTCCACTTGTGGCGATATGACTGGGCATTTGGGTTGGCTACCAGTTATGTATGAATGTTTAGATTGTGGCTGGAGAGGCAGATTGGAAGTTTATGCAACAAACAGGAATCAGAATTGGAGAGAAGTTGCGATAATGGCTGAGGCAAGAGATTTAGAAGCAGAGAATAGAACAGAGAAAAAAGAGTAGTTTTACAAGTTTGCGTTTATCTCTTGAACATTTTTGGAGCGTCTAGATAACTTTACCAAAAAATGAAATAGAAAAAGAGATTATAGTGGATAAAAACCAACACTTAGATGCTCAACATTAAAAAGACCCTCTCCACATGATATCTTTGTGATTTGTTTTGTTTGAGGAGAAGGATTTAGAAGACAGCAACATAGACCTTGATTTAGCTCTTCATGCTGCTGATGCAGTTACAGATTTTTTAGATAAGCGTTTAGAAAAACCATTTGAGCGCTACATAGTTGCTAGGCTCGTATCCATCCTGTATGAGGAGACATTGAATTGTTCTCTACTGTCAGAATTTGAGGCTGAAATAAGAAAACTTGCCCAGCAAAAGCCAGAAGTAAAATGAAAAGTCAAGGCCTACTTTGTTGAAATCATTTATTGATTATTTTTTGTTTGCAGTCTTGGCAGATTCTTTGTTTAAATCTACCACTTCTGATGGG
>CAZPND010000056.1:0-12312 GCA_964587975.1 uncultured Candidatus Bathyarchaeia archaeon
GTTCAATGAAGCCTCAACCATAGCCACAGTGTTTTCCTCCAAGATTGGATACGTTCTCGGCTTATTTATCCTGCTCCCACGCCTCTATTAGGTTTTGCACCGCCCGCGCTTTGGCTGAGGCTTCATTGAACTTGTACATGCGAATCCGCCCGTAAACCCTCTGCTGAAGCACGCCCTCAGACTCCAACAGCTTCAAATGCTGATTTGTCGTGGAATAGTTCAGGTTGATTCTGCGTGCGATGTCAGAAACGTTAAGCGCTCCCAGCCGCGCCACAAGCCTCAGAATTTTCATCCTGGGCTTAGAAGAAAAAATCTCTTCGACATCCATGGCGGTTCACGCTTACCTCTTTTCTAAAGCAGCACTTAATTCTTTCTCCAACTCGTAAGCTGGAACCGCAGGCAAAGAAAGCCGCGTTGACCTGCCGCGTACGCCGGCTCCTGAGACTTCGGCTTTCAGTATGCCCAACGCGGAAAGGAATTGAACGTACTTCCAGAGTTGAGTGTGACTGTTCGGCTGTTCATCGAATTCTTCGCAGACCACGGCGTAAGCCTCCTCAATTTCCGAAAGAGACGCGTAAGCCTTCTGATTTTCCTTGAAAAACCGAGCCGCGCCAAGCAAGAACATTTTTTGATGAAGACCCAGAGAAGCCAACTCGCTTCTCCGCACGGTTGGAACTATGCTGGAAACCGCTTTTCGCACGCACTCAGGCTCAACTTCGCCCGCGTCTTCAGCGTCAGCGTACTTTCCAGCCCGCCACAAAAGCTCAATGGCGAAGCGGGCGTTGCCGCTCTCGGAAACAGCCAATCCTGCCACAAGGGCAACGACATCTTCAGGCACGGTTGAAGGCTCAAACGCCATGGCAACCCTGTCGTTCAAGATGTCCAAGAGCTGGTCTTTAGGGTACCGTTCCAAACTGATTACGTTACGCTGCAAGGTGCTTCTCGCGCTGGAATCTAACCGTGCAGTCGCTTTTAGGTCCCGCAGGATGAACATGAACGATATACGCTGGGGCTTACCCGCTCTCATCTCCTGCAGCCGCGTTAGCTTGTAGACGGCGTCTGAACCTTCCTGGTCAATGAACGCGTCAAACTCGTCCAAAGTCAGAATCACATAAGCGTCTTCCTCATCCAGAACCTGCACCAGAGTGTTCAGGAGTTCCTCTGAAGAGTAGCCGCGCCTCGGAAAGTTCGGGCGAAAAACCGCAAGCGCATGCTGCACTATAAGGAAGAGTTTGCCGCGGTATTCACGGCAGTTAACGTGTACGTAACGAAAGTTGACGCTCCGCTTGTTCGCTTCGCGAGTTATGTCCGCTCCGAAACACTGGGCAAGAGCGGTTTTTCCCGTGCCCACCTCGCCTGTTATAATTACTCGCTGAGCCATCCTTTCTGGAAATTGAAGCAGGAAATTGAAGAATTCCATCAGCAAGCGGTGTTCTTTTTCTCTGTGAGGCAGGCGACGTGGAACGTAGTTTATGTCGAGTTTCGCCTCGTCTTTGAACACGCTTTGATGGGGCGCCACGGATTTTTAACCTCAAATCTATTACTTTCAGGATAGTGTTATTCTTTTCTCTTACCGACCAATCATTCTTTCTTGAAACAAAAGCCTAATTAAGCAATTCGCAACCTCTATGTTGCGATACGAAAAATGATACCTAAATACTTCTTCCTAACAAAAGGCGTCGGAAAACACAAAGAGCAACTGCAAAGCTTTGAGTTGGCCTTAAGAAACGCGGGCATCCAATACTGCAACTTGGTAAACGTCTCAAGCATAGTGCCCCCAGGATGCAAAATGGTTTCCAGAGACCAGGGCTTAAAAATGGTGCAGCCAGGCGAAATCACCTTCGTGGTTATGGCTAGGAACGCAACCAACGAGCCGCACCGCTTAGTCGCCTCATCCATAGGCATAGCGATTCCATCTCGCAAGAACCAGTACGGCTACCTTTCCGAGCACCACTCTCATGGACAAACGGATGAAGCGGCTGGAGACTACGCGGAAGACTTAGCCGCAACCATGCTTGCAACAACCATGGGCATCCAATTCGACCCGGAAACCGCTTGGGACGAGAGAAAGCAGCTTTTCAAAACCAGCGGGCTAATAATCAAAACGGCCAACATAACTCAGTCGGCAGCAGGCGACAAAAACGGCTTATGGACAACCACGATTGCGGCGGCAGTTTTTGTGCCACCTGAAAACGGCACCTTCTTGAAAACGAAAAGATAACTTCATCTTCCATTTTGCCGTTCCACTTTTCTATTTCTAAGCCTTTCGCGGTTTAAGACATGGCGCATTCAAAAGATTTATTGCGTTCCAGCTCTTTTTTCTCTTAAATGCTTTAGGAGCATAGGAGATGATTATGGCGGCGGCTGATAATAACGGGGATAACTTCATTTTACAAGTGTCTAACTTGACCGTTGAAATTTCTAATCAGCCAATCATAAACAACTTGGATTTTAAGATAAAACGAGGCATCACATTAGCCATAGTGGGTCCTAACGGCGCGGGAAAAACCACGCTGTTCCGTGCGCTGCTGAATTTGGTTCCGTACACTGGGAAAATCGAGTGGAGCGGAAAAATTAAAATCGGGTACGTTCCGCAGATTTTGTCGGTTCGTGACATACCGATTTCCGTGAAAGAGTTTCTTGCGCTAAAAAACGAGTCAGAAGAAGACATGAAAGCCGCTCTCACTTCCGTTGGGTTAGAAGGCGAAGCAGTTTTAGAAAAGAGCCTTGCCATTTTGTCAGGAGGGCAAATGCGCAGAGTCCTGATTGCCTGGGCGATAGTGGATAACCCCGATGTCCTTCTGTTTGATGAGCCCACGAGCGGTGTGGACGTGGACAGTGAAGAAGCCATTTACGGGATGCTGAGAAAGCTCACGGCGAAAAACGAGATAACGCTCCTGCTGATTTCGCATGACCTGCACATAGTCAGGGAATACTCGGACTACGCGTTAGCTCTAAACAAGTGCATTGTGTTCTTCGGCGAATCCCCAGAAGTAATGAACCCGGAGACGCAGAAGCTGATTTACGGAGAACCCATATGCAAAGAATACGGTGAAGCACATGTCTGAAGCCGTATTGTACAGCCTCGTAGTCGGAGCCACTGTTGGACTTGCGGCAGGCTACCTCGGCTCAATCATGGTGCTTGAAAAGATGGCGCTCGTAGGCGACGCATTGTCCCACGTTGCCTTGCCCGGGCTTGCCCTAGGAGTACTACTTAACTTCAATCCTCTTATAGGCGGCTTCGCGTTCCTTTTCATCTCTGCTGTTGTGATTTGGTACTTGGGCAGAGTCACGAAACTGTCTTTTGAAACACTTGTCGGCGCCACGTTCACGCTGGCGTTGGCGATAGGCATCCTGCTTTTTGGGAATAATTTGGATGCACTTGAAGAAGCCTTGTTCGGAGACATAACCGCTGTTGGGCTCGCGGAGGCTGGAGCCGCGGTGGTAATTTCCATAGTGGTGATTTCCTTGACCAGGCTCATTTATCGAAAGATAGTTCTGGGCTTAATCTCTGAAGAGTTGGCTACTTCAAAAGGCATCAGTGTCGCCCGAACCAACCTCTTGTATCTGCTGCTTGTCTCGCTCACTGTGGCTATAGGTATACAAATTACGGGGACTTTGCTGGTTGGGTTCTTGGTAGTGACGCCTGCCGCAGCCGCAAAAACGGTAAGCGCGAACTTGTCCAGATACTTCAAGCTGAGCGCCATTTTCGGAGCGGTTTCCGCGGTTTCCGGCATTTTGCTGTCACGCTACTTCAATATCCTTCCTGGCCCGTTGGTGGTGATTTCAGGAATTGCAATATTCGTTGTTGTAATCGTAATCAGGTGGCGCATGAAGTTAACTTCTTAGCGAAATCGGCAAGTGAAAGTTATGTTTAGGAGAAGTGAAGAATGAAGTTTGCTGGAAGAACCGCAACCGCCATAATACCGTTTCCTCCCGACAAGATACTTCTAATCAAACGGTCTACGCCCCCCTTTATCGGGTACTGGGCTCTGCCTGGCGGAAGGGCGGAGCCTGGAGAAACGGTTGAACAAACCATAGTTAGAGAGGTAAAGGAGGAGACGGGACTCGGCATCAAAATAGTGCGCAAAATAGGCGAGTACCATGAGCAAGGCGTTCAAGGCGGATTTGAATACGATTATTATCCAGCATGTTTCTTGGTGGAAGGGGTCGGCGGAGAAATCAAGAAGCAAGAAAGCGAAATCAAAGAGATCAAACTCTTCAGCTTGAACAGTGTTCCCGAGACGCTGGCGTTTGAACATGCCCAGATGATTAATGATTACATCGATTTGCAGAAGACAAAATCGGAGAAATAAGCCTTCAGGCAATCACATCCGACTTTCATTTTGCTGATTTGTCCATTTGCATTATTCCGAAACCGTTGCTTTCAGTGTCAGTACATAAGCTGTGTGCCTAAGCATCACAAAAATTATTTAGATGTAATTACTGCAGCCTTACATCTACATCTCTTTTGTCGGCGACGTTTACATCGGAAAACACGGACAAATAATGTTCGGTGTTAACTGGCTGGGGGCTGCTAATCTTTATTTTTCAGTTTCTCTTCAATAAGCATCAGCAGTTCTTCGGGTTTTACAGGTTTCACCAAGTAAGCATCTGCCCCCTCGTCTAAAGCTTTGACGCCAGTTTCTAACGATGGAAAACCCGTAATCATGATTTTAATTGTTTTTTGCAATGGTTTTTTCATTTTTGCTAGCAGTTCGGTTCCGTCCATGTCCGGGAGTCTTATGTCCACCAAAGCCAAGTCGTACTTTTTGGTGTCGGCTTTTTCCATGGCTTCTTTTCCCGTTTCTGCCGCGTCAATTTCATAGCCGTTTTTTTGAAGAATACGCGTGAACGTTCGAAGAATAGATTTATCGTCATCCACTACGAGTATTGTTTTAGTTGCCACCTTTAACACTCCTTGTTTGATTGGAACGTGCTACCTGTCCCAACTTCGCTTCCATAAATAAACGGTCCGCCGTTATGTGCTTCTACAAGCATTCGCAGACCGCGAGCGCTCAAATCTCTTTCTCTTAGTGTGTGTGATGAACGAAGTTTTAAACATTGTGTTCCAGAGAGAATACTCAATTATGACGTCTGTAACCTACAATGGATGTTGCTGGAACATTGTCAAAGCGTCAAATGTTATATATCTAAACGTGTAAAACTATGATTATTCATGCAAATGTTTGCTTGAGGGGACTTGACGCTTGAGTGAAAAAGACATAACGAAATTTCTTCAAGTCCTAGGCTTGTCAAAAAGGGAAATCCAAGTTTACATGTTTCTCGCCAAAAGCGGCGTTCAATCCACAAGTTTTGTCGCTAAAAGGCTTAAGATGGAAAGAGTGCAAGCCTACCGAACATTCAAGAAACTCCAGGAAAAAGGTTTCATAGAAGCAACCTTGGAGAGACCCACACGCTTCACCATAGTTCCTTTTGGAACGCTTCTGGATACGTTCATTAATGCCAAGAAAAGCGAAATTTCCAGTTTGAATGAGCAAAAAGAAGACCTCATGTCCACTTGGCGGGCCATCAGCGCGCCAGAATCCGAGTATCCAGTCGCGAAATTCTCTGTCATAACGGGGAAAAAGAAAATTCATTCAAAAATGCAGAACATGATTGAAGAATCTAAAAAAGAGGTTTTAATCTTAACAACCAGCTTGGGTCTGATACAGGAGGACATCGCAGGGGTTTTCGATGGTATAACGCAGCCCGTTCAGAAGCGCGGTGTTAAATTTAAGCTCATAACTGATATTTCACAGGATAACCTCAAGATAATGGAGCGTATAAGCAAAAGCATCGGTGCAAACGCGAATATTAAGTGCCGACACCTAAACTTGGATGCCAGTTTCTTCCCGCGTTTTCTAATTAAAGATAACGAAGAAGCCATTTTATACACGCCTGTTGGGGAAAAAAATTCAGTTTTGAAACTTGAAGATGAAGGTTTATGGATAAACGACAAAATGTTCATCTCCATTCTCAAAGCCTTCTTCGTTCAAATGTGGCAAACCGCAGTAGACTATACATTAAGGATTGACGAGCTGAAAAGCGGGATACCCATAGGCGAAACCGTCGTGATAAAAGACCCTGAAGAAGCTTGGGCAAAAATCACGAAAGTTCTGGAAACAGCAAAAAACGACATAGTCTTCATTACATCGTCACAAAGCGTAAACAGCCTTTTGAAAAATGATCCCTTCGACAAATACTGCAAGAAGGGGATCAAGTGTAGACTTATGGCTTCGATTGACATGGATAATCTTGAAACGGCGCAGAAACTTGCAGTTCGATATGAAATCAAGCATGTTCCCATAAGCTACCTGACTATGATGGTTGTTGACGGCAAACACCTTTTCATGTTTAAGAAGCCGTCTCTGAGCGAATTGACAAATGGTTCTGCCTTATACTTGAATGACACTTTTTACTCGAATGACCCAAGCTCAATCGAAAGGGTAAGCGAAATGCTCAGTGACATATGGAAAAGAGGCGTTGACCTTTCGGAAATAACAACTCAAGCAGGCATGAAACTGCCCGCCGTTGAGGTCTCAACCTCGGAAACGGTGGCAACCTTAGTTGACACCATGCTCAAAAAAGGCGTGACCTCCATTCTCATAACCGAAAACCAAAAGCCAATCGGCATGATAAGCGACAGAGACCTGTTAAAGGAAATAGTTGAAAAACAGAAAGACCCGAACAAAACCCTAGCAAAAGACATCGAGTACACGCCACTGGTAATACTTGACCGCGGGGAATCAATTATGTATGCTTTCAAGGCGATGCGTGAAAAACAAATGGAAAGGGTGGCTATGGTCAAAGAAGGGCGATTAGTGGGCATGTTAACAGAAGATTTAGCCATGAAGAAAGCACGTGTGGCCGTGAAAACGCCTGTTTCGCAAAAATAACTTTTTATAACTGATTCGGTTTGGCTGGCGCGGTTAGATTTCAGTAACGCGACCTCATTTTCACTCTGGATGCGCTGGTGCTGTGGCGGCAAAGCGCTTCAGCGAAAGGCAAACGATATTAATGCTCCGCTGTTAACCATATTTCGGTGGATAATCCTTTGAAGTCCAAGCTTCAGACACCCATTATAATTGTAAACTTTAAAACGTACTTAGAAGCCACAGGCCGCAAGGCGGTTGAGCTTGCAAAGCAGGCGGAAAAGGTAAGCAAAGAAACTGGAGCGCACATTGTCGTGGCGCCTCAGTTTGCAGACATCTGCAGCGTGGCGGAAGCCGTCGAGATTCCTGTTTTCGCTCAGCACATAGACCCCATAAAGCCAGGCAGCCACACAGGGCAGGTTCTAGCAGATTCAGTTAAGGAAGCGGGTGCAGTTGGGACGTTGATTAACCATTCTGAACGGCAGATGAAACTCGCCGACATCGACGCGGTTATAAAAATGGCGATTGAGAAGGATTTAGTCAGCTGCGTTTGCACGAACAACCCCGCGGTCAGCGCAGCCGTTGCCTACTTGCACCCTGACATCATCAGCATCGAACCGCCAGAGCTAATCGGTTCAGGCGTGGCGGTTTCCAAAGCTAAACCTGAAGAAGTTACCCGAACCATACAGCTTGTCCGTAAAGTTAACGCTGAAGCGCATATCCTGTGCGGTGCGGGTATAAGCCACGGGGAAGACGTGGCTGTGGCGTTGAAGCTGCAAACTCAAGGTGTGCTTGTTGCAAGTGCCATAGTGAAGGCGAAAGACCCTTATAGAGTACTGCGTGAGTTTGCAGACGCAACAAAACCATAAGTGAATCACCATGAAAGTTGAAGCAGAATGCGCTTCTTGCCTGCTCGTGAGGGCAACCGCAGAAACCTATTACGCCACAACTAACCCCGCGTTACGCTTTCGAACCATAAAAGAAGTTATGAAACTGCTGAACAGGGAGTTCCGCCCCACCACCGTTCCAGCAGACATAGGCACAAAAAGAGACCGCTTAATAAAACTGTTGACCAGCAACGACGACCCTTACAAGCGAAGCAAAAAAATGAGCAACGAGCACGCCGTGAAACTGCTGCCTTACGCGAGGAAACTGGTGGAAAAAGGTCACAACCAGCAGGAGCGATTCAAGAAAGCATGCTTATGCGCAGTAGTGGGCAACATACTGGAGTTTGACATTCCAGGACACTGTTTCACCTTCAGAACCTTGACAAAGAGCTTCAGAGACGCCGCCAAAGACCTGATTATAGACGACGTAGACAGGGCTTATGAACTGGCGAAAAAGGCCAAGACCGTGCTTTACTTGGCGGATAACGCGGGAGAAATCGTTTTTGACACGTTGCTGGTTGAGCAGCTGAAAAACATGGGTTTGAAAGTAACGTACGTGGTTAAGGGCGGCCCAGTGATTAACGATGCAACCTTAGAGGACGTGGAGCCTTCTGGAATGGGCAAGCTTGCCGACAACATTTTAACCACGGGCACCGACGCGGTTGGGCTGCTGAAGAAAGAGGTCTCGCCCGAATTCCTAAAAGTCTACGGCGAAGCCGAGCTGGTTTTCGCAAAAGGAATGGGATACGCGGAGACCTTGACTGAGTACAAACTTACTAAGCCGCATTTCCTCTTGTTCAGAACAAAATGTAATCCGGTAGCGAACTATTTCTGTGCTCCACGCAACAAAAATATCGCTAAGCTGATGCCGTAAATGAAACTGCCAGCCATAAACCTCACCGGGGAAGCACTCACCCGTTTTGATAATGCTATCCGTAAAGAGTGGCTGGTGACAAACGGACTGGGCGGTTACGCCGCCTCCACTGTTTTAGGCGTAAACACACGAAAATATCACGGTTTACTCGTAGCCGCGTTGCATCCGCCAAGCGACCGCACCGTGTGCCTTGCAAAGCTGGATGAACAAGTTTTCGTAGACAACAACATCTACCCGCTTGGAGCAAACGAGTTTCACGGCACGATTTTCCCGCAAGGATACCTTTCCCTGAAGTCTTTTTCGCTGAATCCCCTTCCACAATACTTTTACGCGGTGCAGAACGTTGAGGTTAAAAAAACTGTTTTCATGCCGAAAGGAACAAACGCGGTGATAGTGACCTACAAGGTTCGGAACGGAAGCGCCAGTGAAGCTAAAATCCGCGTTTCTCCACTGATGACCTGCAGGCATTTTCACTCCGTTGTGGAGAGATGGCGAAGCCCGTTGGATTTCAACCAAAAACAAGAGAATCAAGCGGTAGAATTGACGTTTAATAACCCAAACGCCACGGTCACAGCCTGCACAACCAAAGGCGAATTCAACAAGCAAACAACTTGGATAGAGCGCCTGTACTACCGTGAAGAAGCCAACCGAGGCGAAAGCAACACCGATGACTGCTTTCAGCCAGGATACTTCGAGGTTCCGGTCTCTCCTAACATGGAAGAAGAATTCGCTATAGTTACGGTTGCAAGCGAAACCAGAGAGAATTCCATAGACATCTTGGACACCGTTGGCACCACAATGTACGATGTCGGCGGTCAGCTTAAGAGCGCATTGGAGCAACACGAGAAACTGCTGGTTAATTTCTACAATTTACACAAAGAAGTGCCGACAAACAATTGGCTGAACTGGATTCTTTCAGCCGCAGACGCCTTCATCACCAAGGGCGCCGGCGACAGAAAATGCGTCATAGCCGGGTACTTCTGGTTTGAAACGTGGGGCAGAGATACTTTCATTTCGTTACCCGGATTGATGCTCGCAACCGGCAGGTTCAAGGACGCAGAGAACATCCTCTTAGATTTCATGCGCCACAGCAAACAGGGCTTGATTCCGAATTTTATACAAGACCGGTCAGGCGAACCCGCATACAACACGGTGGACGCCACGTTATGGTACATCAACGCCGTCTTGCAGTACCTGAAGTACACCGGCAACTTCAAGTTCATCCAAAAACAACTTTGGCCAAACCTCAAGGCAATCGTTGAAAGCCACGAAAACGGCACCGCATTCAACATACGCTTAGACAACGACGGCTTACTTGCGCACGGGGCGCGGCTTACGTGGATGGACGCTGACGTAAACGGTGAAGCGGTTACGCCACGAGCGGGAAAAGCTGTGGAAATCCAAGCCCTGTGGTACAACGCCTTAAAGACGATGCAGCTGCTGGCCCATAGGTTTGACGAGGCAAGCATAGCGAAGAAATACGCGGGAATGGCCAGCGAAACGCAAGAAAGTTTTAACGCGAAGTTTTGGAACGACAAAAGCGGCTGCCTGTTCGATGTGGTGGACGCATCTGGTGCTGACGCTTCGCTTCGACCTAATCAGATAATCGCTGTCGCCTTAGACTTCACCATGCTGAATGATGCCACTATCGAACAAGTTGTGAATGTGGTGACTCGAGAGCTTCTGACGCCTTACGGTCTGCGAACACTTGCACCGGGCGACGTCAGGTACAAGGGCATGTACGTGGGCGACCGGCTAAGCAGAGACCAGGCGTATCATAACGGCACTGTTTGGCCTTGGCTTTTGGGGCCTTTCACCACGGCGTTCCTTAAGGTAAAGGGCTACAGCAACTTGAGACTTGAGTATGCCCTGAAAAATTTTCTTCTGCCCTTGTTCACGCAGCAAATTTTCGAAGAGGGGTTGGGAACTTTAAGCGAAATCTTTGACGGCGACAAGCCTCACGCGCCCAGAGGCTGCGTTGCTCAAGCCTGGAGTGTGGCTGAACCCTTGCGGGCTTACGTGGAAGACATCCTGCAGATTAAGCCGAAGTACGCGAAAACTGTTTTGCAAGCTTAAGCCTGTATGGTTTTTCTGAGTTCTGCCGCTGAGGTTTCAGGCTTAACCGTGTTTATGTACATTCCAGTGTTCTTTTCGAACCCAGCCCAGATGGATAAACGCGGATAGACTTCTAGATGCCAATGATAATAATCCCTTGCCTCCCTGTTTATGGAAAGATGGAAACCGTAATTGTAGGGCGGGTCGTTCACGAGGTCTTTCAACGCTTTCAGGCTTGTTTTCAAGGTTTCAGCGAAAGCTTCTATTTCGGCTTTACTCAACTCAAGCATGTTTGCAGCGTGTTTTTTTGGCACCACCCAAAACTCCAGAGGATGCACACTGGCGTAAGGAGCAAAAACCACGGAGTGCGGATTGTCAAGCACCAAACGAGGACCATCCGTTTCCTTTTCAATTATGTCGCAGAAAACGCATTTTTGGTGTTGGTCGTAGAATTTTTTGCTTGCCGCCACCTCTTCAGCTGGGATTCTAGGTACGATGGGTGTGGCGATTATCTGGCTGTGAGCATGAGAAAGCGAAGCGCCTGCGTCGCGACCGTAGTTTCGGAAAATCGAAACGTACTGCACGTAGGGTTTGGCGGATAGGTCTCGGAGCCTGTCGACGTACGCTTCCACTAAAAGCGTTAACTGCGGTAGTTCGGCATCGGCTGGGTTTTCGTTGTGGTTCGGTGATTCAATTAAAACTTCATGGTATCCGATGGCGTACCCAAAGTATTCGCTTTTCATAATTTCCTCTCTGTACTCTGCGTACTTATAGGGGCTGAAGGCGGGGTAAAGGTTTGGGATGACACGGATGAGCCAGTTCTTGGGGCGCATGTCCTCATGGTCCCTGTCTTTCTTTATTTCCCCGTTCTGTTTTAGGTAGAGCATAACGGCAGGCGGCGTCATGTGCTCGTTCCCCACGCAGAGGGGGCAAACGCCATTTTGAGTCTGCTCGGTTTTTTGTTGGGCGAAGTCTGTGGGTCTTCTGCTGCGTTCGGTGGCTATCACGACCCAACGGTTTAGCAGGTAATCTTTTCTCAGCTCGTTGTAAACCATCACGTTAAGCTCCTGACAGTAGGAAGTTGCGCCGCGACCTTTTAGCATTTTTCCAAAATCGCTACATCTGCAAAAAACGGTAAGCACCACGACAAGGCAAAAGAGCCTGACAAGCAAAAGGAGGGGTGGCGCGTTGAAAGCGGCGCTTGAGCGACTAGAGGCGTTTACTTGACGCGTTTGCCGCTGGTCAACTGCGCCCGGGTGTTTCCAAACTTGCTCCAGATTATACGGGCGGGGAACTCTGCCAGTAATGCCTTATGAAGCGGTTCCCTTGGCCCAATCTGGCTGCTATACAGCTCTTTTCTTGTAACTGGCATAAAACATTTCGGAAATTGAAATACAAACCGTTACTCAGCCCCACTCGGAACAATAATCCGCACAGCAAGCCAAATTGGATTCTGAATAAGCAAAAAAGGTTGCCGATGAAGCAACAACAGTCCTTCGTCTCGGCTCTGTACTGCGGGGAAACTCTCAGCAAGCGGCAACTGCCAGAACTATCATATTTGCCGTCTATTTGGATCCTAATAGTGGTTCGTTGCAGAAACTATAGAGGGGTAGGTCCGTAT
>CAZPND010000057.1:0-12254 GCA_964587975.1 uncultured Candidatus Bathyarchaeia archaeon
GAACTGAGATTCAACATAAGATGACTGTAAAATATTTCGTAAACAAAAATAAGCATTATCGAATTTTTCTGGTATCTCGTTAATGGAAACTATTCAGAAAACCAAAATGAGAGTCTGCCAAAAATTCATGCAACTGTTAGTAAAGCGGAGCTAGTATTTCAGTCACTATTCCTTTAACATCTGGAACTTCCTTTTGTATTCTTTCAACAAGTTGCTTAAGCTCAATCTTGTTTCTCACTCTTACCGCACAGATTACATCGTAGGGTCCAAAAACCGTGTCCGCTGACAACACGCCCGGTATGTTCTGAAGCGTTTCCTGCAACTTTTCAAGATTTCTGGGTTGAGTATCAAAGAATAGGAAAGCATACGGTTCCTCTTCGAATGGTCTGCCTTCTGAGATTGCAATGAGAGTTTGCGTCTTTTCAACCATTGGTTCTGCAGGAGTTATCGCTCTAATAGGATTGAACCAATTGTTGATAAATTCATCAAGGTCTTTTAATCCGCGGATTTGGATAAGAATGTCAGCTTGGCCAAAAAGCAAGAAGACATCTTTCTTGGAAAGATTCATTTTTATCAGCTCGTCCAAGACTTTTTTGTAAGCGCCCGCTTTGCAGGACAAAGTCATATATGTCTTCATAATTGGTCAAAAATCAATACACTCTGTCTTTGATAAGTTTATCGGGTGATACAGAAGGAAGCTGTTCAGAAAACCAAAATGAATTTTTCCCCAAGATTCTAACTGTGAATACTAGAGTTTTAGAAAATGAAATAAAAAGAAGATGTTGTTCTATTGAGAAAAGAATTTGACTTTGAGCCTGATAGACTAATAAGAGTGCTTTGCCTTAGGAATAGAGCAGTCCAAAAGGAGCTGTTTTATGCCTATAAGAATCGGGACACTGTTCAGACGAATTGTTAAAGATTTGCAGGCTCAAGATGACAATCCAAATAGTTACCTAAATAATCCAAAAAGCGACTTCTACAATCCAAACTACGACATCAACAATCCAAGTAGCAACATCAACAATCAACATAGCAGAATCAACGACGCATCAAACAATCAATACAACAAGGAAAGGCGAAGGAATGCTTTGAGAAAACTCATTCAAATATATCTGTCAGACTATCTGTCCACAGAACAAGCAGAGCAACTTGTTACAGAATATATCCCCTGACGCATGTTCTTAGAATTGCGATCTGAATTGTGAGCAACAATGCTTTACCATAAGACAAAAGACCCATACTACGTCAAAAACTTCCTGGTCACAAATCGCTGAAAAGCACGGAAATCTACATAAACATTGAACAGACGCTCTTTCAGGATGCTGACGATGCTTTCACTGTTAGAGTCTTGGAAAAACCTGAAGAAGTCAAATCATTGCTAGAAGCTGGTTTCGAATACGTTTGTCAAAAGGACAACTTAATATTTCTCCGCAAGCGTAAGTAAACACCAAAAAAGGCACCGAAGTCAGACAAATAGTGGCCGAGGTGAGGTATCTCAGGTCATATTGGACAACTTCTCAACATCACCCGTAACCTTTTTCTCTCTTTTTTGTATTCTATAACTTCACTTACGAGGAAAACATCATCGCCAATTTGCCTAACACAAAACCCTGCATTTGCCCTAAGCAAATATTCAACTCCAACAAAAGCTTCTCAGAATCAGAGATGGATGTTTCTATTTTAGGAAAATCTCTTACAAATTTATCTTCAGTTTCAAAACGGTATACTAGCTCAGTTCGCAGTTTCTCATAAAAATCCAATGTTAACTTGAGCAGTGGTTTTATTTTCTCTCTGTGGCAATCAGATAGTTGAAGGGAAAAAACTCCAGATTCATCCTTTTTCAGATTTTGTATATATTCCATTTGGATGGAATTTCTCAAATCATTAAGTCTAAGTAGTAAGCCCAGTAAGGTATATGCCTTGTTTTTGTCTTTTAGTATCGCTCTTTGGGACTGGATTTTTTCAATAAGCCAACCTGCTACTTTTTCATTGACAACCATCAACCTTCGCTGAGATTCAGCATTCATGATTGCTGTTTCAATCTTTATCTTTGCTATCTTTTCGTCTACTTCATTCATTTTGTTACTATCCTGAGTTACATAAGCCCAAAAGCTATTTGTAATTATTGATACTTAGAGAGATTATATTACATTTATTCTAATCCGCAAAGAGGGTTTTTCAGAACATAGTGCGGGGTGGGATTCGCACCCTAATTTACTAGTGAAATATTGTTTTGATTATAGAAAGAGACCGAGGTGAGGTAGCTTGGTACGTTTTAGAGCCTCTCGTAACCTTTTCTCCTTTTTTAATTTTAGCTCATCTTGTCCCATGATTGATGCTTGAAAAAACTAGCTATTATGAATGAGATGATTATCTAGAAATTCCTGAAAATAATCTTTCTCAATTATTCTGATAACCTTTGAATTTTCAGTATCAAGTTTAAGATAGCGTATGTACTTCACTTTTTCCAAATCCAGGGTCTTGTACGATGAAAACTGGTACAAACTTCCATCAAAAACTATTAGAGGGATAGACACTATTTCCCCTCCCTTTGGTAAAGACACAATAGTGTTTTCTCTTGTTGGTTCGATTGCTTTTATAACCTGATTGCTTGCTTCATAGATTTCGTCTTTTCTCGTAAAAGGAGTGCTGTAACTCAGTGCCACAGTATGAGTTTCATTTAGAATTATCGAATCAAGTTCTGATATAATCGAACAAAGGAATGCGATATTGTCGTCTTTTTTAACATAGAAGACCCAAGGGCTTTTTGTTCTTCTTTTACACTTAATATTAAGAAGTAAAATTTTATCATTAACTGAATTTATGGCGAATATGTCTGATTTCCTAATTTTGTTCCCATCGGTATCTCTATAGGGAAATTCCTGAAATACAAGCCAACCTTTTTCCTCAAGCTTTGTAGCGACCTCTACTTCTAGAGTTAAACCTTGCTCTTCAAGTTTCTTTTTTATTTTCTGTTCTTCAGACATTTCTATTCAATATAATGGGTTTAGTCAAACCTATATTTATTCCTCATTCTATGGTCGAAGTGAGGTAGCTTGTCTCGGAAAAGAGCGCGCGTTTTCATTATCCCTCGTAACCTTTTCTCTTTTTTTCAAGAATATTTGGGATAATCGGTAAAACCCTTTGAGACTATTGTAAATAACTCTTATTCTGACTGCAAGTTATTCAAATTCATAGCACTTAAAAGCAAAGATGTAACAAAACTAAACAGGTGAAAATAGTTATGGCACAAGATAAAGACATCTTGCTCAGCGTCATTAAAAAACAGAAAAATTGCGAGTTCTCTCTCCGATTTATTCTTCAGAAAGATGTGGCTCAATGGATGCTTTGTTTTGCGCTTCTTAAGCTGATTAAGAAAGGTCAGAGAAAGAAAATTGAATACAACTACGGGGAGTATATAATTGCAGAGAAAATTCTGTCAATCAAAGAAGGGTTAGAAATCATTGATGGGCTTTTCAATGATTGCGAGGAAATGAAACTTCTCATTCCGGATTATGATGAGTTCAAAGTTCATAGAAATCAAAAAGCTCAGTTTTTAGCTAGTAAGGTGAACTATGGTTTTTTGTTTTATGACTGGCCAATTAGATTCTGCAGCTTCAATGTTGTTGATAAAGTAGGAAGTGATAGACAGGATGAATTTTTAAAAGAAGGGCTTCCGTATTATCCTGGCTTAAACGAAGCAATAATAGATTTCTTTGAATTATCCACTGAGTTTTTCTCTTCTTTTGGTCAAGCTTATGTAGTAATAAGCGATTATCGCGGTCGAATTAAATATATGACGCTAATTTTCTCGAAAGCGAAACCCAAGCTGGATTTAACTGAATTAAGAAACGAAGATATAGTTTTGAAGGCGTTTGCTCGATCTGGTTCAAGAATGGTTACATTGAAGGATATTTATCCACAAGAAGATGATGTTGAATTTGACATATGTTTCAATCCTGAGCGGTTGTATGTCGCCTTGTTATCAAAAGATGATAATATGAAAGTGGATGGAAAAGAATTTGGAACTTGGCGGGGCGAAAAAGGAGTAGTCATTGAGAGGCCTAAAGAAGAAATTCTGTTTCTAGCTAGGGCTGGCGAAAGCCAAACTCTAGAATACAAAGGAGACATAGTGGAAGAAAATAAGAACGATTTTATTGAAACAGTTGTCGCGTTCTCAAACACGAATAGAGGCGTAATTTTAGTTGGGGTGTCAGATTATGGTGAGATTCGTGGAACTGAAAAGAAAGCTGAAGACCTTGAACGAATGATTCATGATTGTTGTGACCCTCCACCTAATAATGTGAAAGTTGAAGAAATCAAGATTAATGATGAAAAAAATGTAATAGTTGTTGATGTTCCTTTGGGTGAAAATCTACCTTACCAATCAAAAAGAGACAAAAATTTCTATGTTAGACATAATGCTAATGATATGAGAATGGAGCGATCTGAACTTAATAAAATTTTTGAAGAAATCAATAAGAAACGGAGTTCTTCAAGTATAAACTATTATTAAGCAGTTCTGGCGATGTCTCCCGCGAAACCTTCCCTTTTTTTGTTTTTTGAACAAAAGTGGCCGAGGTGAGGTATCTCGGTACAGATTAGAGTTTTTCTTTATGTATCTCGCAACCTTTTTCTCTCTTTTTTGGTGTAACATTTTTTTTAATAATTTGATGAACTTTTAGAAAATTCTGATTTATTTCGTTAACTAATTCAAACATCATTTTTCCAACCATAATACCCATTATGTTAGGAGTTAAAGAAAGAAGGATAGCATTAGCTTGAGCAATAGAAGTGGTCATATTAATACCCGGATCAGCTAGTCCAATGATACTAGGTCCAGTTGATGATGCAAGGCGGCTAGTGGAAGACGGCTGGCAATTCGTTTGTAACGTGGATAACCACCCGTTATTCAAGAAAGGAGTCTAAGAACATGCGAAAATTATGCGTTATCGTTAAATTTCCTATCAATTCTAGAAAAATGTATATGAGGGAATTCCCCCTATTAATAAGAAACATCGAAAGGGAGAAAGGTGTTATTTGAAGGATATTACTGAGTTCAGGTGGCACGGTAGAGGCGGTCAAGGTTCATGGACAGCCAGCGAAGTTTTGGCGCGAACAGCCATCACAGAAGGCAAGTACATTCAGTCTTTTCCGGAGTTCGGTCCCGAAAGGATGGGTGCGCCGGTGACTGCGTTCACGCGGATAAGCACCAGGCCTATTAGGATACACTGCGCGGTTTACGAGCCAGACGTGGTTGTCGTTTTAGACCCTACGCTGTTGAAGACCGTTCCAGTAATCTCTGGAGTTAACGAGAACGGCGTGATCATAATCAACTCTGCTGATGAGCCTGCGAAGGTTAGAGAAACCCTGAAAACTGATAAAGGGAAACTTTGGACCATACCTGCGACGCAGATTGCCCTGAAAATCCTGGGGATGCCCATAACGAACACTGCGATGCTCGGCACAGTTGCGAGGGCAACCAATATCGTTTCTTTGGTAACCGTGGAGAAAATACTCAAGGAACGTTTCAGACCTGATTTGGCGGAGAAAAACTTCGCCGTAATAAACGAAGCCTACAAGGAGGCAAAACAAGAATGACCAGTCAAGAAAAAACATGGAAAGAAATCGCGCCTGCAGGCGTTTGCTCAAAGTCAAGCACTGGTTTCTTAACGGGCGATTGGAAGACGTATATGCCTGTGCGTGACCCTGCGAAGTGCACACGCTGCCTACAGTGCGTGCTCTTCTGCCCTGACGGAGCCATACTTTGGCACCCAGAAAAAGGCGACATATCGTTCGATTACAATTACTGCAAAGGGTGCGGAATCTGTGCCAACCAGTGCCCCACAAGTGCGATAACCATGAAACTTGCACAGGAGTGAATGTGGAAATGCAAAGTGTAGCTAAACAAGAAACGATGGCGTTGGCGGGAGATCAAGCGGTTGCTTACGCCGTTAAGCAGTCAGACGTGGATGTCGTGGCTGCGTATCCCATCACGCCGCAAACCATAATCGTTGAGAAATTCAGCGAGTACGTTGCTAATGGTGAAGTGGAAACCGAGTTTGTTTGCGTGGAGTCTGAGCACAGCGCCATGGCTGCGTCTCTTGCGGCTTCTGCCACAGGAGCCAGAGCGTTTACGGCAACGGCGTCTGCAGGCTTAGCCCTTATGCATGAGATGCTTTTCGTGACTTCTGGTTGTCGTGCGCCAGTGGTGATGGCCGTTGCGAATCGTGCGTTGTCTGCGCCGCTTAACATTCACGGTGACCATTCGGACAGTATGGCACAGAGAGACAGCGGTTGGATTCAGATGTACGCTGAGAACGCTCAGGAAGCATATGATTCGGTGATTCAGGCTTTCCGGATAGCGGAGAACTCGGGTGTGCTTCTGCCCGTGATGGTGGGGTTAGACGGCTTCACCCTTAGCCACACGCTTGAAAACGTGGAAGCGCTTTCAGACGCGGATATAAAAGCGTTCGTTGGAATACGCAAGTTGCCCAACGTGCTGACACATGAGGGCAAAAATACGGCTTTCAGGCTTGACCCAGCAAATCCGATGACCATGGGGCCGATTGCGTTGCAGAATTACTATTTCGAGTTTAAGCGGCAACAGGAAGAGGCTATGAAGAACGCGCTTGATGTGATTCAGCAGGTGAACAGCGGGTACGCGGAGGTAAGCGGCAGAAGCTACGGCGACGGCTTGGTGGAAGCGTATTGTCTCGAAGACGCTGAAGTGGCAGCTATCTGTTTAGGTTCAACAGCGGGCACGATGAAGACGGTTGTTGACGCGCTGAGGCAGGATGGCGTGAAAGCAGGGCTTTTGCGGTTGCGCACGTTCCGTCCGTTGCCGGTCGAACAGATTCGAAGTGCTCTTGCGAACGTGAAAGCTGTCGCGGTTATGGATAAGTCAATGAGTTTCGGCGGGAATGGCGGTCCAGTTTTCCATGAAGTTCGGCATTTGCTTTACGATGCAGATAAGCGCCCTTACGTCGTGAATTACATTTACGGGTTGGGCGGAAGAGACACGAGTCCAACGGAGCTGCGAAGCATCTACGAAACCCTGCAGGGCATATTGCAGGCTGGGCGTGTTGAAACGCCGATACATTATTTGGGGTTAAGGGAATAAGGGAGGAAAGAAAAAATGACTAGTCAAGAATGGAAATTCACCATAAAAGACATCGCTGAAAAACCAGACTTGTTCCTTTCGGGGCACAGAGCGTGCGCAGGCTGCGGACCAGCAACCGTGCTGCGGTTGATTATGAAGGCTACGCGTGGACCGACGATTGTGACTGAGGCTACTGGCTGCATGGAAGTGATTTCGTCGATTTATCCGTACACGTCTTGGGGTGTTCCTTGGCTGCACACCGCTTTTGAAACCGCTGCTTCGAACGCTTCAGGCATCGAGGCGGCGTTGAAGATCATGAAGCGGAAGGGCAGGATAGGGCAGGAGCAGGTGGATGTTATCGCGTTTGCGGGTGACGGTGGAACCTACGATATTGGTATTCAGGCGCTTTCGGGTGCTGTTGAGCGTGGTCACGACTTCTTGTTTGTGCTGTATGACAATGAGGCGTACATGAACACGGGGATTCAGCGAAGCGGTGGAACTCCGCACGGCGCTGCCACAACCACTTCGCCTGCAGGCAGTGTGATTCCGGGAAAACTGGAGTTCAAGAAGCCTATTGCGAACATCATGGTTGCGCATGACATGCCTTACGTGGCTACTGCATCACCGTACTATTGGAAGGACATGCTTACGAAAGTGCGTAAAGGCTTGGAAGTTGAAGGTCCAGCGTTTCTACACGTGTTTGCGCCTTGTCCGCGTGGCTGGCGGAGCGACCCAGCGAAATCCATGGAGTATTCGAAGCTGGCTGTGGAGACTTGCGTGTTTCCAGTTTGGGAATCCGTTGACGGGCAATGCAAATTGTCTACGCCGAGTAAGCTTGTTGCGCTTGCGCCGCAGAAAAAGAAGCCAGTGGCGGACTATTTGCAGGGTCAGGGGCGGTTTAGGCATATGTTTAAGCCGCAGAACAAGAAGCTGCTGGAAGAGGTTCAGCGGATTACGGATGAGCGGTGGGAACGCGTGCTTAAGAAGTGCGGTGAAACGTCAAAAACGGCTTAAGCGCCGTACTTTTTCCTTTTTTGTTTTGATTCTTTTGTGTGCGCTAATTGATGACTCTAGCTCCAGGAACTTTTGGGGTCTTCTTCAACCGCGTTAATCTACGTTTTAATTGACAACCCAGTTGCCCTGCAATTGTATTCTAAAGTCGGGTTTAAACCGTACAGGCGGTATTTCTACGTGAAAACTTGACGGGTCACGGCAGGTTGGCGGGACTAGCGCGTGGAAAAACTTATACCCCCTCTATATATAGATTAAACCCGAGCGTAAACCCGCGAAACTCTTTTTACAGAAAACAGGAGTATCAGGATTTTATGCGAATCCGTATTTGAGCCTTATTTCCTGTCGTTTTTGTTCATACCCTGTTTCTAACAGTTTCTTAAGCCGTTCATATGTGCTTTCGTCGATTGAGTTTTCTTTTAGTAGCATGTCTAATCTTGAAAACTCCTTGCTCAGGCTCTGGTGCTGTTCGCATCTTTCTTTGAGGTAGGAACGCCAGATTTTTTGCAGTTTTCCTGATGGACTATTGAACAAGACAGCTTTCTCCTTTCTCCTACCCATCTTCAGCTTGTTGACTAATAACAGGTATTTCCGTTTCGCAATATGTCATTTGCCGAGAAGACTGGATGGAAAAATGGATTAAACTTTGGCGTAGAAAACTGGTGGGTCCTAGGCTGTTTTGTCTATTGTCATTATCGTGTAGGATGGTTTTTTGTTGCTGGTTGAAGAGCGCGGTTGGCTTAGTAAAGGTAAACAACTGATACGGTTGAGCCAACAGGGTCGGAGCCTGCGGGTTCTGTGTTGCCTATTTGGACTGCTATGCCTCCAGGTAAGACTGGAAAATACGCTGTGCCGCTTGTGCCTACGGTGATGTTTTGGTTGTAGTTGACTCCATAAGAGTTGTAGATTACTTGGGCATATGTTGTGTTGCTGGTTGATTGAGCGTCAACTATGACGACTCCTGTGTACTCTAACTGGTCTGCGTACAAACCTAATATCGTGGAGCTATTCGCATCCTGAGTTAAAGTTGTAGGTTCCAGCAAATACCCTGACGCGTTCAGGTAAATTATGTTAAGGTTATCCTCAATTTGCGCGTCCAAGACATCTGTCAGCCCCCTTAAATTTTGCACCGTGCTGTTCAACTGCTGGATTGTGACGGCGTTTTGGGCTACGCTTGCTTGAAGTGATGAAACTTGCGAGTTCAAAGCAGAAATTTCCGAATTGAGATCAGCAATTTCAGTGTTTTTTTCTGTTATCTGAGAATTCAAATTGTTTACCATGGGCAAATAAACTGCAATCACACTAACCAGGCTTGCCGCAAGAATGATACATATTATCGCAACGGCAATAGCTGCGGTTCTATTTACAACCTTTTTTTGACCCTTGTTTTCCTTCATCTACAGCTCTCCGCAGCATCATACTTAACGTGTGAATAAAAGTTTTTTCCAGATTTGTTTCATAATCTAAAATTCTCGATTGGAATGGTGAATGTGCTTTATAGAGCTGAGGTGGAGGCAAACAGGGAACTGTTGCTTTGGATAATGTTTAAATTTCTAGTTTTTATCTGCTAGATATGGTGAAGTATTATGTATTGCTCAAATTGCGGGGAAAAACTTTCTGAAGATGCTCTATTTTGTCCTAAATGCGGCACCAAAACTTTGAAAGGCGCAGAGGAAAATGTTCCCAATCCTAAAGATGAATTAAAAGAAGCGTTCGCCAAGATGGGTCAAGAGCTTGACAAGGCTTTCTCGATAGCTGCTCGGGAAATAAACGCTGCATTTCAAACTGCGAGTGAAAACATCCAGAAGTCTATCAAGAAAGAAAAAATAGTTTGTTCCAGTTGCGGAGCGAAAAACCCAAGCAACTCAGTCGTCTGCTATCAATGCGGCAACAAATTGAAAGCCCAGTAAAAAAGCGTAAATTATAGCGGCATTAGCAAAGCTTGGGTTTGGCGCATATGAAAATAGGTGTTTGCGGGATAGCCTGCGAAAAATGTCCTCGAATGCAAAAAGGTCTCTGCCCGAATGGCGACGCTGGATGCCTCCCGAAACAGAATAAGATGTGCCAAATAGCCACCTGCGCTTTCAATAAAAGCGTAAGAGTATGCTTTGAGTGTCCTGATTTCCCGTGTGAAAACACAGCGAAAGGTCCGATAAACTTTGGTTACTGCCAGTATCTTTCGGGGAAAGCTTAACCGTAGCATGTGTTGAAGACCTGCTAAGGCTGGGGTAATTTTTGGGAGAGAATGTGTTTTCTTCGGAGAGTCTAATTAAAGCGCATGATTTAACTAAGAAGTTTGGCAGTTTCACGGCAGTAGACCACATAAACTTTGAAGTTCACAAGGGGGAGTGCGTCGGCTTTCTGGGTCCTAATGGCGCTGGAAAAACCACTACCGTTCGCATGATTTACTGCTTTTCGCCCGTGACCGAAGGCGAATTAACCGTGGCTGGGATGAATGTTTCCACGCATTCTCGGGAGATAAAACGGATGGTGGGTGTGGCACCGCAAGAAGACAACCTTGACCCCGACTTCACGGTTATTAAGAACCTGCAGGTTTACGCGCGCTACTTCGACATTCCGAAAGCTGAAGCAGCCAAACAAGCCATGGAGTTGCTTAAGTTCTTCCAGCTTGAGGAAAAACAAACCAAGGCAATCGATGAGCTTTCCACAGGCATGAAACGACGTTTAATCATAGCCCGAGCGTTGATCAACCAGCCGCAAATCCTCCTCTTGGATGAGCCAACAACGGGTTTAGACCCTCAAGGCAGGCACATCGTTTGGGATGAAATTCGCAGCTTACTAAAACAGGAAGTAACCATCATTTTGACGACGCACTATATGGATGAGGCAGCAGCATTGTGCGACCGGGTCTTTATTGTGGATAATGGCAAAGTAATCGAAACAGGCGTACCTCAAAAGCTCATCAAGGAGCATGTAGGCGAGGACGTTTTAGAAGTCCCATTCAACGAGGTCATTTTGAACGCATTGAAGAAAGAACTGCCTGAAGCGGACATTGAAATTTTCGGAGACCAAATTCGCGTGTTCGTCAACAGGCACGGCGTTTTTGAGCGAATCATAAAGAAATTCCCCGGCGTAAACATGACCATACGCAACGCGAACTTGGAAGATGTGTTTCTTAAACTCACGGGGAGGAAACTGAGGGAATGACAGAAAACGTCAACCCGTCGCCATCTGTTTCTCGACTGCCCAAGCTGACTTATCGTGTTTGGGCGGTTTGGCGTAGAAACTTTGATGTTTTCATGAAAAAGTGGCACGTGAACTTTTTGCCGTCTCTTATCGAACCGATTCTTTACTTGCTTGCGTTCGGTTTTGGATTAGGTACGTTCGTGACTCAAATTGAGGGCGTTTCTTATATTCAGTGGATAGCGCCTGGATTAGTGGCGATAACAGTCATGTACGGGGGCTTTTTTGAGTGCACTTACGCCTCGTTCGTTCGCATGTACTATCAGCGAACATTTGACGCCATAATCGCCACGCCTATTAACGTGGAAGAGGTGATAGCTGGTGAGCTTCTATGGGGCGCAACCAGAGCGACGTTCAACTCGGCGATTGTTTTGGCGGTGGTTGCCGTCTTCGGGTTAATTTCTACTCCGTGGTTCTTGCTGATGCTACCCGTTGCTTTTTTTGGAGGACTGATGTTTGCAGCGTTGGGAATGTGCTTCACTGCTTTGGCTCCGAACATCGACTTCTTCAATTACCCCACGTTTCTGCTCATCACGCCTATGTTTCTAATAAGCAACACTTTCATCCCGCTGGCCTCTTTTCCAAGTCCGCTTCAAACCATCGCGGTAGCCGCCTTACCGTTGACGCATGTAACGGACTTATCGCGCGTGCTGATTGTGGGCAAGATTGAAACGTTAGGCGGCTTGAGTCCTGAATGGCTGCTGTTTCTGGCTGTTTTCTGGATAGCCATAGTGACTGTGCTGCTCTTTGCACTTAGCATCTACTTGATGAAGAGAAAACTCATCAAATAAGCCGCGGCTGTTTCGGCTCTAAGCGGCTCAGTTATGGTTAAAAGCATGAAAAAATAATGAAAGATGTGTTGGAGGTGAAACGGTGACTAACGTTGGAGACCTTTATGTTTGCAGAATTTGCGGGAACGCGGTTGAGGTTGTTGCGG
>CAZPND010000058.1:0-12214 GCA_964587975.1 uncultured Candidatus Bathyarchaeia archaeon
TTTTCGATTTCAACGAGAGAAATGTTGTAGGTTTCAGGGTCTATGTCGATGAACACGGGTTTGCCGCCGGCCATAACAACGGCTTCGGCTGTAGCCACAAAAGTGAAGCTGGGCAGTATCACCTCGTCGCCCGGCTTAACGCCCGCAGCGACTATGGCGGAGTGCAACGCCGCAGTTCCGCTGTTAACCGCCACAGCATGCTTCACGCCCGCAAATTTAGCGTAGTTTTCCTCGAATTTAGTAACCGCGGGACCGGCGCCAAGCGCGTTGGTTAATGGTCCGCGTCTCATGACTTTTACAACGGCTTCGATTTCTTCTTCGCCGATTTCTGGAAGATTTATGGGAATCAAGCTTTCAGCCTCTAGGTAATAACAGATTACTGCGTGAGGTTCTATATTTCAATTTACCACTGAAACAACAGTTTACTCAACTTGCATCTTATGCTCGATTTTGTAGTCGGCTACCACCTTGATTTCCCGCTTTCGAAAAGCATCATCCAGGTCGGGGTCGCCGGTGTCAACGCGTAAGCTTTTCAATCGTCTAAGCTTGCTTGCGGTGGCGGCCACAACTATGTTGTCTATGCCAACCTGCCGAATTACTTTGGCGCTTATCTGCTGATTTCCCCTTCCGAATATGAAGCCTTGACCTCCGATGGGCGTAACGATAATCTGCGCGGCTTTTCCACTTATTGACTCCAAAATTTGGGTTTCGTTCACGTCACTTGCCAAGATTTTCTTGTTAAGAAATAGGTCAACGCCTAGGAGGGTTTTCTTAGCGTCCAAGACGCCCGCGATGGCTCGGGTGGTGGTTCCTGGCCCAATAATGTAGATGATGTCGGGCTTCATGTCTTCGATTATGTGCACTGCGATGGCTGCTTGGTTCCGCAGTTCACTCTCCGTCATCGGGCTGGCCAACTTGTTTGCTTGTATCAGATGAGGCTCGTAAGGAGTTAAAACGTATCCGTAGAGTTCAGCGGACAAGCGACCTTCTCGGAAGGCTTTCTCGTCAACATCCATTACTTCGGCTTCCCTCAGCGGCAGTTCCTCACGCAGAAATCGCACAACCACTCTGGCTGCAGCGCGTGGGTTCACCGCAAAAACAGCGCTGTGCATCTTGACCCCCGTTGGAACCCCAAGCACTGGCACGACCATATCAACCGTTGCTTGCACATCTCGGGCGGTTCCGTCTCCGCCACAAAAAACCAGGAGAGCAACGCCAGCATCCACAATTTTCTTTGCTATGGCTACGGTGTCTTCAGCGCTGGTTTCTTTCTTCCTCGCGCCTAGAACGTTGTAGGTGAAACCGCAGCTTTTAGCTTCGTATTCCCCCATGCTTCCAGCCCCTACCAAGAGCCGCACGTTACTTTTAGCAGGGTTCAACTCGGACAGAAAGGCTTCTGCTCTTGCTGGGGCTACTGGAGTTGCACCGAGAGACCTAGCTTGCTTAACTATTGCTTCGCCATCTGTTCCTTTAAGCCCCACAGCCCCGCCCATTCCAGCCACGGGGTTGACGATTAAGCCGATTGTCTTTGTTGGAGGAGTCCTGTCGCTTTTGGGTGATAATTTGTTTTTGGTACTCATAAGCGGCACCAGTTGATTGTTATTTTACTCTTTAGGTGAATAAAAGTTAATGACTATCAGGAAAGCAAGGCAGTGAGATAATGTACGCAGTAAAAAAATTTATTAAAGAAAAATATAAAGAGAAAAAGGACGCTCTCATCAGTTTTGGGCGTTTAGAGTGGTTCGCAGCTTATGTACTTCTTGTTGACGTCTTCCAGCCAAGGATAGAGCTTGCGTAGTTTCTCCATGGATTCCGCCACTTTCTGCGTTGGGTACTCGTAGGGTTGCAGTCTGCCGTTGAAGTATTCATCGTACGCTTGCATGTCGAAGAAGCCATGACCGCAAAGCAAGAACAGAATGGTTTTCTCTTCCCCTGTCTCCTTGCATCTCAAGGCTTCGTCAATGGCGCCTTTGATTGCGTGAGATGGTTCAGGTGCGGGTATAATGCCTTCGCTGCGGATGAAGAGCTTTGCTGCATCGAAGACCTCTATCTGGTTAAACGCTTCCGTTTGCAACTGATTTTCGGATGCTAATACGCTTATGGTAGGAGCTATTCCGTGGTAGCGCAATCCGCCCGCGTGTATCGGGGCGGGGATGAAATCGTGTCCCAACGTGTGCATGGGAACTAGCGGAGTTATTCTCGCTGTGTCGCCGTGATCATATTTGTATTCGCCCTTAGTGACTTTGGGGCAAGCCGTTGCTTCTGTGGCTACAAACTGCGTTTCTTTCGGCGCTTTTTTAGTTACTTTATCGTAGTAGAACGGCCAGAACAGCCCTGAGAAGCTGCTTCCGCCTCCTATGCAGCCGTATATCACATCGGGGTAATCTTCCGCGATTTTCATCTGCTGTTGAGTCTCTAAACCTATTACGGTTTGATGCAATAGAACGTGGTTGAAAACGCTGCCTATGGTATAGTTAGCTTCTTTTTCGTTCACTAAAGCATCTTCCACGGCTTCGCTAATGGCGATGCCTAAACTACCTGTGCTGTCTGGGTCTTCAGCTAGGATTTTTCTGCCCGCCTCGGTTTGTTCGCTGGGGCTTGCGTAACATTGTGCTCCAAAAGCTTGCATGAACATTTTCCGGTAGGGTTTCTGGTCGAAGCTCGCTCGGACCATGTAGACTGTTGCTTTTAGGTTGAACATGGCGGCGGCGAAAGACAACGCGGAACCCCATTGACCGGCACCGGTTTCTGTGGTCAAACGTTCTGTGCCTTCTTTTAGGTTGTAGTAAGCTTGGGGGACGGCGGTGTTGGTTTTGTGGCTTCCCGCTGGGCTGACACCTTCGTACTTGTAGTAGATTTTTGCGGGAGTCTTCAGAGCCTTCTCCAGTCCAAGGGCTCTAAAGAGGGGGGTGGGTCGCCAAATTCTGTAAATTTCTCTTACTTCATCAGGGATGTTGATCCATCGGTCCTTACTCATTTCTTGACCGAGAATCGCTTTAGGGAATATTCTCGGGACAATTCCCGCTCCAGGCTCCTTTGTCTCAGCATCTATGAAAGGTGGAAGCGGTTTAGGTAAATCGGGAGTGATATTATACCATTGTTTTGGTATCTGATCTTCGTCTAGAAGTATTTTTCTACTTGGCATGGTGCTTCTCTTCCGTTTGTGTTTTCATTAGGAACTTGACCAGCACATTTATACTTTACTGTACACAAATGTACATGAAGGAAACTGTTTTCATGTGGAACCAAATCAAAAAACACCTGCAAGAATATCCCGAACGACTCAAAGTAGCTCGTGTTCTCGTAGAAAACGGACTAAGCGCAAAACATGGAAGAATCTACCTCAACCAAATCGAGATTCCACCAGTGCGCATAGCAAGAGTCGCTGGAGTGGACAGGCGCACAGTGAACGAGACGCTAAACACAATCAAAGCCAACCGAGAACTTAGGCTAATTTTTGAGGAGTTACGACCTGCTGGGCATTCGTTGAAAGAAATCGCCAAACCCCTCAACTTAGGTGTGGTAGAAATAACCCCGGATGACGCAAAAACACCCGGCATCTTAGCCAAATCAGCCATGATTCTTTCCCAAGCCCACTTAAGCATCAGACAGGCGATTGTAGACGACCCTGAACTCTCGCCCGAACCAAAACTCACGCTGATTGTGGAGAAAAAAATCCCAGGCGAATTAATCTCTGAGCTGTTAAAAGTTAAGGGTGTAGCAAAAATAGCCGTGTACTAAGCTAAACTAACCCAAGAGGGAAATGCTCAAAAAAGCTGAGCCGTTTACGGAAAAAACTTCAAAATTTAGCTAAGTTCGATACATTGAGTCTAGAAAAACTTATATGGCAATTGTGTTTTGTTGTTTTGCGCATTAAAGGAGGTTATCTTGATTTGTCAGCACCTGCACAAGCTGGCGGGGTGCCAGTTCTCGTATTAAGGGAAGGATCAAACAGGTCTCGCGGAAGAGAGGCGCAACACGGAAACATAACTGCCGCGAAAATCGTGGCTGAAAGCATAAGAAGCGCCCTAGGACCTAAAGGCATGGAAAAAATGCTTGTGGACAGCTTCGGCGATGTAACTATAACAAGCGATGGTCGCACAATTTTGGATGAAATGGACATTCAACATCCAGCAGCCAAGATGATGGTCGAAGTTGCCAAAGCACAGGATAATGAAGCAGGCGACGGAACCACATCCGCCGTCGTAATAGCCGGTGAGCTTCTAAACAAGGCTGAAGAGTTGATAGACAAAAACATACACCCAACCATAATAATCGACGGGTACAAAAAAGCCGCAGAAAAAGCGTTGGAAACTTTGGAGAAAATAGCGATACCCGTAGACCTGAAGAAGCAGGATTACTTGAAGAAAGCCGCCATAACTTCTATGGCAAGCAAGATTGTGGCTGAATACAAAGAGTACTTGGCGGATATAGCGGTCAAAGCTATGCTGGAGGTTGCAGAAAAAGAAGACGGCACGTACAAGGTGGATGTGGAAGACGTCAAAGTTGAAAAGAAAACCGGTGAATCCCTTGGCGACACAAGCCTGATAAAAGGCATTGTTCTTGACAAAGAAATCGTGCATTCTGGAATGCCTAAACGGGTGGAGAAAGCTAAAATCGCATTACTTGACGCGTCTTTAGAAAATGAAAAGACGGAGTATGACGCAAAAATCAACATTGAAACCCCTGATCAGATTGAAGCGTTCCTTGACCAGGAAGAAGCCATGCTTAAAGACATGGTTAACAAAATCGTAGCTGCAGGCGCCAATGTTATCATTTGCCAAAAAGGCATCGACGACATGGTTCAGCATTTTCTTGCCAGGCAAGGCATAGTAGCCATTCGAAGAGCGAAAAAGTCAGACGTTGAAAAACTAGCAAAAGCCACGGGCGCCAGAATAGTAACCAAGCTGGACGACATCAAATCAGCAGACCTTGGATACGCAGCACTCGTGGAAGAACGTAGAATCGGAGACGACAAAATGACTTTCATCGAAGGCTGCAAGCACCCGAAGGCAGTTACACTCTTGATACGGGGCGGAACAAACCGCATAACGGCAGAGGCGGAGCGTTCAATTCACGATGCTTTGTGCGTAATCAGGGACATACTTGAAGAACCCAAAGTAGTAGCGGGAGGCAGCGCTCCAGAGCTTGAAATGGCAAGCGCGCTCAAGAAGTACGCGGAGACTTTGCCGGGAAGAGAGCAGTTGGCGGTTAGAATTTTTGCAGAAGCTTTAGAGGCTGTGGCGATTACGCTTACGGAGAACGCGGGTTTAGATCCTATAGACATTTTGTCAGAATTAAGGTCCAGACATGAGAAAGGGGAAACCTGGGCGGGTATAGAAGTTCTGGAAGGAAAAGTTCAAGACATGGCAAAGAAAGGGGTTTTCGAGCCAATCACGGTTAAAAAGCAGATAATTAAGTCGGCAACCGAAGCGGCTTCCATGATTCTTAAAATCGACGATGTGATAGCCGCTGGCAAAATGAAGGCGCCTCCAATGCCACCGGGAGGAGGAGGAGCTCCTGGCGGAATGTATCCGGGCGCTGGAGAGTATTAAAACACGTCTAAAAAAGAAAAAATAACGGTGGGTCCTCCGAAAATAACGCGGTTTGAGAAAGCAAGGATAGTGGGAGCTAGGGCTCTTCAGATTTCTATGGGTGCCCCGATACTTCTTGAGATTAACGAGGCCATATCAAACCCGATTGACATCGCCGTGGAAGAACTCGAAGGCGGCATCCTACCCATCACAATCAGAAGGACGCTGCCTGACGGAACTTTTCAGGATATTCCGTTGAAGTGGCTGCTCAAAAGTTAAGCTTTTGAATTTTTAATTTGCTTTGCTTCTTCAAGGGTCGCGCGGATTCCTGTCCAGTGAGCACCTTGCCAGTAGACGCTACCGCATTTTGGGCATGTCCAAAATTCCTCGTAATAGGCGAACGTGTTTTTTTCAACTTTGTCTGCAAGCTTCTCTTTAGGTGTCGATTGAATTTGAGTGTTGCATTTCGGGCAGCGAGAACGATTCAGGTCTATCGTCAAAGAAAAACCGAATCGCTCAGCAAGTCCAGCTAGTTTCTCAGCTTCTGTATGTCCTTCAACGTAGAAAGCGTCAATGCCTTTGGCTGAGGCGCGTTGGTAAAGTTCGAAATCTCTTGTGAGGAGAACACGATGCTCGTTCTCAGCGGTGGCAATGAGTTCTGCGTCTTCAGATTGATTGGAGTACTTGACGTCTTGCCCCAGCATGCGAAGCCACCGGGTTAGTTTTCCAAGCATGCCATCCGCGATGAATTTCACGCATGGTCTCCCCGAATTATGCTGCCGCTGCCTGCTTTCGCCACGATTTCTTGCTCGTCCATGACTAGTAAGCCGTTAACGAGTGTTTTCACGGGTTTACCTTGAACTTTCCAGCCGTCAAAGGGCGAGTACTTCGCTTTGGAATGGAATTTTGACGCGTCAATTCTGAATTTACGGTTGAAATCTACAACGGTTAAATCTGCTTTTCTGCCCTGCTCTAGGCGGCTGCGGTCTTTCAGGTGGAAGATTTCTGCGGGTTTTTCTGAAAGCAGCTGAACCACACGCGCCAAGGTTATTCGGTTCTTTCTAACCATCGTCAACATTAGAGGAAGGGTGGTTTCAAGACCAGGCACGCCAACTTTAATGTCCCAAACACTGCCAGCGGACTTTTCACTTAAGGCGTGAGGGGCATGATCTGAGCCTATAACGTCAACCCCGCCGTCAATGATTCCTTTCCAAAGCGCTTCGATGTGGCTTTCGCCGCGGAGAGGTGGCATCATGGTTAACATTAAGCCGTTGCGCTCAAAGTCGATGCTTGACAACAAAAGATGCTGGGGGGTCACTTCGCAGGTTACGTTCCTGCCGGATTTTTTTGCCTCAATGACGGCGTTCAAGCCCTGTTCGGTCGTCATGTGGCAGAAATGCAATCGCACACCAGTTTGCGCGCTTATCTTCAACAGGCGTTCAACGGCTTTAAGCTCCACACGTTCCGTATGAGCCTTGAGGAACGCTTTTGCGTCGTGTCGCTTGGCTCGTTTCAGCTTTTCTTCGTTCTCCGTCAACAACGCTTTGTCTTCCGCATGCACCGCAACTGGAACAGTTGTTTCAGCGACTTTTGTAAATGCTTCTTGTAACGCTTTATTGTCGTCAACGTTTAATCCGCCAACTTGGCTTGCCATGAAGAGTTTGAAGCCCACTGCGCCCTGAGCGACAATGCCTGTGACCTCGCGTAAGTCTTTTGGGAATTCGGAGTAAAAGCCAACATTAACAAGAACGCTTTGTTCTGCGAGTCGCATGCGGTTCTTCAAGGTTTCTGCGCTCATGGTCACGGGGGCGTTGTTGGGCATATCTAAAACTGTTGTCATTCCGCCTGCAGCCGCGGCAACGGTTCCTGTGTAGAAGTCTTCTTTGTAGGCTTTTCCTTCATCGCGGAGATGCACGTGAACGTCAATCAAGCCGGGAAGGACTAGAAGGTTTCGGAGGTTGGTTTTCTCGTCTGCGTTGGGCATGTGTGTTTCTTTGCCTATTTTGAAGATTTTGCCGTTTTCGATGGCTATGCTACAGTCAACTATTTCCTGTTTCAGGTAAGCTTTGGCGTTTGTCAGTACGGAGTCAACAATCAAGTTTAACGCGCTCTGCTGTGAATAACTATTAGGGAAGATAATAAGTTTGTTTTGAATGGAATAGGCTACCGCGTGGTTTCGAAAGAGTGACGTTTATTTTTCGTTTTCTAATTCGATGCGGCAGTCTTCGCACAAGTTCTGTCCGTTTACGTCTTTCAAGTCTTCTGAGAACACGCCACAACGGTCGCAGTACCCGGAAAGAGGAGTTTCTTCTTCTTCAGTTTCCTCCGCTTCAACTGCACTTTCGATGCGACTTCTTTCTTGAATCATTTCCATTAGTTCAGGCATTACGGCGAGAATGTCTTTGCTTGAAACTAGTCCTACAAGGTTGCCTTTGTAGGTCACGCCGAGCCGGCGGATGTTGAGTCTGCTCATTCTTCTTGCGGCTTCGCTTACTGTCGCGTCAGGGTCTATAGTGACTAACGGGGAAGTCATGATTTCCTTCGCTTTTATGGCGTCAGGCTTGAGATTTTTTGATAGAACTCTTATCACCAAGTCGCGTTCTGTTAATATGCCAACGGGTTTTCCAGCTTTGTTCGTGACTATAACGCAGCCTAATTCGTTTTCATCCATGATGTGAGCAACATTGTTTGAGGTTTTGTCTTCAGCTAAGGTTACCACGGGACTGCTCATGACGTCTTTAACAATCATCCTTGTTCTTAATCCAATTTCAGACATCGCTCAGCCTTCCAACAAGTTTTACCAAGTTTGGCTTTCACTTGTCAAGATAGTAATCGCACATTTAAGAGTTGCTAGCACTAAAAATGGAGATGCCTCCCGCCTCTTTCCCTTTTTTGCTGTATCCGTTCAGGGCGCTCTCTGTCCTTTGGAAAATGGTTACTCTGGCGGGATATTTGCGCTCCATACTCGAAAAAGGCGTTTATGACATTCCAGATATTGTAGAAAATTTCGTCAAGTGGATTATAGAAGCAAAGTACATGGTTATGTGTCACTTAAGGGAAAATTGGAAAACTAAAGGTGGTGAATATGAGTATGTAGCAGTTAAATGCGCTAAAAGAGGCAATGATGTTTATAAAAATCGTGTAGAACTCCGCCTTTCTGGAATTAAAGTTCGTACTGAGAACGTTTCCTTTGATTATTGGAAAAAGCCATACAGTAATCTTTTGTTTCTGACGTTAACTTATGATACTAAACTTTGTTATTTTGTTGACGCTTGGAAAAATTTAGGTGTTGAATTTAATCGGTTCAATGCTAATCTTAGGAAGCAATACGGGGCTTTTTCCATTTTTAGGACTTGGGAAAGCTACGAAAACGGTTTCCCCCATGTTCACGCTATTTATTTGTTTAAAGAACATAAATTTAAGGTCTTTCCGTCTTATGAACGAAACAAAAAAGGAAAGGTTGTCTTGCGTTGGAGAATTGAGGCAAAAGACGAAATTGCTAAGCATTGGCACAGCTGGGTATATATTAGGGCGGTTGACGACTTACACGGCGGTATAAGATACTTGGAAAAGTACATAATAAAATGCTCAGAGTATGATAGTTCAGATGAAAAGGGTGTAATGACGCTGGCTATGTGTTGGGTTTTTCGCAAAAAGGCTTTCTACGTTTCAGGGCAATTCCGTAAGGCGCTCTCCGACTTAATAACATCCCTTTGCAGTTCTAAAACCCGAAAAATCCAACTAAACCTACTAAACGAAGAGCTAAAAGCTAATCCGTGGAAGGTTCTAGGATTCATCGGCGCTTCTTTGCTTGATTTTGACGTTGAAGTGTGGACGTTTAAGCTAAAAATGGACAGATTCAGAAAATTTTCAGCGCGCGCTACCAGTATGCCGCCCATACTACCTTTTAATATTTGCTTTACGACCACAAATGCCGTATCCAATTCTTCTTCACGGTCAAAGAAAAATTCTTTTTTAGGAACAGGACCAAGATAATAATAAGGGTTGTAAGTTCTTACCAATTCTATGAGCCCTTGAGGAACACTCAAATAAATTACCCCTTCTATCTTAATTATATTAGCGGTTTAAGTAGTTAATATTTGCGAAAAAACTCAATTCTTTTTTTACACATATTAACTCACATACAATAGGTTTTTAGTCGCACTGAGGGAGAGGCTCGAAAAAACCACTGCTGTAATTTAGATTGATTGCAATCAATAAAGTTTTTTATGACACTTAACCCTTCACTAAGCTAAGTTAAAGAGTCGAGTTTACCTAAGGGTTGTCTTTGTTGTAAGCGAGCCAAAATCTGGCGGAACACGGAGCGCGAGCGGTTGCCGAGTCGCGAGTGTAGCAAGCGGGTCTATGCGGTCTGCCGAACGAAGTGAGGGAACCAGATTTTACAGGAGCGACCGAACAATTACTGCTTGCCTTATCCTGCCGTTTTGCTGGAGCGTTGGAGCGAGGCAGGCGAGGAGCCGCCGAGCCTTAACTGGAGATATACTGTCATATCTTGAGAAATTTATGAATTCAAAAAGTTTATCTTTCGATTATTTACCTATTCGTTAGAGAACAGCAATGCTGGAACTTATTGATGTTGTCATCTTAACGCGTGTAATCCAAGTTGTAATAATAGTTGTAAGTGCTTTTCTTCTTCTGAAACTATTCAATCATTTATTGACACAAGTTATAGGAGCCAAAAACGAAGCTATAAAAAGAGCAATTAACAATGTCAAACGGTTCCTCCAAATTGTCATTTATTCGATAGCTGCAATTATGATTTTATGGATTTTCGAAGTTGACGTAACGGGTTTGCTGGCGGGTCTTGGCGTCGGCGCGTTAATAATTGGCTTTGCTTTAAAGGATATAATAGAAAACTGGGTTTCAGGTCTTCTAATTTTTACAGGGAAGACATTCAAAATCGGAGATGTTATTCAAGTTGGAACCTTGAAAGGTGTTGTTACTGGGATAAGCCTTCGCACTACTGTCTTGAAGACTTATGAAAGGAACGAAATAATCATGCCGAATTCTTTGTTGTTGAAGGAAAAAATCATTAATCTTACTGGAGGCGGAAAAGAAACAGTCACAAATGTTGTTTTTTCCATAGATTACGTTTTTGATGTTGAAAAAGCCAAGACTGCAATTGAAGGGGGGGTGATTCGTGGTCACTCAAATGTTGTATTTGATTTAAAGAGAAAACGAGAAATAAGATTCGTAGTTAGGTGCAAAGAATGGACAACCGAAATAGAAGCTTTGTTTTGGATTAATGCTCCTGAAAACGAGGAGTTCATCAAATCTGGGGTTTCTGAACTTGTTAAGAAGAAGCTTGCTGAAGAAAAAATATTGCCGCCTATTCCTGCAATTATGAGAAAAGACTTCTTGGAAAAAAGCTGATGAGAATAGCCTGATTTCTTACGCCATTACAGCTGTTTTAAGTATCTTGAAAGGTCACAAAGGCGCAAATGTTTTAAGTTCATAAATCAAAAACATTATTCTACGGGTTTAAAAATGGCAACAAAGGCAGCAAACACCCTAAAGGAACTTGTCATCAGCATCATTGGCATCATAATAGCCATAGTTCTTGCGGTCTTCGCTTTGGGCGTAGCCAACTGGGCACTAGACGTCTTCAACATCACTAATGACATTGCTAGGGCAGCAGGACTAATTGCAGTTGCAATAGTCATAGGACCATCAATAGCGGCTTTCGCCACCAAAAAATACTACTAAATCACCTTCTTTTTCTTTTTAAGTAAGTCCTTATCCCTTCTGAACTCAGATATAATGTCATATATTGAGAAAAATTTAAGCTGTTGGTTCAATTATTCCCCATTAATTAAAAGCTCAAATATTTGTTTGACTAATCTAACATTAGGTGTTTTAAATTTGAAAGTTGGCAATATGAATGGAATGAAAGTAATCACTGCCGATGCCTTCACTCTTGGAGAAATTGACGGCACTCATGCTGACACAGGAACTTGGCAAATAACCAGTTTGGATGTGGAATTAACTAAAGAGGCTACAAAGGAACTTAATTTCAAAAAGCCTATGTTTGGGTCTTTAAAAGTCTGTTTGCCTATCACTGCAGTTAAGGAAGTCGGTGACGTAATAACCCTGAACAAATCCCTTCTAGAATTCAAAAACCTAAAAGAAGTCAAAGCTGAGTAAACAATAAAACAACTCTCTTTTTTCATTTATTGAATGTAAGTCTAAAGATATACTGTCATCTTGAGAAAAATCATGATTCCTCCAGCGCGCGCTAACGAATTTGTGCGGAGGAAATGTGCTTTTTCATTTGAAACAATTTCCAATAAACAAGTATTGTTTACAAGATTTTTCCTTACTATAATAGATGCTTATATAGCGATGCAAAACAAGCTGAATTTTGATAGCCAAACTTATATTCCGTTTTGAGAATTAAGATAAACAAGCGATTGGGCTAAAACTAGTATAAACCCCATAATGCGCGCATTGCTTCGCGAATATAGCTCAGGTATTTGCGGAGTAGCTTCCTGTTGACGGGTTCCTGAGAAAAGTACGACGGTCGGGACGTACGCCCTTACTTTTAGAATCCCGATACTAGGAGGCTCAAAAGCTGAAGAAGCAAATTAATCAAAAGCTTGAAGGAGGTGAACACGCAAGTAGAGAATGTCCTGAATGTTACAGCAAGAAAATTTGGAAAG
>CAZPND010000059.1:0-12176 GCA_964587975.1 uncultured Candidatus Bathyarchaeia archaeon
TGAAGATACTGCGGCTACTGCGAAGAAAATGGCGGACGCAGATGTCGCGCTTCTGGTTTTTTGCGGCGGAGACGGCACAGCCAGAGACATACTGAAAGCGGTTGACATGGCTTTGCCCGTGCTTGGTGTCCCAACAGGAGTCAAGATGCACAGTGCCGTTTTTGCAGTGAACCCTCAAGCCGCCGCTCGTGTAGTTATGCGTTTTCTATACGAAAAGTTGCCGCTTAGGGAAGCCGAGGTGATGGATGTTAACGAGAAAGCTTTCAGAAAAGGCAACGTTTCCGCTGAACTCTACGGGTATGTGTTGGCTCCTTATGAGCCTCACTTGATCCAAGTGAATAAGGTGGCGAGTCCCATGACGGCGAGTGAACTGCGCAACCACGCTGCTATCGGAGTATACATAACTGAAATAATGAAGCCCGACGTAGTCTACATTATTGGACCTGGAACCACTACGCGCACTATCGGCGACCTGTTGGACGCGAAAAAAACGTTGTTGGGTGTAGACCTTTTCTGCAACAAGAAAATTGTGGCTAAAGACGTGAATGAGAAGCAAATACTAAAAGAAATAGAAGGAAAAACCGCGCAGATTATCGTCACTCCGATTGGGGGTCAAGGTTTCATTTTCGGAAGGGGAAACCAGCAGATAAGCCCGTCTGTAATTCACTGTGTAGGTTTAGACAACATAACGGTGGTTGCCACGGAAGGCAAGTTGAGAAGCTTGACCAGTCTGAGGGTTGACACTGGCGACCCAACCTTGGATGCTGCTTTTCGAGACCGCAAAATAACAGTCGTAGCTGACTACAAAACAGAATATCTGATGCCTGTCGAATAACTCCTGTTTTTCAACTTCGTTTTCCCAAATTGCATAGTTAACTTGAAATACGAAACCCGTAAACACTATCTGTAATTGCTTGGAGGCAAAAACCGTTGATTCCCATAAATGTTCCATTAATCGGAGAAGAAGAAATCGAAGCTGTTGTTAAAGTAATGAGAAGTGGCCCGTTAACCAGCGCGCTTGGCGTGGGTCCCATGGTTACGCAGTTCGAGAAAAACTTTGCAGCGTTCGCTGGCGTAAAACATGCTATAGCCGTGAACACGGGAACAGCAGCGTTGCACTCTGCGGTCGTAGCCGTTGGCGTTAAACAAGGCGACGAAGTGATACTGCCCAGCTTCACTTTTGTAGCTACAGCTGAAGCGGTCGTTATGGCTGGCGGCAAACCCGTTTTCACCGACATCGACCCTGAAACCTACAACATTTCTCTCGTTGAAATCGAAAAGAACGTGGCCAAACAAACCAAAGCAGTAGTGCCCGTGGACCTATACGGCTTCTCCGCAGATGCTAAACCTATAAAAGACATCGCCTCGGAACACCACTTGGTTGTCGTTGAAGACGCAGCTCAAGCTCACGGCGCAACCTACGCGGGAAAACCCGCGGGTGTTTTCTCTGATGCTGCATGCTGGAGCCTCTACGCAAGCAAGAACATAACCACGGGCGAAGGCGGCGTGGTAACAACCGACAGCGATGAGGTGGCGGAGACGCTGCGGCTGATTCGAACTCACGGGGAGAAAGCCAAGTACGCGTCCATCATGCTTGGCCACAACTATCGCATGGCGGAGATACAAGCCGCCATCGGCTTAGTGCAGTTGGAAAAGTTGCCTGCTTTCTTGGCTAAACGACGCAAAAACGCCCAAAGGTTAACCGAAATTCTGGCTAAAACGGAAAGACTGCAGTTGCCAAAGGAAACGAAAGACCGGCTGCACAGCTGGTATCTCTACACCGTTAGGCTCAGAGACGGCGACGAGGCTCAACGCGACAAGATTCTGGAAGAGCTTAAGAAGAAGGGCGTAGGCGCCGCGGCGTACTACGTGCATCCCGTGCACACGATGCCCTATTATCAAGAGACTTTTGGCGAGCGCAAACTGCCCGAAACAGAGAAAGCCGCTAAGCAGGTCTTCTCTTTACCCGTTCACCCCGGTGTCACGGAGGCTCAGGTAGATTACATAGGCAAGACGCTTCTTGACCTCTTGTAGCGTGCCTCTTGCTGCTCTGCTGCCTTATTACCGTAATTGACTTGTGGAAAATGTTAAAGTGAATTAACGGACTGTAAGAGTTAAATATGATTTTCAAGTAATAATCCTGTCTGTCTCGAAATGTGGATGGTTTTCTTAAGGAAGCGTTGAACAGTGTCTGACGAAGATATTTCACGGGTTAAAGTTAAGTTCGTGATAGAGGCGTTAGGTGAAGCGGAAGGGGAGTTAGTGCGGTTTTTGGCGCCTAGAACGGTGGATACAATCGTCCGTAAGCTTCCTGTTGAGGGCAGAGCCGCTTTATGGAAAGAAGAGGTTTATTTTGAAATTCCAGTTAAAATCGGCGAAGAAAAAGCCAAGCCCACGGTGGAAACCGGAGCCATAGCTTTTTGGCCCATGGGCAGCGCTTTGTGCGTGTTTTTCGGTGAATCGCAGCCTTACAGTCCAGTGAACATTCTGGGGAAAATTACCAAAAATCTGGACCTGTTCAAGCAGGTTAAAAGCGGTGCAACCATTAAAGTTGAGTTAATAAGTTAAAAGGCTATTGAGCTGTCTGCCCACATCTGCAGGAGCCGCGCGCACTCTTTTTTCACGTTTTCATCTTGGCTCTTTTCTTTCAAAACTTCCAAGAAATGTATGCGTTTTTCAACCGAACGCTTTTCTGCGTTTCCTCCATAGTACAGTTCTCCTTCTATGTATTCTTGCATGTGATGGGCTTTCTGGATGAGGAGGCTTGCGGCGTCAACGGGGTTTTCAACTGCAAACTTATTCGCCCACATCCCGGCTTCGGTTTCGCGAAGTTGAGTTATCCCATCAATCTCTTTTATCTGACGGATGTAAGTTCTTAAAAACTCGTAGTAACCCGCTGTCTTTACCAGTTCGAGAGCTTGGTTTACTTTTTGTTTGAATTTCGGGCTTCCTTCTACTGTTAAAACGTGTTTGTACCCGTTTTTTACGAGTTCTCTTGCGGTTTTAACTTCTTTCTCAGTGTAAACTCTTTCTGGAAATTTCAATTCAGCTGCTCCATTTTCGATTGTGAAAGCTCTTAAAAGTCAGAATATGCCGTGGAGCGAATTAGTCAGCCGCGGGTTTGTATATTTTTATTTTGTGGCTTCCTGAGACCAACTGCACCGCGCCGTTTTGTTCCAGCTGCTCCAAGAAGTCTTTGGCTGCGCTTATTCGTATGTTGAAGCGTGAAGCCACGGCGTAAGGCGTTAAAACGTTCATTTTCTTTACTTCTTTAACTATCTTCTCGTTCTTCGCGTCTGGGACGACTACTGCTATTGTTCTTCTTTCTTTCGGTGCGGCTTTTTCCTTCTTTTTCTCTTTTGTTTTATCTTCGCTGTCTCTTTTTGCTTGCATGCGTTCCATTTGCTTCAAGCCGAGTTTCTTTTTTCCACCCATTCTTTTTCACTTCTGTGACTGACGGTTGCTGAACTATAAAGGCTGGCTTATTTCAACTTTATGCCTGCTCTTCCACTCTTCGATTGGGACTCCGAGTTCTCTTTCAACTTCGGGTCTGTGAATGGAGTTCATGGCGCAGAACGGTATTATGCGACCGTCTGGCACGGCGTAGTGAATCACGCATCTTTGCACGCGTTCCAAGTCGAAGTTGTACGGGTCCATGAAGTGCATTGACGAGAGCAGGATGGTTTTTCTTTGCAGGTCGCCTAAGGACTGGTAGCTTCCCTCCGTCAGCACTCTGAGGAGGTATTTTCTGAGGAAGCTGAATTTCACGTGCCTTGCTGCTCCGAGGAGGCGGAGCTTGGCTTTTTTCTTGCTGCCTGCCGAGGCGTTCTCGTAAATCTTGTTCATGGCTGCAACAAACTTGTTCACGTTCGCGTAGCGGGTGATTGGGGTGATTTTGCCGTCTTCCACGAAGAGGTACGTAGCCATGCCGCAGTGCGGATGCGCCGTGAACTCCACGTACCGTTTGTCTTGGAGGGCTCCTACCGCTTTTGAAACTGGAACAACCGTGGGCACGGGATAAAAGTCTGAAACCTTGATTTCTCCTTCTGTCTGTTCCTCGCATAGACGCATGAAATCGGGGATTGTTATTCGCATCTTGGCGCGTTCTTCTGCTGGAAGCCTGCCGCACAGGGAAACAGGTTGAACGTTTATGCATCTTATTATGTCGAAGTTTTTGACTGCGAAGTTTATGATGTCGCCAAGTTGGCTGTCGTTGACGCCTTTCACTAGGGTGACCACCAAGACTATGCTGTGTATGCCTGCTTGGCGGCAGTTTTCGATGGCTTTCATCTTGATGTCGAGGAGGTCGACGCCTCGGATGAACTTGTAAACTTCAGGTGTTAACCCGTCAAACTGCAGGTATATCGTGCTTGCTCCTGCCTCTTTCAGTTCTCGGCAGTAATCCACGCTCCGCGCTAGTCGAAGTCCGTTCGTGTTTATCTCCACATGTCGGAAGCCGAGTTCCTTTGCTTTTCGAATGAAGTCAACGAGGTCTTTGCGGATGGTGGGTTCGCCGCCGCTGAACTGAAGCGCCGTGGCTGGCACCGGCTCGTTCGCGCGCAGGTTCTCCAGCATTCCTGTGACCTGTTCCTTGGTGGGTTCGTACACGTAGCCTGCTGCCGCGGCGTTCGCAAAACAGATCGGGCAGGTGAGATTGCACCTGTTTGTTATGTCGATTATGGCGAGGGCGGTGTGTGATTTGTGTTCTGGGCATATTCCGCAGTCGTATGGGCAGCCGTTGACTGTTTTTGTGCGCGGGTTGTTCATTCCATCGCCGTCGTACCTGAGTTTCTCAGCGCGCACATATTGGTCATAGTCCGACCAGTATAATTCTTGAAAAGCGCCATGTTCAGGGCACTCTTTTTTTATGTAGACTTTGCCGCCGTCTTCAAAGATTCGGGCGTCTAAAACTTTCAAGCATTCGGGGCAAAGGCTCTTCGTATCTTTGATTTCGTTCATGTTTTTCACTGTGCCTTCCAGTACTGGCTTTCGAAGGTCTTAAGAGCGGAAATAGTCATAAATGTTTCCAAACCTTTCCTAAGGTGATTTAGGGGAAACAGGATGTCAATCAGCGAAAACACCCGTGATACTCTGCGGGAGATGGGGTTGAACGCCTACGAAATTGACGCTTACATCGTGCTGTTGGAAGGCGGGCAGATGACGGCTATGAAGGTCAGCCGCGAAGCGTCTGTTCCCTACTCGAAAATTTATGAGGTTCTTAACTCGCTAAAGCAGAAAGGCTGGGTTAAAAGCTCCGAAAGCCGCCCGTTCAAATACTACCCTGTTCCTCCGGTGGAGGCTACGGCGTTCACGAAGCTTAGGCTGGAAGACAAGTATCAAATCTGGGAAAGCACCGTTGCCGAGGAGTTGCAGCCGTTGTATGAGAAGCGGGAGCTGGTGGAGCGCCCCGACATGCTGATTCTGCGTGGGCAGCAGGCGGTTTTAACCAAGCTGGAGGAGGTTTTGAAGAAGGCCACGAAAGAGGTTATGATTGCGGCTCCAGAATTCGCACGCGCTATAATCACCTTGGCGGACCCTTTGATGGGTGGGCTGAAGAAGACGGTGAGCCTCAAACTCATGGTGGCTGGAAAGGCTGAGGATTGGGTTTTCCTGAAGAAATCTCCTTCCGTAAGCGAGTTGCGCGTCAGGGACCACATGTTCGGCGGCGGGGTCATAGCGGACGGCAAAGAAGCCATGCTTTTCTTGGGCGAGGACAAGCCCAGCTTGGTCATATGGAGCAATCACGTGGGGTTGGTCGGGTTTGCGCGTGAGTATTTCCAGTTTCTATGGGACTCCTCTGCAAAAGCTTAACGCAAATATAGGCAACGCCCATAACTTTTTAGCCGAACCATAACAAACCCCGCACTAATTTTGGAAGCAAGAAGAAACCGTAGTGGGTTCCTATGGTTTAATCTATATATAGAGGGGGGTATAGACAAAAATTCACGCGTTAGAGCCGCGTTAACACGAACAAAAAAAGAAAGAGAAGGAAACTATTTACCCATGACTTTTTTGGCTGCGATTTCAATGTCTTCAGATTTGATGGTTTTGCGTCCAGCGTGCATCGCAAAATCTAACGCTTCTTTCGCGATTTTAATGCCGATTTCCTCTAGAGCCTTCGCCAGCTCTTTCGCTGCGGCTTCACTTACTCTGTCGGCTCCTGCTTTCTTGCATAATCTGTGCATGGGAGCTACAGCTAATTCTAAATCAGTCATAAAGACTTCTCCGTCGCTTCTTTTTCTTTTTAACGCTATATTTAACCTTTTTTGTCTTATACCTCTTTAAATTTCTGTTGATGATCAAACGTATTCACAAAAAGAAGAAAATTATAAAAACGCTTCAACTCAATAATGCGGCTAAGGACTAAAACATGAAGTTAATAGACGCGCACATTCACCTTTCCGACAAGGAATACGCTAAATGCGTAGACGAACTCGTGGAGGAAGCGAAAAACTCCAACGTTGTCGCACTAGTTTCAAACTCCATGGACCTGGAAACAAGTATCGGCAGCCTAAAACTAGCCGAAAAACATCCCGGCACAGTTTACCCTGCCTTAGGCATCCACCCCTGGAACGTGAATGTGTTGAAAGAACATGAGCTTGAAGAAACCCTGGACCTGATTTACACGCAACACCAGAAAAAGGCTGTCGTAGCCATAGGTGAAATCGGGCTGGACTACAAGTACGAAACCGTATGGGAACAGCAGTTGATGGTTTTCGACAAGATGCTACGCTCAGCCGAAAAGCTTGACCTTCCCGCCATAATTCACTCACGCGGAACAACAGCCCAAATCGTAGACATGCTCCCATCATACAACCTCAAGCATGTTCTGCTGCACTGGTTCAGCCATCCCATGAGCGCATTATACAAAGCCATTGACTGCGGATACTTCATCACCGAAGGACCACCAACAACCTACTCCAACGGCATCCGCCACGTCGTGAAAAAAGTGCCCCTTACAAACCTGCTAACCGAAACCGATGGACCAGTAACCTACTACAAGCCTCCTTTCAACGGCAAGCTAACTCGACCTGCATTCATAGGCAAAGTGGTTGAGGCAGTAGCCGAAGTAAAGAACATGCCTGTTGTTGACGTCGCAGACCAAATAGCTAAAAACTTTGAAAGCTTCTTCGGTATCAAACTGAATTAGAATTAAATCCATTTAAACAGCTGTGGAAAAAGGAAGTAAAGCACTACAACCACAATAACAATCGCCCCGATCCCGGCAATGGCTAAAACGTACTTATGGGTTGAACGCTTAGGCTTCTTCGGCTGATCCGCATCAGACCGCTTTTTCCTCCATCTTCCCGATTTCGTTCTTTCCCTCTCTTTCGACCATTTGCCCTTCTTAACTTGCGGCACAGGCAAAACTCATAACCTCACTTGCTAAATTTTTTTAGCCTTTCCTCCTTATATACTTAATAACCCAGAATGCTGTGTTCCCGCTTTCTGCACAGTTTAAAAGAACACACAAGGCGTAAACTTAAATTAAGCCTCTATTCTATTGAAGATTGCTTCTACGCTTTCAAGCAGTGAAAGACGAAAAAGCAGCAAACAACTGGAGGAATCAACGCATTTGGGAAAAGTTAAGACTGAACACATAAAACGTTTAGGCAAAGAGCTCATGGTACGTTTTCCAAACAAATTCTCCAGCAACTTCGACGACAACAAACACGCCGTAGACGAACTCACAGAAGGCGCAACCACAAAAGTAAGAAACCAAGTTGCTGGATACATAACACACACCATCTCCTTAACACAAACCCCTTCAGACGAAACTGAAGAAGAGGAAATAACCGCTTAAGCCCTTGGATAAGGAACCCTTATGATGGATGAATACCGAAAAGGATGGGCACTGAGATACCTACGCGAAGCAAAAGCCGAGTTAGAAGCAGCCCGAAAAATGCCCTACATGGCTCCCAGCCTAGTCTTAGAGTCAATCAGGAAAGCCAGAAACGCAATATACTACAGCCTCGGCGAACCCGCCTTTATCGAAGTTCTCATACGTGAAGAAGCGGGAAAAGCCAGACCCACAAACGACACCGTTCTGCGTTTTCTCATGGACATCGAAGGAATCGTGCAACAACTAACACAACTAGAGGAAATAAACGGCGAAGCCATGATGAAACAGGCTGACACACTCGTCCAGATAGCCACCGACATCGTAGAAATATTAACTGAAGAAAGACTAGAAAACTAACTTCACAAGACCATCCGCTTAAAGTTTTCCGTCAAGATGAATCCAGAAACCTTGCAAATTTCGGCGCCACAACAGCCACATCATACCTATTTTTCACCGTCTGAAACGCGGCATTTCCCAATCTCACTCTTTCCGACCGGTCTAAAATCAGCTCCTCCAAGCGAGACCTAAACTGCACAGTGTTCAAAGGGTTCACAAGAACCCCATCAACTTCACTTGTCACAACCTCCGATATTCCCCCGAAACACGTGGCTAAAATCGCTTTCTTCAAAGCCATAGCCTCCAGCGCAACTAGACCGAACATTTCATGATACGACGGAACCGCCACGATGTCAGCACTGTCCATCAGATGTACCAATTCGGGAGGAACGCTTCTTGCCACGTGCGAGATGCTGGCTTTGGCGTTCTCTCTTTCAACATGTCTTTTCATCTCGTTCACCCTGCCTTCCAACGGTCCACTGCCAACAATCAGCAAGTGTGCCTCTGTCTCCCTAGTAATCTGCTCATAAACATTGAGAAGTTCCATTATCCCCTTGTTTTTAACCAATCTGCCCACGAACATTACTGTAGGCACAACTTTTTCCTCGCGTTCACCTCCATTTTCAAGAGCGCGATGCAACCTCTCTAAACTCACGCAATGAGGAATCACGGCGATTTTATCTGGTTTAATTCCCACTTTTATGTAAAACTTCTTCTGCAAGTTCGTGTGCGCTAATATTTTTTTCACCAATATTTTAGGCCCTAACCTGTATTGGCACGTAAGCAAATTATGATAGAACGTCCTGACCAAGCTTCTATTAAAGGAAAATTTAGCATCAAATTGGAAAATGTTGTATCCTGCAAGCAGCCGCGCATGGGTAGCAAAATAAGTTTGAAAAGCCAAGTTCACATCAGAACTCACAAACACCCTTCTCGGAGAAAACTTGAGAATTGCATGCCTTATTGCCTCCACGTTGCCAACCACATGAGGCATCCTCCAAAGGGTTCTCAGCGTTGGAAACCGTACCTCTCTTGAAAACGCACTTTCTTCAACCCCCGAATGAGTAAGTAAAACTAACTGCTTCCCAGATTTTGTGTACAAAAAATTGCTTAGGTCAAGCAGATGATTATTTGGACCTCCATAGCGATTAAACTTTGAAGCTATAAACAGGTAATCCACCGTAACAGCATCTGCCCTCCTGCACGCATCTCAATTACACGGTTCCAAATAAGAACCATTCGCAGCTTATACACCTCACTTAGCAGGCAACGGCTAAGCGACCAAATCAGTGTTAACAATATATCTTTGAATATTTACTTAATAGCCTTGTAGGCTGAACTTGAAAATGATAATAACCAGGTTTCTTGGCGCTTTCCGCCATGCGGCAGGCGCAGGCGAAATTACCTTAAACGTTGAAGATGCCATTTCCATAGCGGAAATGCTGAAAGAAATCGCCAGAGAATTACCTGCGCTCAAACAGAGCCTAAACGACCAGAGACCTGAAGAAATAAAGACGAACGCGCTGATTCTTGTAAACGGCACGGAAATCAGCGTCTTGAATGGGCTAGAGACCAAGCTGAAAGACGGCGATGAACTCGTCCTCGTTCCTGTCGTACATGGAGGCTGAGCGCATGCCCGCTAAGATTGTGACTTTAACGACGGATTTCGGGTTGAAAGACCCTTACACAGCAGAGATGAAAGCCGCGATTTTAGGCATATGCCCAAACGCCATACTGGTTGACGTAACACATGAGATTGCAAAGTTCAGTGTACGCATGGGCGCTTTTGTGGTGGCTTCTGCTGCGCCCTACTTTCCAGAAGGCTCCGTTCACGTGGCGGTTGTCGACCCCGGCGTTGGCACCATCAGGCGTTCAATAGTGATTCAGACAAAAAAAGCCTTTTTTGTTGGACCAGACAACGGCGTTTTAGTTTTGGCTGCGCAGAAGCAAAGCATAGAAAGTATTCATGAATTGGCAAACCCGCGATTCATGCTGCCAAAAGTTTCCAACACCTTCCATGGTAGAGATGTTTTTGCTCCTGCCGCAGCGCACCTGCTGAACGGGGTGAAACCCGCCGAGTTTGGACCTGAAATCAGTGAAGCGGCAGTTGTTGAGTTCGCAAAAGTTAAGCGGAAAAACGATGTGCTCGTAGGTGAGGTTTTACATGTGGATGGATTTGGCAACGTAATCACCAACATAAGCGAGAAGGAACTGGCGCAGAACAATGTGAAAGGCGCGGTGAGTGTAGAATTACCCAGTTGCGAATTACGACTTGAGTTTTGCAGAGCCTACGGGGAAACTAAGCCTTACGAACCATTAGCCCTGATTGGAAGCCACGGTTTTCTGGAAATATCCATAAACCAAGGTAACGCAGCCAAGAAATTCAAAACCAAAGCTGGAGACCCCATCAAAGTGTCGCCTGCCTAAACGTGGGCACTCACAAGAGCGGCAACGTCGCTTGGCTTCTCAGCTACTTTCACGCCTGCGCTTTTGAAAGCTTCAATTTTGTGTTCCGCCGTGCCTGTTCTGCCCATTATTATGGCGCCTGCGTGTCCCATACGTTTTTCAGGAGGTGCAGATCGTCCCGCTATGTAGGCTACGACAGGTTTCGGATAACCCTTTGATATGTACTCCGCTGTTAACTCTTCCAAGTTGCCGCCGATTTCTCCGATGAGCGCCACCGCTTTCGTCTGAGGGTCATTCTTGAGCATTTCTAACGCTTCGATGAAGTTCAATCCTGTTATGGGGTCTCCCCCTACTCCGATGCAGGTTGATTGGCCGATTTGGTTTTTTGTGAGGCTGTCAGCTATCTCGTACGTTAAGGTGCCGCTTCTTGAAGCCACGCCTACGCTGCCAGGGGTGAAGACGTGTACGGGCATTATTCCCAGCTTGCATTGTCCTGGTGTGATGATTCCCGGCGTGTTTGGACCAATTATGGTGGCGTTTGCTTGGCGTGCGTGGGCAACCAGTTCTACTGTGTCGCGTATTGGTACGTGCTCGGTTATCATCACGATTGTTTGGATTCCGTTGTCTATTGCCTCAAGTGCCGCGTCTGCGGCGAAAGGAGCGGGCACAAAAATTATTGACGCGTTTGCGGCGTGTTTTTCTTGTGCTTCTTCGACTGTGTCGTAGACTGGTACGCCGTGAACGTTGGCGCCTCCTTTGCCAGGGGTTACTCCAGCCACGATTTTTGTTCCGTACTCCAGCATAAGGCGTGTGTGGAGGCTTCCCTGCGTTCCTGTTATTCCCTGAACGATTGACCGTGTGTTCTCGCCAATTATTATTCCCATACTATTCTTCCTTTTTGACGATTTCAACAACTCGGCTGGCGGCTTTTTCCATGCTGTCTAAAACGTGTATTCCCGCTTCTTCCAACATGCGTTTTCCTTCCTCCTCATTTGTTCCCACAAGCCTAACGACCAAGGGTTTTGTGATCTCGTTTTTCTTTTTTATCTCTATAATTCCGCTTGCGACTTCATCGCAGCGCGTTATTCCGCCGAGAATGTTGATGAATAAGGCTTTCACGTCCGGGTCGGATAAAACGATGTCAAGCGCCGCGGCAATTCGGTTGGCTGGTGCGCCGCCGCCTACATCCAAGAAGTTCGCAGGTTTTCCCCCGTAATACTGTATCATGTCCAACGTTGCCATCACAAGGCCTGCGCCGTTGCCAATGACTCCTATGTTCCCTTCAAGTTTCACGTAAGCCAGACCGTTTCTCAAAGCTTCGCTTTCTTGGGGCGCACGGTCTCTTTCCTCTTCTACCCGCTTCTTTTGGTATTTTGGGTGTTTGAACAGGGCGTTGTCATCCATTATGATGCGTGCATCCAACGCAACAAATGCTTCTTCATCCGTTTCAGCTAACGGGTTTATCTCTATCAGTTCCGCGTCGTAGTCCACGCCTGCTTGATACAGTTTCTCAAAAATTCTCCCCAGTTCCACGAGGGAGGCACCGCGATACCCGAGTTTTCTTGCGATTTGCCTGGCTTGAAAAGCGTGA
>CAZPND010000060.1:0-12061 GCA_964587975.1 uncultured Candidatus Bathyarchaeia archaeon
TGTTATTCTACGTTGCTTATGCTGGCTACAACATCATGTATTCTATACAATATTTCGGTGCAGAGTACGCCCAGAACCTGTATGCCGACCCAAGCTTTATCGGAAACTACATTCTAGGCGGAATCCTGATAGGGTACATTGCAGGCGCTTTAAACAATAAGTCCTTCACTTTCAAGCGTATGCTAGGCGCAGGTCTAACAGCCGCTATAACCGTTGGAATGTTGCAGTTCGTTCTCAACATGACAGTTGCGTTCTCAGCATGGATGTCTCAGTCCGATCCGTTTCAGGCGTTCTACTTGGTAATGCTGCCGATGGTCCTTCTTGGAATAATAGCGCCGATAATTGCGAAAGTGTTCACGTGGTATGGGATAATGCCTGGCGGGCATTACTAAAACAACCCTTTTTCTTTTTTAATTTTTTTTGATAAATACTCTAAGCTATTCCACACTATGAACCTCACTTTCGTTCAACACTTATGGCTTTTAAAAGATAAGAAGCACTAGAACAACTGAGAACACAAGAAAAAAATACGAATATTCTGCATATTTAACTTAAGATATGAAAAAGAATGAGGGCGGTTAGAAAAGTGACCGCCAACGGTCAACTAAGTTCAGAACTTCGTCTCCGCCGTAGCCGTCCAGCTCCGCCAACACGTCTGTGCTGTTTACAGCGGCTTTCTGGAAGTCGCGGATTCTCTGCGCGTTCTCTGCAAGAAAGATTATTCCGTCGACGCCTGTTCGGGCTATGCGCACCGCAACGGTCAGCAGCTGGTCTGCTGTTGGGACTTGGTTGGGGTCGTCGTTTGGTCCGCGGACATAAAGGTTCGTGAATACGGGTTTTTTCAGTTTGCTTTTGAATGCTCGGGCTAACATTTCCCAGTACCACGGGGACGGATACGCCTTTGAGAACATCGGAATAACAAAAACGTCAGCGTACTCGGCTAAAGCGTCAAAGTCGTAGCCGAACCTTTCTCTTCCAAGCACTGGGTCAGGCAGCATGTTCACGTACAAAGGCTTGTCTCCAATGCGGTCTCTTACTTCTTTCAGGAACTCGGTTACGGTTTTTGCTCTCCAATCATACCAGTTTAAGCCGCTCTGCCGCCAAAGCTCAACGCAGCGTGGACACACGCAGAAACCGTGATCCGCAAAGTGCTGGCTGCTTATGCTTATGCCCGGAGTCTGACGAGCGCAATCCTCTATCAATTTAAGATTGTACTCTCGGACTTCAGGGTTTGTCATGCAAAGGACATCCCATCTGAGGTTGTATTTCTTGTTTCCAGGGTTAATTCCGTTGACTTTGGGCGAGGTTAGCCTGCGAAATGCTGGTCCGTCTTTTGAAATTGATATCCACTCTGGATGCTTCTGTGCCAGTGCATTGTCTCCGAAAACGGCGATGTTCGTGTACATGCTTGGATTAGGTTTTCCCACGGTTCCGGATTCTGGTTTGATGCGGTAGAAGTTTATGTCAACGCCTTCAGCGGGTTCGGGTTGATAAAGAAAAGTTGCAAACTTCAATTTTCTCACCATTACTTCATGACTTTGTACACGGAATAATTTGCAGGTTATTTAAGGTTTTCAGTTTTTTCCTTAGAAAGAGCCGTTTTCACAATGTTTATCAAAACGTTTTTCGTGAAAGGCGGCAAATCAATAACTTCAAAATCACTTTTATTTTTAGCTCCATTTGATACTTTCACACCTTTAATGCCTTGTGAAAAGAGACTGCCGAAACGTTCACTCACCGCTTCAATGTCTCCAAACTCAGCGGGTATTAACCCTTTTTTGACGTCTTCATCCATCTTGACAGCTGCCAGTACAAGTGAAGCGAAAACTGGTTCAGTTTCCAAAATCTTTGCCAGCTTCTGCGGGTTCACCTTCAAATAATTCACTTTCGATAATTCAAAAGACAGCTTCTCTATTGGCACGTGCCTTTCTCTAAGCCTGTCTCTGACGGATCTAGAGGGCATGAACTCGTTGGCTTTGGTAATGGCTTCTTTCACAGCCTTTCGCGTGCAGTATCCGACAAGTTGACCAAGTTCCGAAGCTGGACCTCCATAAACTACTGGGACTCCTCTGCTTGTTTTCGCCACAACTATTGAGTCTGTGACTGTTCCGGTGGCTTCGTCACCAGAGAACCTGCTCCTAACGTCAAGTTCTCTTAAAGCCGCCATTTTGGCTTCGGTTACGGTGATTAACGTTCCACCTAGGCAGCTTTCGGTTGGATTGCCATCTATGACGACTATGATGTTTATGGTTCCCTCGTTTTCTTGCACATTTATGGTTTCACCTGCTGATTCGGCAAAGTTACAGGTGTTGCCTTCGTTGTCTGCTGCTGTCGCGATTACGCTGACGGCGAGTTCGCCATCGTTTTTTGAGGCAAACGCGAAATTTTCAACTGCGGCAGCGGTGACCATCCCGATGAAACTTTCGTTGAGTCCAAACCTTTTTGCGGAGTCTGTTATGTAGGGTTCAGGGTTGTCGTGGAGGGACTTGTCGCTGCATGATTTGAGGACTTCTACGTTGAGTATAGCTTTTGTCTTCTTTAGACCGCCGCCATTGTGAAATGCGGAACTGATTGTGGTGAGTGGCTTATCGGAGAGCACTGCCAGCACGTTTTCTTTTAGAATTAGTTTGACGTTGGCTCCTGCGAGGGGGAATTGTTTCATGGACTCACCGTTGTCAGCTTTTGGATTGTTTATTTTGTTTTATAGTAATGGCTTTTGTTGGGCACAAGTTTACGCAGACATCGCATCGAGTGCACGATTCAACATCAACGATTTGAGGCTTGCCGTTCGTGCCTACTTCCAAAACTCCCATGGGACAAACGCCCACGCAGATAAGCGTGGAACAAGGAGAACATTTGCTGTAGTCAATAATAATCATCGCTTTGCGCTTCCCCATGGTGAGTCAACAATTAAATAAGTCCCTTAATATATCTGTTGCGCGCGAGGTGACAATCATGAAAATAGGACTAGTCACGTACGCTCCGGAAAAAGTTGAAGGCTTTGACCTGCACGTGTATTACTCGAAATGGGCAGACGGCTCAGTTTTTCCAGCCGCAAAAAACATGCAAAACGACATCACCTGTTTCTGCGACGCCAAAACCATCAGAGAAGACCCAAGTTTAGTAGCGGTTTCCAAGAATGGTCTTGCGCTGAGAAAAAACAGGAAGATAAACGTGCCTTTCGATTATGTTTGTCCCACCAATCCGGAATACCGGGCAAGAGTTTTGGAGTACGTCAAGGAACTTGACCGAGCGAACATTCAAGGTGTCACCTTGAACCTTTATCATTTTCCGGATGAAGAGTTTTGTGTTTGCCCCCGATGCGTGGAACTATGGCGGCAAAGCGGGCTGAACTGGACGGATTGGCGAGCGCAAACCATAACCGATTTTCTAAAAGAAGCAAAAAGCCTGGTCAACGGCACTTTCGCGGTGGAGATGTTTCCTGACCCAGTGATTGCCAAAGAACGGTTCGGAATAGACTTCGAAAGCATAGCCCCCTTGGTGGAATATTTTCACGTGCCGCTGTCTTCAAGGGATTACTTTACGAACTACTGGGTTGACCTGCTAACTCGAGATTTCCTCAAAATTTTGAAGAAGCCCGTAGTGGTAGAGCTTAGCGCGGAGATGTTAACTGCCGAGAAGGCCGATGCTTTACTGAAGACTGTGGCGTACCTGAGCCGGCACGACTTGATGGGTGTTCTGCTGCTGGTGCATGACTCGGAGAACGCGAAGCAAGTCTGCAGATTTGCAGTGAATAATAGTGCGTTTCGCGAGTGGCTCAAGAAATTCGAGTTCACCGAGATGACGCGGATAGTGGATGAGTGGGCGAAGGGATCTTGAGACTTGCGCATCTTAATTTTGACCCCTCACTATCCTAGCGAAAACAACAACGTGTTCTCGTTTGTTCACTCAAGAGCCAAAATTTACCTTAAAAAAAACGACGACGTGCAAGTGTTTATTCCTTACTCCACCGTTCTACACAGGTTTTTCGAAGGAATAAAAATTACCTACGGAAACGTTCAGTTTTTTCGTCTTGTTTTGCGTGATTTTGCTCCTGACGTTATAGCTCTCCATGCACCTCATTATTTGGAGTTTCGTTCTTTTTTAAAGTGTTCAGGCGATATTCCGTTTGTAATTTGGCTGCACGGCTCCGAATCTTTGTTTTATTATTACTATAAGCCCCCTTGGAACCTGAAAAGCAGACTAACCATTCCCCACGACGTGGTTAAGTTTGGGCTGCTTCGTTACCTTTTTGGTCATGCATCCGCCGTTGTTTATGTTTCTGACTGGCTGCGAAAAAAGGTAGAACACAACATTCTTTATCGCCATCCTAACTCCTTTGTCATTCCAAACCCTGTGGACACCGACCTCTTTTTCTTTCAGAACACACGTTACAGCCGAAGCGGTGTAGCTGTTCGCGGCATGGACTGGAAGTATGGCTTAGACATCGCGGTTTCTGCATATCGCAGTTTACCTGATGCTCAGTTGACCATTCTGGGTTCTGGAGGCATGGAGTCATATCTGCGCAGCATAGCTAAAGACAATGTTACTTTCATTACAACAAGCTTGCAGCATGATTCAATGCCCAAGTTCTACGGCAAATTTGGTTATTTTGTTGCTCCCAGCAGGTTGGAAGCTCAAGGTCTGGCCATGTGTGAAGCAATGTCTTGCGGATTGCCTGTTGTAGCGTCTAAAGCTGGAGGTATTCCTGAATTTGTAAAGGACGGCGTTAACGGTTTCTTGGTGCCTTCGCTTAAACCTAAACTGTTTGCTGAGGCAATTCGGCATCTCTTAAGCGAGAAGCAGCAGTGCAATATGTTGGCGTTGGGCGCCAGGCGTTTTGCAGTGAGCTTCTTGTCTCATAACAGGATTTACGAATTGGAAAAATCCGTGTTCGAAAAGGTTGTAAACAAATAGGTTTGTTACTTTTTTAGTATGTAGGGTCTTTGCATTCAGCTTGAAGTCCCATGTTTGGAGAATACCACTTTCCCGCCCACAATGGTCATTTCTACCGAAACACTTTCGATTTCGGATGGCAGAACAGAAAACGGGTCACCAGAAAGAACCGCAAGGTCAGCCAGTTTTCCCGTTTCAACAGACCCTCTTACGTTTTCCTCGTTGGACGAATATGCCGCGTCAACCGTGTACATTCGCAACGCCTCATCAACACTTATCCGTTCCTCAGGGAAAACCTCTCTGGTCACAGCAGTTTGCACGCCTAACAGCGGGTTTAAAGGCTCCATTGGGCAGTCAGAGCCGCCGACCACCCGCACGCCTTCCCTGAGCAAGGTTTTGACTGGAAAGAGCCATTTCGCCCTTTCAGCACCCAGATGTTCAATGGCGGACCAAACCGAAAACTCGGAGGCGACAACACGAGGCTGCACCGAAACAATCACGTTTAGCTTTTTCATGCGTCCCACCAGTCTTTCATCGACGACCGCGGCTTGTTCAACGCGGTTGCGACGACCCTTCCCTGTTTCAATTGTGGTTAACGCCGCGTCTACAGCCCTGTCGCCCACCGCATGTATCACCAGCTGGAGACCCGCCTTGACTATTTCCTCCGCTAACCTGCACATTTCCTCTTGCGTGCAGAGGAGCTTGCCGCTTGACATAGCATCATCGCTGTAGGGTTGAAACAGGGCTGCGGTCCTTGCAGCTAAGTAGCCGTCTGCGAACATGAGTCCGCCCCCAACCTTCAATGATGAATCGTTCTTCGCTTTGAAGCCTGTTATGCTTTTCAAAAGATTAGCTGGAACAATCAAGTAAACCCTGAGAGGCAGCTTGTTTTGCTCATGAAGCTTCTGGATTACCGAAATCTCGATGGAAGACAATGCTATCCAGTGCACGCTGGTTATTCCGGCTTCAAGCATTTTTTCAAACGCCAAGCCCGCGGCGTCAATTAATTCTTCCTCATTTGGTTCAGGAACTGCATTCCATACCAGGTTCGTGGCGTTCTCCCGCAAAACGCCAGTGGGTTCACCCGTCTTCTCGTTCCGGTCGATTACGCCGCCTGACGGCGCACTGGTCGCTTTCGTAACGCCAGCCAACTCTAACGCTTTGTTGTTCACGACGCATAGTTGCCCGCTTTCATGGTAAAAGATAACTGGATTATCAGGCGAAACCAAATCCAAATCTAAGCGGGTGGGAAGACGCTTTTCCGCGAAACGTTTTTCGTTCCAGCCGCGGCCAAGTATCCATTTTCCCTTAGGAAATTTCTGTGCGTGCTTGCCGAGTGTTTTCTGCATTTCCTTGATGGAACCTACGCTGGTGAGGTCAATCCATGTTAAGAGTCTTCCAAAGTCGGCGACGTGAATGTGGGTGTCTATAAAACCTGGAACCACGGTTTTCCCCTTTAAGCTTATGACTTTCGTGTCTTTTCCAATCCACGCCTTAGCCTCGTCGTTTGTGCCGACATGCACGATTTTGTCGTCTTTTACGGCTATGGCATTTGCAGTTGGCTGGGACGGATTCATTGTTAAGACGTTGGCATCGACTAAAACTAAATCCGCCCACATCGGCAGCCTTCTCCTTTACACGTTTCGCGGGCTTTTGGGTTGAGGTCTTGCTTTTTTAAGACCGCTGAAAAACCATCTTGGAAGTTTCATGCGCCACAACTTGTCATTTAGCGCTGTCCTGCCCATGTTCTTGCTGTAGAAGGTTCCTCTCATGTACTGCCGCATAATGTATGACCAGGAATAGAAGCGGTTGTAGAAGGCTCTTCTGGTCTTAACAAGGTCTACGGGCAGTAACGGGTTTTCGTAGACTGGTGTTTGCAGGTCATACTGGCTCCAATCCGTTGACATTTTCCAGCCTAACTCCTCTAAAGTGTGGCGGAGACTGGTGCCGGGATACGGCGTTGCCATACACAAATAGACGTAGTCGGGTTTGGTTCTTCGAATGAAGTTAAAAGTTTGCTTCAGCGTCTCCGGTGTTTCGCCGGGGTAGCCGATGATCACCGACATGGCGACGGATAATCCGCCAACCTTCTTTGCCATCTTGATGGCTTTCTCGTTCTGTTCAATCGTGGTTTTCTTGTTCACTGCGTTTAGTATTTTTTGGCAGCCTGCCTCAGCACCGAAACTGACAAGTTGGCAGTTTGCGTCTCGCATCTTAATCAGGGCTTCTTCGGAGATTCTGTCAACTCGGGTTTGGCAATCCCACGGAACGTCAAGTTTTCGTTTTTTGATTTCCTCGCAAATCTTGATTGCCCTTTGCGTGTCGTAGGTGAAAGCGTCATCGTAAAAACTGACGGCGCCAGCCCCATGCGTGTTTACCAGCCACTCAAACTCGTCCACGACTTTGTATGGATCTCTGGCTCGGAACATTTTTCCCGCCATTCGAGACGAAACACAGTAGGCGCACTGGAAGGGGCACCCTCTGCTTGTTAAAATTGGCAGTATGGTTTTTCCAAAAAACTGGTACTTTTTTAACGCGAAATACTGAAATGCAGGACGAGGCAGTTCATCCAGATTCTGAATAAACGGCCTGTCTGGCGTGCTAATTATCTGACCGTTTTTTCTAAAAGAAATTCCCAATACGTCTTTGAGGTTACCGGAACCAAACAGTGCCGACAACAGCTCAATAATGGTCTCTTCACCCTCACCCCTCACCACCACGTCAACTTCTGGCTGTTCGCTGAGAATTTCTCTATCCATAAACGTGGCGTGCGGTCCACCTATAACAACAGAGGTGTTTGGCAGTTTTTCTTTTATGTTGTGCGCGGCCAAAAGCGCCGACTTAATCGTGGGTGTTACGGCGGTAATTCCGACAACGTCAGGGTCAAAAGCAGCGGTTTTCTCCACTAAATTCTTGTGGTCTATTCCAAGGGCGGGGCAGTCAAACACGGTTAATTCATGCCCGTTTTCCTCAAGGACAGCCGCCAAATAGGCTAAGCCAATTGGTAGATTGGGACACCACATCTGGTCCATGTCCATAGACGGCGGGATGACCAGCGCAAATTTGACTTTTCGACCTGGCGCATCCGCGTTCTTTACGGGTCTCTTCAACGATATCACCGATACCAATGGCTCCAATTAATTTCTAAACTATAAATATAGTTGACTAATTAACTTTCCCCACACCGTGGAACAATTGCTTTACACCAGTTGCGGCACAGGATTTTCTGAAATTCCTCAACTTCGCATAGTTTATGTTCGTTTCTTTAGCAGAATCATTGGTATGCCTAAAGCTGGAAGAGCAACACACCACAAGTCAGCACTGTTGAATATGAAGAACACGATCCAGATTGAGGCTCCTCCCACATACCCAAACATGAAGAAAAGCGCTATAACTATTATGAAATAGCCTCCCAGAAGCGTAAGAGTCGCCCCTAACTTTCTGTAATCCAATGGCGCATCGGGGTTCCGCATCTGAGGCTGCATGGACCAGGCGAAGAAAACGGTGAGCAAGGGCAAGCCGACTGCGGTCAAAATGAAGGTGAACATGTTCAGAGGATACTGTAGAATGTAGTTGATTCCGTAGCCGGCGTAACTCGGGTCGGAAGCGAGGCTTGCTGGTTGTATGATTGTTGCGATCCACTGTGTGAAGTAGGTGAGCCAGAACACGATAAAATAGCAAACCCCAACCACGGTAATCCACTTGAACGTTCCCCTGCTGAACTTGGCGTCAGGCGTTAACTTCGACCTGAGTTTAAGCAGGGAAACGGGCATGATCACTGCCTCCGCAAGGGTGGGGATTGCGGTTTCAACGAAGAACCAGAGTCCTCCCGATTCCCCGCTAGCTAAGCTGTGTCCTCCTGCCAATCCAAGTCCTGCTTGGAAGCCTAAAATCGCTGAAGGGATGAAGCACAGGAAATACAGCGCCTCTAAAACCAACGCGGCGCTAACGAGTTTCATCACTTTTGAAATCTCTCTCTTTCTTAGGAAAGTGATCAAAGCCCAGGTGGCTAAGGATATGACTCCGATTCGGAAGATAAACCCTAATGTTCCTGCGCCTTCCGTGAGAAAATCAATTAAAAGCGTGTAGTTGGCGGACAGCGGAATCCAGCTGAGTCCTTTAACAAACCAGTATGCCATGTAGATTAACCAGGAAAAAAGAACTATGAAAAGCCCCACTTTAACGAGAGTTTCTCTATTGTTCATCCAGATTCCTTCCCTTATTTTTAACTTAAAAAGTATAAACTTTTTGATAATGGCGGCGGTTCTTTAAAATAGATTTTAGGGAAATGGGAAAAAGCATTTTACTCTGTTAAACATCGTTGGCTTGTTATGCGCGTCCCTTGTTAAGGCCCTTTCTCAGGATGCTGAGTACTCCCTCTCGTCTGGCTCTTCGAAATATCCTTCTCGGAGACATGTAAAAGTCGTTTTGATAGCGTTTTTGAATCTCCATAACCGATTCGAAATCGAAGTCTTCGGTTTTAACGTAGAGCAGGAAGCCTTCCTTGCGGTCATAGAGTCCTTTTTCCAATACCTCTTGGTATAGGCCGCTGTCTGGGCACGCGATGAAGACGTTGAACTGTATCCAGTCTGGATCTAATTTCTTGGCAAACTTGTAGGTTGTTTCCATGTCCTCTTTTGTTTCTCCAGGTATTCCCAGCATGAAGGAACAGGCAACCTGTATTCCTTCTTTCCGGCACATCTTGAATCCTTCAACAAACTGTTCTGGAGTGATGTTGATGTTGAGTTTTTTAAGAATGCGCGGAGAGCCAGATTGGACTCCGAAAAATATGGTGCTGCACCCAGCGCTCTTCATTTCCTTGAGCAGGTCTCTTGAAATCAAGTCAACTCTGGTGTCGCATACCCACTCGATGTCCAGTTTGCGCTCCTTCATCAGCTTGCACAGTTCTATTGTGTGCTTTTTGTTGATGGTGAAGTTGTCACCTATGAAGTAGATGCCTTTTGAACCGTAATTTTTAACCATGTACTCCAGTTCTTCAATCACTCTAGGTGGACTGAAGGCGCGGCATTTTTGCCCCCATAACTTTTTGGTCTCGCAATAAGCGCACTCGTACGGGCAGCCCCTTATGATGTTTACAACATCTGCAGGTGCCGCCTTTAAATATCCGATTCTTCGGTCGTAGATGTTCATCGGCAGCAGATGTCTAGCCGGGAAAGGAACCTGATCCAGATCCTTAATAACCTGCGGAGGGTTTTTGATGGTTTTACCTTTATGTTTGAAGGCAATGCCGGGGATCTTGGCAATAGCTTTTTCTTCGTTACCTTCTTTGATGAGAGTGGCAAGTTTTACCATGGTTTCTTCGCCTTCCCCCATTACCACATAGTCAATTTCAGGATGCTGCAACATGGTGTCAGGCAAGTACGAAGGATGCCACCCTCCAACCACTACTTTGCAGGATGGCAGCAGCTCTTTAGCAAGCTTGGCTGTTTCAATGCATCTTTCATAAGTTACTGAACTGCACGTTATACCTATTATCTCTGGCTTAAGTCTTTCAATTTCCTGCTTGACGAAATCCATGGGCTTATTAAGCTGATAATTATCAAGCATGTTAACCTCAAAGCCTGCTTTCTCAAGAGCCGCCGCAACATAAGCTAAACCTAAAGGAGGAAGCCTTGCTGGCACTCCCCAAGGTGACTTCAAAGGCGGAACAGTGGTCATCAACAAAATCACTTGCAGTCTCTCCCCTTCGACCATGTTTTAAATGTATCCTTTACAGAGGAGTTCACTTAAATAATAACTTAACTGTAAGCACCCCTCTAAAAGAAAGAGCAGCAAATGAAGCAAAAACCTCGCCGAGTGCACGTTTTTCTAGGTGTCCCGCGTCAACTTTTTTGTTTCTGCATTCTGGTGGCGGTCCTTCAACTAAAGGCAAATTATGGAAACTTTAATCTGTGTCTTTCAGCACAGATAGAACCTAACAAGCTTCAAGGAAAAGTTTCGAGGACTACGCTTACCGTAGCCAAAGTAAACCTCAAGGGGAAAATAATGAGAATTCCAAAGCCTATCAAATATGTTGGCGGCTTCTTACTTGTGGTTTTGGCTATTTCAACCGCTTTGGGATTGGCAAATTTTGTTGAACGCACCGGCAATGCAAACGCGACATCTGAAACCGACAATTTGCTTCAGTACGAATGGCCGCAGCTTCAAGGGAACCCGTCTTTTACCCGTTTCTCAGCAGGACCTGCTCCAGAAGCGCCAGACATGTTGTGGAAAACGAACATAACGGGCATACAGAGTTCTATAGTAGCATTTAACGGGAAAGTTTTTGTCGTAACGCTGACAGCGGTTTTCGCCCTCGATAGAACGACAGGAAGCATAATCTGGAACACCACATTGCCCCAGTCTGACTGGTTATCCGTTTACAAAATTGATGACGCGCACATGGTTGTCGGAAACAGCTGCCTCGACCCCGAAACTGGAAGTATCCTGTGGGAGAGCGCCAATTTTTCCGCAAGGACAGGGCCCCTCTTCACTTACAATGTTTATAGTCCTGAAGAAAAACTGTTTTACACGTTAGTAAATTCCACTGTTTACGCTTGGGACTTCTCTGATCCATCACAGCCTCCGACAGTGGCTTGGGAAACCTACGTTTCCGGTTCTAACCTGGCGGGTTCTGGAATACAGTACGGCGATGGAAAGGTGTTTCCGGGCTCATATGAGCCTCATCAGGTGGCGCTTGACGCCAAAACAGGAGACGTTCTGTGGGATACGGAAACAAAGAGTTCAATGCTTTTCTCCGGTTCCTATTATGAAGGTCGCTTCTTTAGGGGCGGCTCTCACGACAACCTGCTGTACTGCTTCAACGCGTCCAACGGAGACATTTTATGGGAGTATAACCCCCATACCGAAGACGGGTATTTCTGCGTCGGTCCCGCAGTCGCGTATGGAATGGTCTATGAGCTTAACAGAGACGGGTATCTTTACGCTCTGGACATAGACACAGGCGAGGTGGTGTGGAAGTACGAGGGGCCTGGTCCCTTGATGTTTCCAGGTACACCCACTGTTGCTGACGGCAAAGTCTACGCTACCACAGGTCAAAACGCATCTTACCTTGGTTATACCAGCGAATCCGAGTTTGCATGCTTGGATGCTTACACTGGGCAGCCCCTGTGGAAGCTCCCCCTAGAAGCATTTGCTCCGAGAG
>CAZPND010000061.1:0-11927 GCA_964587975.1 uncultured Candidatus Bathyarchaeia archaeon
CTCCATAGGCTTAGGCGAATACCGCGCAAGATAACCCTTAGTAACTCTCGACTGCCTAGGCTTCCACGCTTCCAACCGCCGCTCAATCTCTTCATCCGTTAAATCCACCCTCAATACCCGATTAGCAATGTCAATAGTAACCACATCACCGTCACGAATCACCGCAATCGGACCACCCACCGCAGCCTCAGGCTCAACATGCCCGATGCAAGGTCCCCTTGTGGCACCTGAAAACCTGCCGTCAGTCACCAAAGCCACAGAGTCACTCAAGCCCATACCCGTAATCGTCGCCGTCGGCACCAGCATCTCAGGCATTCCAGGTCCACCTTTAGGTCCTTCATACCGGATGATTATGACGTCACCTGGCTGAATTAACCGTTTTTTCATGGCTTCCACAGAGTCTTTCTCTGAATCGAACACTCTTGCGGGTCCCGTGTGCTTAAGCATATTAGGTGAAACCGCTATGGTCTTCACCACGGCGCCTTTCGGAGCCAAGTTGCCTGACAAGATGGCTATTCCCCCACCTTTGTGAACGGGATCAGCTAACGGGCGAATCACCTTGGCGTTCAAAACTTCAGCTTCGCGCAGGTTCTCGCGAACGGTGCAGCCGGCAACCGTAAACGCGTCTTGATGAAGCAAGGGCGCAAGCTCTTTCATCAAAGCAGGCAAGCCTCCAGCGTTGTCCAGATCCTCCATGTCGTAAGGTCCACTTGGCACCATGCTGCATAAGTGTGGAACATGTCTGCTTATCTCGTCGAAAACTCGCATCGGCAGAGAGATTCCTGCTTCGCGGGCTATGGCGGAAAGGTGCAGCACCGAGTTCGTGGAGCCTCCAAGCGCCATGTCCACTGCCACGGCGTTCTCAAATGCTTCCTGCTTTAGGATCTGTGAAGGCTTCACGTTTTTGCAGGTGAGGTCAACGATTTTCTCACCTGTTTTCTTTGCTATCCTCAGCTTTTCTGCGCTTGTCGCCAATGCTGTGGCGCAGTGCGGCAGCGACATGCCCAAAGCTTCGGTGAGGCAAGCCATGGTGTTGGCTGTGAACATGCCGTTGCATGAGCCGCAACCGGGGCAAGCCACACTCTCCAGCCGCGCAAGTTCTTCCTCCGTCATTTTTTCTGCGATGACTTTGCCCATGCCTTCGAAGACGTTGGTTACGCCGACTTTTTCGCCGCGGAACTTGCCCGATGACATGGCGCCGCCGGTGACCGATATGGCGGGTACGTCTAGGCGTGCTGCAGCCATGAGCATGCCGGGTGTGACTTTGTCGCAGTTGCTGATGAGGACTACGCCGTCTAAGCGGTGTGCTTGTACCATGACTTCTACGGAGTCTGCGATTAGTTCGCGTGAAGGGAGGGAGTAGCGCATTCCTTGGTGCCCCATGGCTAGGCCGTCGCAAACCGCGATGGTGTTGAACTCGAAGGGTGTGCCGCCTGCTTCTTCGATGCCGCTTTTGACGGCGTCGCCGATGTTTTTTAGGTGTATGTGTCCTGGGACGATGGTGGTGTAGCTGTTTGCTACGCCGATGAAGGGTTTGGCTATGTCTTGGTCGGTTAATCCTAGCGCTTTTAGGAGTGCGCGGTGGGGTGAGCGTTCGATTCCTTGTTTCATTTCGTCGCTTCTCATGCCTTTTCACCTTAAGTGAATGTTTGTCAGAAGAGTATTTGTTTGGTGAGATTTAAGTTGTTTCCGTCTTGCTCAGCGTGGCTGACGTGTGATTTTTGTCTATACCCCCTCTATATATACTGAGGTGCATGGAATGGGAAGTGTAGGGGGTACTGTTGTGGGCGGGTTATGTTTTGAAGGCTAGTCCTGAAAAGAAGGCGATTTTCTTGTCTTGTTTGGAGATGGTGATGTGGTACAGCCCGAGTGTTCTTCCATCTGAAACTCTGACTGCTTCAGCCGTGAGGACGTCACCCTCGAATGCGGGTTTCAGGAAGTTTATGCTCACGTGAACCGCGACTGCAACGTTGTCTCCGTAGTTGGAGGCTTCAGCGAAGGCGCAGTCGCCAAGTGCAAAGATTGCTCCACCGTGAGCGGCGCCTAAAGAGTTCGTGTGGTCTTTTGTTACCTTCAGGGATAGTTTTGCGTAGCCGTCTTTTACTTCTATAACTTGGATTCCCAAGTTTTCTCGGAATGTGTCTGTTCCTTTCATTTCAGTTTTTCCTCTTGTGGGCTGCTTCTTAAGTAATTGTAGGCTTTCTTTATAAGAGGAGTCACTCCTTTAGGTGCAAAAATCACCACCACTATTAGGAATAAGCCTAAGCCTAACATGCGTATGGGTGGACCCACGTTGCTTACGGCAGGGAAAAGGGGGATTAAGCCTTCTTGGCCGATTAAGCCGCCGAGAAGTGGGTCGATTCGAGGTAAGTATTTGTCGATGGAAACTATTATGACCGAGCCGATTATCGGTCCTTCAATTGTGCCTAACCCTCCAATGACAGCTATCATAAGCGGTAGGAACGAGTAATATGGGTCAAAAACTGAAACTTGAATGTACCGAATGGAGTAGGCGAAAAGGCCCCCTGCCAAACCCGCGAAGAAGGTGCTTATGACGAACGCTATCAGCCGATACTTCGCGGTGTTTATGCCGACCATTTTGGCTTCCAGTTCGTTCTGATGTATGGCTTTGAAAGCCAGCCCTATTTTTGATTTCATGACGAGATACATTGTAAAAATGGAGATTGTTGCAATAGCAAAGGTCAAGTAGTAAAAGGGAAGGCCGCGGTCGACGATAAGAGGCGTGGGGAACCCTAGAACTGCGCCTGTGAAATCGTCAAGTTCGGCAAAGATAGTCACGATGATCACTGAGAAACCAAAAGTAACCATGGCTAAAAACCAAGCTTTCAATCTAACGCAGGTAAGACCAATGAGAAAACCAATTGCGGCTGAGAGCAAGCTTCCCAAAAGAAGCCCAAGTATTGGCGGTACACCTGATTTGATGGCTATCAACGCCGAGACGAAGCCGCCTATGCCCAAGAAAGCCGCGTGCCCTAAGGAGCCTTGACCTGAAGAGGCCAACAAATTCCAACTTGAAGCATAAAGTGCGAAAATAATCATAGGTGTTAAAACCTCACTGACAACGTACTTGCTTAAAAATATCGGAAGAATCGCTACAATCGCCATAGCGGCTATGATGAAGTAAAACTTTTGAGAGCGAGAAAAATTCGCAACGCCTCTTTTCATTGAATCAAGCGAGTTTACGAGTGTTCGTTTCATTGCGTCATTCACCTTTTTCGCCGAAAATGCCTGTTGGTCTGATCGCGAGCACGACTATAAGCAGGGTAAAGGCGATAGCGTCTTGCCATGTTCCGCCAAGAAAATAGACCGCCGTGTTTTCAGCTATGCCGTAAAGAAGGCCCCCGATTACGGCGCCAGGTATGCTTCCTAGGCCGCCTATTATGATTATCGCAAAGGCTTTGATTGTTGGAAGTGTTCCGATAGTGGGGTTAAAATTGAATATTATTCCGTAAAGGGCTCCAGCAGCGCCTGCTAGTGCGGCGCCTAAAGCAAAAGTGACAATGTAGATTTTCTCGATGTTTACACCCATTAACATGGAAGCGGTACTTTTTTGACTGGTTGCTCTCATAGCCAAGCCTATTTTAGTTTTCTTTAACAAAAGGAAAAGAGCAAACAATATCGCTATCACTACTAAAATTGCTATTACCCGGTCGTAACCTATTGATACTTGACCTAAGAAAAGCTGATTCCCTTCAAGAGGACTTGGAATCTGCTGAGCAGTATTTCCCCACAAAAGAATCGCTGCATTTTCAAAAACGTAGATCAAACCTAGACTAACGAAAATTTCGTTTAGCTTATCTGTTCCAAGCACTTTGCGAAAAGTAAACCTTTCAAGCCCAACCCCGAGCAACGCAACGCTGCCCATCGCCACCAGAATAGCAAGGTAGGCATTTAGACCGAGGGCAGTGGTGACTGTAAACGCTATGTAGGCTCCAATCATCAACAGTTGGCCGTGGGCAAAGTTGACGAGTTTCATAACTCCAAAAATTATGTTTAGCCCTGTAGCCAAAAGGATGTAAATGCAGCCACTTGCCACGCCCCAAAGCAATGCTTGGATTAATCCAGAGGTAATCATGCTATATCGACTGACCTATTTTCTTATGTTTGATATTTAAAATATACGAGATTCAGTCAACAAAGAAAGAAAAAAGGTGTTGAATGAGAAAGCCTATGGGCTTCCCGGTGCGTAGCCTTCTGGCAGAACAAAGTCTGCTTGTTTCAACGAGTCAACGCCTGGCGCGGTTGCAGGATACACTATGACAGACCTGCATTCTTGGACATCTGCGTTCCATACTAGCTGCTCAATGAAGGTCACTGGTGCAATCTCATGATAGTCCGTTCCAGTGCTGAATTCTATTTTGCCCGTTTCAGTCAGTACAAGCATCTGGTCCATACTGCATGATTCTATGGTCGCTCTTACCGATGCTTTGTCCACTGTCCCTGCACGTTCAATTGCGTCTTTAGCTATGTAGAAAGCGTCGTATGTGTCAGCGCCCATCATCCCTGGAAGCGTGTCGTACTTTTGCTGGTAATTTGTCACATATGTTCCAATTGCTTCAACATAGTATGGCGGTCCAGCGTACGGAGCGAACTTGGATTCTAACAGCTGATCGGTACCATACTCGCCCAGTAAATTATAGAACTTCGGATCCTCACAGCACTCAACAGCGATGTACATGGTGTTTAACCCTACATCTTTTTGTCCTTCCCTAATTATTTCAGCCGTGTTCGCAACAAAGTCTACAACGTACACAGCATCTGGCTTGGCTTCTTTAATGGCTGTAAGATCAGTCTGGAATGAAATAGCATCTGTCGGATAATTCCTTTCCGCAACAACGTCTATCGGCAAGTTACTGTCCTCTATGATTGATTTGCTGTCAGCGGCAACGCCCTTCCCGAACGCGTCATTACGGTAAAGTATAGCAAGTCTTAGGTTTCTAGAATCATCAAACCCGTATGTGCTATCCAGCAGAGGTTTCATGGCGTCAGCGAAGAAATTAACCACTGTTTTGCTGTAGTCAGCAGTTGTTGTGCAATAGTGGAACATGTAGCTCATTCCCTCGGCATCATCAACCCTCAATGGGTCTCCTTCAGGAAGATTACCGTAGTTGGCTTGAGGGCCTCTTCGCGTGACAAGACTTGATGATGCGCCAGTTATGATGTAGGGAACCCTGTTGTCGATGGCAACTTTTTGGTTCGTAAGAGTGCCTGAGCTTGTGTAGCCGCCTATTAGCATGTCAACGTGTTCTTCTTCTACAGCTTGAGTTACAGGACCCAGCGAATTGTCAGGCGAATCGTTTTCTGTATCGATTTTTACCAACTGAATGTCAACGCTAGTGTGCCAGTCTGCCACATAAACTCCGCCGGCATCGTTAATCTCCTGAACCGCCAGTTTAGCTGCACGGTCCATGTCTTGTCCTTCAGCAAGTTGATAGCCTGCAACCAAGCCTATTTTGATCGGTCGAGCGTCAGCTGACGGCACGTTTGTTAACTGCCAGCCCGCGACAATCGCAGAAACAGCAATGATGGCAATGACTATAGCTACAATTAACTTCTTTTGCAAATTTCCCCTCTCCCTTTTTCCTCGCTTATATGAAGTGGAACGTTAATAAAATTAACTCAATAAACGCTTTCTCTGCCCAGCTGAAAAGCTTGCAGGTTAATACTGTGGTATTTCTCTTTTAACCTGCCGCAGATAGCCTTTTCCAAAGTCTCTTTTTTAATAGGGTTCTCTGGAAGAGCAGAAAGAGCACCAAGCAAAACCGTGTTAACCACAATCGGATTTCCCAGTTTGACGGCAATGCCCACGCCATCAACCTCATGAACCTTCAACGCTCTTTTCCGTATCAAATCCGCCAAATCCTCGGGCTTCTGAGGTTCAGCTGACCCTGGAAGTGCACAGCTAGGCGGAATATACTTCGTGTTCACAACCACCGTGCCATCAGCTTTAAGCATCGACAAAACCCTGGCAGTTTCAAGCATCTCAAACCCCAATATCACATCGGCTCTTCCCCGCTCAATCAAAGGAGCCTCAACCTTCTCCCCCAGCCGAGCGTACGCCACAATGGAGCCGCCTCTCTGGGCCATGCCGTGAACCTCTGCCTTCGCCACATCAAACCCGTCCATCAGAGCGGCTTCACAGAAAATGTCACTTAAAACAACCACGCCTTGCCCTCCAATGCCTGAGAAAACTATGTCCCACTTCATCTTAACCAGTGCTCCTTATCGCGTCGAAGGGGCATACTTGCTCGCAGACACCGCAACCCCAGCAGAGAGTAGGGTCTATCTCAGCGCGCTCTGCAGTTAGCGAGATGGCTGGGCAACCGAAAGCGTTGACGCATTCGCCACATGCGTTGCATTCTTTCAAAACCTCCCGCGCTGGGCCTCTCGTAATCTTAAGGGGACAAGGTCTCTCGGAAATAATCACTGAGGGACCCTGATAGTCAAGAATGTCCCGCAACACTTTGGTTGTTTCCTTAACGTCGTATGGATCAACAACCTTCACGTTGTCGATGCCAAAACTTTTCGCAATATCCTGAATCCTGATTATCTTTGAATCCGCGCCCATGGCGGTTTTACCCGAACCCGGCGTCGGCTGGTGCCCCGTCATAGCCACCACATGATTATCCAAAACAACCACGCACACGTTCGCTTTGTTATACGCGATGTTAAGCAACCCAGGCATTCCCCCATGGAAGAAAGTGGAGTCACCGATAACCCCAAACACCTTATCCTTAACCCCCGCATGAAACATGCCCGCCGCCTGCGAAACCCCCGCACCCATGCAAAGACAAGTCTGAACCGTATTCACAGGCGGAAGAACCCCCAAAGTGTAGCAGCCTATATCACCCGTAACAATCTTATCCGTCGTTTTCCCTGAAAGACTCAAAGCACCATCCGGGCAAAACTGAACACATGCTGGCTCACCATCACACACGTCGCAGACAATAGCATTCTGCGTATTCGGATGCAAAGTAATAGCCCCATACTCACAAGCTTCGATGCACCAGCCACAACCGTTACACTTGTCCTCATCCACCCTAACAACCCCAGTCTCAAGCGACTGCGTCAACGCTTTTTCGGGACAAGCAGCCACACAAGGCGCGTCTTTGCAGGCTCTGCAAACAATCGCCGCGTTAGAAAGCGGATCAAGCCTTATGGCGCGTATGCGCGACTTCAACGGATTAAAAACCTTCTCTTTCTCCATGGAACACGCGTACTCGCAGACAACGCAGCCCACACACCTCTGCGGGTCACAACTAACAAACTGGCTAACCATATTCAAAGCATAGTAAAAAGCCCTATGCGGACAGCCGGGACACAAAGCCGGAGGCCTAGGCGGCAAATCCAAAACTTCAGGCTCCACAGGCTTATCACATAAGCTCAACCTCGCAAACGCCTGCCTTACCAGTTCTGGAGTAAACTCGCCGACTTCCTCCAACCCCAGCTGCGCCTTACCCAGAAACTCCACTCCCAACCGCTGCATGTTTTCCTCAAGGTAAGGACGCAATTCTTCAATCACAATCAACTTCTTCACTTTGGACGCAAACTGCTTCACCAAATCTGCAGGAAACGGATACACAAACCCCAGTTTCAACCAAGAAAACTTGCTCACATCCAAAACGGACCGCGCATAATAGTAGCCTACGCCGCTTCCAACTATCCCAACCTCTGCGCCGTTATCTTCCACAAAATTGAAACGCGAATTGTTCACAAGCTTTTTGGCTTCAACTAACTTGCCCTGTAAAATGCGGTGCTGCCTAATCGCGTTGGAAGGCACCATCACCCAGCGTGACCCATCCTTATCAAACTCGGCTTTCCGCGTAATTTTCTGAATCTCACCAAGCCGCACTCTTGCTTTTCCATGAGCAACCCGAGTAGTTAACCGCACAATCACGGGCAAATGCAGCTTCTCGCTTAATTCAAAGGCGTCCCGCGTCATGTCCAAGGCTTCCTGAGGGCTACCTGCATCCATCAGCGGAAGGTTGGAGTGCACAGAAAAGTACCGCGTGTCCTGCTCGTTCTGGCTGCTGTGCATGGCAGGGTCATCGCAGACCGCAATAACCATGCCGCCCTCAACACCAGTGTACGCCAAAGTCATAGCCGCGTCGGCAGCCACGTTCAACCCAACGTGCTTCATGGAAACAATGGACCTGACGCCTGTCATTGACGCGCCCGCAGCCACTTCCGTGGCAACTATTTCGTTTACGCTCCATTCCGCGGAAATCCCAAAATTCTTGGCAACCTCTGCGATGGCCTCCAAAATCTCTGTTGCGGGGGTGCCAGGGTAAGAAGCAGCTATCTTAATACTCGCTTCCACGGCGCCTCGGGCAACCGCTTCATCGCCGTTGAGCAGGACAAAGCTGCGGGGTTTGTTTAACGCGATCTTGGAGGTCATCTGGTTTTTGGTCCTTCCTTCACATCTTGCCCTTGCGGAGGTCTAAGACTCGCTTGGCTTTTCCTTCGCTTCTCGGGAGTTCTCCGCATTTCACGATTTCAATTTCCGCTGATAAGCCGGTGATGCTGTGAATTCTTCCTTGGATGTCGCGTTTCAAGACGTTTAGATCCAGCTTGCGGTTTTTGCAGGCTTGCTCAGTCAACTCCACTTTCACGGCAAAAGTGTCTAATGCGCCGGGTCTGTCAACCACTATCTGGTATTGGGCTGCCAGTTCAGGAAAGCTCATAACGGCAAGCTCCACTTGAGAAGGAAACACGTTGACTCCGCGTATGATTAGCATGTCATCGGATCTTCCGCGGATTCTCATCATTCGTGCGTGGGTGCGGCCGCACGCGCATGTTTCCGTGTTTATCACTGAGATGTCTCGGGTTCTGAAACGCAGCATGGGGATGGCGGTTTTGGTTAGGGTTGTGAAGACAAGTTCGCCTTCTTCGCCTGGAGACAAAACTTCACCCGTTTCAGGGTTAATGGTTTCTATGATGAAGTGGTCTTCCCATATGTGGAGCCCTTTGTGTTGGTTGCATTCGATGGAAACGCCTGGACCGCAGAGTTCCGTGAGGCCGTACACGTCGAATGCTTCGATTCCTAGGTCTGCTTCTATGCGTTCTCTGATTTTGTCGGACCAGGGTTCTGCGCCGAAGAGGCCGATTCTCAATTTCAGGTCTTTTTTCGGGTTGACGCCTGTTTTTATCATGATTTCGGCGAGGTAAACCGCGAAGCTTGGGGTGCAGCAGAGCACTGTGGCGCCGAGGTCTTGCATGAGTTTTATTTGTCTTTGTGTCATTCCTCCGCTTATGGGAACTATGGCGGCTTCAATTTTTTGAGCGCCGTAATGAAATCCTATTCCGCCTGTGAATAGACCGTAACCGTAGGCTATGTGGATAACATCTTCTTTTCTTCCGCCTGTGGTGTAGATGGACCTTGCCATAAGTTCTTGCCACGCATTCACATCGCTTTGGGTGTAAGCTCCGATTATGGGGTTTCCTGTGGTTCCGCTTGAGGCGTGGATTTCAACGATGTCAGCGGGGTCAACGGTGACCATGCCGAAGGGGTAGTTGTCTCGGAGGTCGTTTTTTACGGTGAAGGGGATTTTCTGGATGTCTTCCAGTGTTTTGATGTCTTCAGGTTTTAATCCTGCGTCGTTGAATTTTTTATGGTAAAACGTGCTGTTTTCGTAGCAGTGTTTCACTTGTTCTTTGAGTTTTCTAAGTTGGTGTTTTCTTAATTCTGGAACAGGTATGGTTTCGATTTTTTCGTTCCAGTATTTGCCATTTGCCATGTTTTTGTTTCTCCTATAGGCCCATATATACCTCTTTTATGTGGTTATTATTTAGAAGTTCTCTACTTTTTCCTTCTAGAATTATATTGCCTTGCTCAAGAACGTATCCTCTGTCGGCGATGTCAAGAGAATCGCGAATGTTCTGCTCAACTAAGAGTATGGTTACTCCTTCTTCGTTGATTTTGCGCACGGTGTCAAGGACTTTCTCCACGATTAAGGGTGCTAATCCTAGAGAGGGTTCGTCTAAGATTAAAAATTCAGGGTTCGACATCAAGCTTCTGCATATTACGAGCATTTGTTGTTCGCCGCCGCTGAGGTTTTGCGCTAAGGTTTTTTCTTTCTTTTTGAGCACGGGGAAGATTTGATAGGTTTTTTCTTTGGCTTCTTTTACTGCGTCTTTGCTGTTGGTTGTGTATGCGCCCAGCTTGAGGTTTTCTTCCACGGTTAGTCTGGGGAAGATTTCTCTTCCTTCAGGTATCAAAATTAGTTTTCTTTTCACTATTTCGTATGGGGGAAGTTTTTCTATGTTTTCTCCTTTGAAACTGATTGCGCCGTTTTTTGGATGCAATAAGCCCATGATGGTTTTGACAAGGGTTGTTTTTCCAGCGCCGTTTGGGCCGATTATGGTGACGATTTCTTTTTCTTTAACTTCGAACGAGACATCTCGAAGTATTTGAACCATGCCGTATGAGGCGGATATGTTTTTCACGGTTAACATTTTAATCCTCGCAGAGTGAAAATCTTTTGCCGAGGTACACTTTCACCACTCGTTCATCGTTAACGACTTCTTTCGGGGTTCCTTCAAAGATTTTCTCGCCGTGATGTAGCACTGTGACGTGGTTGCATAAGCCCATGATTACTCTCATGACGTGTTCGACTATCAGCACGGTTATTCCTTGTTTGTTGATGAGTTTGACTAGTTTGATGGCTTCGTCGCATTCTCTCGGGGTTAAGCCTGTGAGTAATTCGTCCAGAAGCAGCAGTTTGGGCGAAGTTGCCAGAGCCTTGGCGAGTTGAATGCGCCTTAATTCAACGACGTTCAGGTTTTTGGCGGGTAAATCGAATTTTTCTTGGCTCAGACCCACAAATGTGAGCAGTTCTTTTGCTCTGGGGCGAGCTTCGGTTTGTTCTGTGCCGTTTTTACGGTTGAAAAGGACTCCTGTGAGGACGTTTTCGATGGCGGTCATGTCTGGGAAGGATTGGACGGTTTGTGAGGTTTTGGTTATGCCTTTGGAGCATGTTTTGTAGGGTGGAAGTTTTGATATGTCTTCATCTAAGAAGGTGATTTTTCCCGAGTCTGGTTTGTATACGCCGCTTATGAGGTTGAGCAGGGTTGATTTTCCGGAGCCGTTGGGTCCGACAAGCCCTGCGATTTCGTTCTTGTTAACTGTTAAGTTAACTTTTTTTAATGCTTGAAGTCCTCCAAACCGTTTTGAGACTTCGGTACACCTTAGCAAGTGAGCTGTCTCCCAAGTAGCGAACCGTTAACTATACTTTATGTGAAAATATAAATATTGTCTGAAGCTAATTGAATCGTGGTGTCGCCATGCCTATACCACAGGTGAGCGTTTATCTGGACAACAGGCCAGGTTCTCTTTCTGAAGCTATGGCTCAGTTGGATAGGAATCGGATTCAGGTTTTCGCGTTGTCGATTGCGGATGCTGGCGAGTTCGGTTTGGTCAGGATGGTTACGGGGGATCCGGAGAAAGCCACGATGGTCCTGGAGGATGTGGATTATAATCTTGCGAAATCAAGAAGGAACACGGAGGTAACCGCGGTTTTCATCGGGGACGAAGACAAAATCTCGAAGATAACTAAGATTCTGGCTGACGGCAGCATAAACATTGAATACGCTTATTCATCCGCGGTGCACGTGAACGGAAAAATCGCGTTGATACTGCGAGCCAGCGACATAGAAAACGCCGAGAAAACCTTGAAAGAAAACGGCATAACCGTTCTGACGCTGGCGGAAATCAAAAAATACTTCCAGTAATCAATAGTGCTCGGAAAAGACCATAGCCTTCTTATATGCACTAAACAGCATGGAACCCGATGGAACGATTGTTTCTGCATGCTATTGGTTGTGAAAAACGCCAATACGACCTACCCCTCTATAGTTTCTGCATAGAATCTCTATTAGGATCCAAATAGGCAGCAAATATGCTGGTT
>CAZPND010000062.1:0-11777 GCA_964587975.1 uncultured Candidatus Bathyarchaeia archaeon
TTCACTAACTCCATGGCGTATTCAACTTGAAAGAGTCGCCCGTCTGGCGAGAAAACTGTTATGGCGCGGTCGTATGCTCCTGGTGCTGCAAATACAGACATAACGTTAACCTCACTTTGTGCTATACACTTTTGCACCTTTTCATATAAATACTAAACTAAAAACCTTTCCTATAAAAAGCACCTCTCCCTTGATGTTCTGCGTGCGTGTGTCGCCTCTGCTGGGCAGGGGAGTGACCTGCACTTTTAATAATTAATGACGCAAAGTTTGCGAAAACTTTCAGTTAAAACCGCCAGTGTATGTTCTCTCCGAATAATTCATAAACCGCCTCGCACAAGTTATCCCGTTTAAAGAGTTGTGTATCATGGAAAACTGGGAATTAATAATCATCGGTGCCGGAGCCGCTGGCTTAGCCGCTGGAATCTACGGCGCCAGAAGCGGATTAAAAACTCTCATTATCGACCAAAACTTGGCTGGAGGAACCACATCTGACGCTCCCCTTGTGGAGAACTATCCTGGATTCTCCCAAATAAGCGGGGGTGAACTTGCGGAAAAGATGGTGACTCACTGCAAAAAAGTGGGCGTAACCATTCGCGAAATTGAACCAGTGACTGACTTGACCCTTTTAGGTGAAAAGAAGATTGTGAAAACCTCGCGGGCAGAGTACGAAGCTAACGCGGTCATTGTAGCCACAGGCTCTCATTACCGCAAAATCGGGGTCAAGGGTGAAAAAGAATTCCATGGAAAAGGCGTGAGCTACTGTGGCGTCTGTGATGGTCCGTTCTTTAAAGGCAAACATGTGCTGGTGATTGGAGGCGGCAACTCCGCAGCCACCACGACTCTTTATCTTTCGGGCATAGCGGCTGAAGTGGTGGTGACTCACCGCAGGGACGCGTTTCGCGCTGAAGAAGCTCTAGTAAACGATATTGCCTCTAAAAAGAACGTGCAGATTTTCTGGAACACCGAAGTCCGGGAAATTAAGGGTGAGAAAGTTGTCAGTAAAGTCGTCTTATACCACAACAAGGAAGGGCAAACTAGGGAAATTCCGGTTGACGCTGTTTTTGTTCAGGTCGGAGAAGCGCCCAACAGTCATATCGTTCGAGATGTCGGCATCCAAGTTGACGAGGCAGGCTACATCAAAACAGACGTTTTCCAGCGAACCAGCGTGGCAGGTGTTTATGCGGCTGGCGACGTGACGAATCATCCCGTTAAACAGGTTGGCACCGCGGTGGGTCAGGGCATCACCGCCGCCCTTGAAGCCTACAGTTACATTCGACAACCATATTATCGGCGGTAGAGGGAAAACATTATATCGTCCAAAAGCCCTTTTCATGGTTCCATAAGCAAGCTGATACGCTTAAGCTTTGAAAATACCGTTAAGCGGAACAGAAAGAGGTCTCGAGAATGAGTGAAACATGTCTCGCTGCAGTAGAAATTAACCAAGATTTATGTAGCCGATGTTGCGTCTGCCACTCAATTTGTCCCTATGAAGCCATAAACTATGACAAGGAAGCCGACAAGGTAGAAATTGACATACAGAAATGTCAGGTCTGCGGCATATGCCCCAGTGCTTGCCCGGTTGGCGCGATAGAGGTTGCATACTACGATTATGAACACCTAGTGGATTACGTGAATTGTGTAAGAGAGAAAGTTGACAGTGACACTTTGGTTTTGATGTGCCGAGGAAACTCTCCCTCCACATGCGAAACCGAAGAGATTCTGGCTGAACAAGGCGTCTGCGTCGACAATTACATCCCGTTACGTTTACCCTGCTCAGGAAGAATCCCCACAGACTTTATTTTTAAAACGCTTAGTTCAGGCATAAAGAACATCGTTTCAATCCAGTGTGAAGACCCGTTCTGCCGCTACAAAGAAGGCACAAAAATCAACACCCGACGGTTCCAGCTGACCCGAAACGTTCTGGAGCAGTTGGGCTACGACAAAAACGCTTTGAAAGTGGTCAAGTACTCCAGAAAAGCCGTTTACAACACCGACAAATGTGTAGGCTGCGACAAATGCGTCTTCATATGTCCATATGACGCCATAACGGCTGAGGCTTTTGCCACGCCAAACATTGACCAAGAGAAATGCGTGGGCTGTGGAGCTTGCCAGCTGGTTTGCCCGCACGAAGCCATAGAAGTGAAAGGTTTCGAGTTTGAGAATGTTCTGGCGCGTTACGGTCAAGCAGCTGCTAAGCTGAAAGCTGAGAGCAAGGCGCCAGCGGTTCTGGCGGTTGTCTGTCAATGGTCGGAGTTTCCCACGTTGGATAATCCTGACAGCGTGTTTAAGGGCAAGAACGCCATGGCTTTGGAGGTTCCATGCTTTAAGGGAATGGATCCTGTTCACGTTATTAACGCTTTGAAGTGCGGTTTCGACGGCGTAATGGCTGTAGTGTGTTCCGCTGACGACTGCAAGCTGGAAAAAGGTAGGGACACCGCGGAACGCAACTTGGAAGTGCTGAGGACTGCGTTGAATAGAATGGGCTTGCAAAACCGCTTCGAGTATTACGAGGCTTCGCCAAGGTGCGAAGGTGACTTTAAACGGGCGTTTGACGCGTTTTACGCGAAACTTGCGGCTATGCCTAAGCGCGAGGTTGTTGTTGAGGAGGCAAAGTGAAGTGTACAAAATTGTGACTAAGAAAGAGTTGGCTCCCAAAGAAACGCTGTTTGAGATTGAAGCACCTGACATCGCTGCAAAAGCTCAGCCTGGACAATTCGTCATAGTTATCATAGGCGAGAAAGGCGAGCGAGTCCCGTTGACCATCTGCGATTACGATAAGGCGAAGGGCACGGTGTCTTTCGCTTTCCACGAAGTCGGCAAAACCACCAAGGAACTCGGAAACTTGGCTGAAGGTGACGCCTTAGAAAACGTCACTGGACCGTTGGGTAATCCTTCTGAAATCAAGAATTACGGCAAAGTCCTCTGCGTGGGCGGCAGCATCATGATTGCGCCGTTGCTGTTGCAGGCTAAAGCCATGAAGGAAGCTGGAAACAGCGTGACCACCGTTTTGGGCGCGAGAATAAAGGACGTGATGTTTATGGAGGATGAAGCCAAAGCCGTGAGCGACAAGGTGTACGTAGCCACGGACGACGGTTCCGAGGGTTATAAGGGCTTGGACTTCTTGAGGGATCTGCTTAAGACGGAGAAGTTTGACCGCTGCGTCGCGTTGGGACCCGTTGTCATGATGAAGAAGGTTAGCGAAATAACGAAGCCTTACGGTATCCCGACGATTGTGACTTTGACGCCCCTGATGGTTGACGGCATGGGCATGTGCGGCGTGTGCCGAGTCACGGTTGGCGGCAAGATGCTGTTTGCGTGTGTTGACGGCCCCGAGTTTGACGGGCATCTGGTTGATTTTGACGAGTTGGTTACGCGTCAGCGCATGTTCCTTCCCGAGGAGCGTTTAAGCTCCGTTCTATACGAAATTGGAGGTTGCAAGTGTGGCAGAAACAAAACCTAAACCAAAGATAAAGAAAGAAGCCGTTGAAATGCCTAAACAGGCGCCGAAAGAGCGCGTTAAAAACTTTAACGAAGTTGCCTTGGGCTACGATGAAGCTCAGGCGCTGGAGGAAGCCAACCGCTGCCTGCAATGTGCTAAACCGCAGTGCGTGAGCGGCTGTCCCGTTGAGGTTCCCATTCCAGAATTCATCAAATGCCTCCGCGAACAAAAGTACGGTGAAGCTATAGCTAAAATAAAAGAGAAAAACGCTTTGCCAGCCGTGTGCGGTCGCGTTTGCCCGCAGGAAGAGCAGTGCCAAGAGAAATGTCTTGTCGGAAAAATCGGTCAACCAGTCAGCGTCGGTCGTTTGGAAAGGTTCCTCGCAGATTGGGAGCACAAAAACGGCTTTCAACTGCCTGAAAAACCTAAGCCAACGGGAAAAAAAGTAGCCGTGGTCGGAGCGGGTCCAGCAGGGCTTACGGCTGCGGCTGACCTGATTAAGATGGGTCATGAAGTGACCATGTTTGAGGCGCTTCACTTGGCAGGCGGCGTCCTAGTTTACGGCATTCCCGAGTTCCGTTTACCCAAGAAAATCGTCCAGAACGAGGTTAACTACATCCAGAAGCTGGGCGTGGACCTGCGTGTAGGCAACTTGGTCGGCAGGATACACACGATTCCCGAGCTTATGGCAAACGGTTACGACGCAGTGTTCATCGGCTCAGGCGCAGGGCTGCCTCAGTTCATGAATATTCCAGGCGAAAACCTGGGCGGCATATACTCCGCCAACGAATTCCTGATTCGCATTAACCTCATGAAGTCTTACAAGTTCCCCGACTTCGACACGCCGCTCCGCATCGGCAAGCACGTGGTCGTCATCGGCGGCGGCAACGTAGCCATGGACTGCGCGCGAAGCTCAATGCGGCTGGGCGCTGACGTGTGCCTGCTCTACAGGCGTTCGCGTGAAGAGTTGCCCGCCAGGCATGAGGAGGTTGAGAACGCTGAGGAAGAAGGCTTGGTGTGCAAGTTCCTTGCTGCGCCGTTACGCTTTAACGGTGACGAGAAGGGCTGGGTTAAATCCATGGAGTGCCAAGCCATGGAGCTTGGTCCCCCAGACGCTTCGGGAAGACGCCGACCCCTTCCAGTTAAAGGCTCAGAGTTTACGATGGAGACGGACACGGTCATAATCGCCATCGGGCAAACCCCTAACCCTATCATACAGCGCACCACAGAAGGCTTGGTGGTTAACCCCCGACACGGCACCATCATAGTGGATGAGAACGGCAAAACAAGCTTAGAAGGCGTTTACGCAGGCGGCGACGTAGCCACAGGAGCCGCGACAGTAATCAGCGCGATGGGCATGGGCAAGAAGGCAGCCAAAGCCATAAACGAGTACCTGATGAACAAGAAGTAACCGCGGACTCTACTGCTCAGAGAACGCTCCCCCCTCCCTTTTATATAATTTGACTTCTGATGAATTTCATGCTTGTTGGAAGCCACGTTGTTTTTTCTTGTTTCTGCGAAAGTAAGATAAGCCGACGTCGGCAATATTGTGATGCGATGTGAAAGTGGCTTCGCCAACCAGAAAGTTTGATTTCGGAAGAGAACTGCTCAAGATAATCGCCATCGTAACCATGGTTTCAGACCACGTTGGCAAGATTCTTTATCCTGACCTCCTGTATCTTCAGATTATCGGCAGGCTCGCTTTTCCCCTGTTCGCTTACCTTGTGGTGTTAGGCGTGGAAAGCACGAAGAAACCGCGAAAGTACATGGCTACGCTGCTTGTGTTCGCCGTGATTTCTCAGGTTCCCTATTATCTGGCTTTCGGCATCGCGCCTTTTGACCAGTTAAACATACTCTTCTCGCTGCTTCTATCTGCCGTGACTATATACTACTACAACAAGAGAAGTATGCTGGCGTTCGTTCCCCTGCTGCTTTCAATTATTCTGATGACCGAAGGCAGCTACTACGTGGTGTTGACCGCGGTGGGCATGAAGCTTCTAATGGACAGGCCGAAACTCGGCGCTCTCGCCTTGGTAGCCCTTAACCTCCAATTCCTTTTCATCCCAGGCATCGAAAGCCAAATCCAGATTCTGGCGCTTATGGCGGTGCCGCTGGTCTTTCTCCACACAAAAAACTGGCTGAAAAAGGAAATTCTCATCCCCGAAAACTCTCTTGCCTACTCAACCAGAAAATACTTTTTCTACGTGTTTTATCCGCTGCACCTGATGTTGCTGTTTCTGATAAGCCAGTTCTTCTTTTAACCGCCGCTGCCTTCGATAAGTGTTATTACCCTTACTTCATGATTTACTGGTAAGGTTCGTGTATCCCGTGCAAACAGAGAATAAGCCCTGGTTTAGCTCATACCCCAAGGACGTGCCCAGAAACCTTCAGTACCCAGAGGCGCCACTGCATGCAATCCTCGAAAAAACGGCTAAGGCGCATCCTGAAAAAGCCGCCATAGCCTACTCAGAAACAAGCATCACTTATGCCCAGCTGAATTCACTCTCCAGCCGGTTCGCCGCGGCGCTCGCAACCTTAGGAGTCCAAAAAAGCGACCGCGTTGCGATTTTCCTGCCAAACATCCCCCAGTTCGTAATCGCGTATTACGGCGTTCTCAAGGCAGGCGCCGTCTTAACAGCCATAAGCCCCCTTCACAAGGAACGCGAAGTCGCCTATCAGCTGCGCGATTCCGAAGCCGAAACCATAGTTGCCTTGGACACGCTTTACCCAATTGTTGAGAAGGTTTGGCGGAAAACCAAGCTGAAAAACGCCGTAATCACCCGCTTGGAGGAGTACGCCTCCAAAAACCAAGTTGCCTCTAGCAAAATCCAGCAGGCTTCAAACGTCCACTCCTTCCAAGAACTGCTGAAAGAAACAGCAAACCCCCCGCACGTCCGCATGAACCCCCGCGACGATTTGGTGGCGCTGCAGTACACGGGCGGCACCACGGGCACAGCCAAAGGCGCTATGCTCACGCACGCCAATCTGGTCTCAAACGCCGTCGCATTCGCGGCTTGGATACGCGGCGCCTCGGCGGACACGTTCCTAACCGCCCTGCCGCTGTTCCACATCTACGGCATGACCACCAGCCTGAACGTACCTGTAAGCTTAGCTGCCGAAATGGTGTTGCTACCCAAATTCGAACCCGCCACAGCCTTAGAAACCATCCAGCGGCACAAGATCACGGTGTTCTGCGGCGTCCCCACCATGTACTCGGTACTACTCGCCAACCCTCTGCTGGGCAAATTCGACCTGACAAGCATACGCGTGTGCATCTCAGGCGCTTCACCGCTTCCGCCACAAATCCAGAAGCAATTCATGGAAGTTACAGGCGGTTTCCTAGCGGAAGGCTACGGCCTAACCGAGGCGTCGCCCGTCACGCACTGCAATCCCGTGGACAAAACCATGCACACCGCCCGCTTAGGCTCCATCGGCTTGCCGCTGCCCGACACCGACGCCCGAATAGTTGACGTGGAAACGGGCGAAAAAACGCTTGGGGCTGGCGAAACGGGCGAGCTTGCCGTCAAAGGACCCCAGGTGATGCGTGGCTACTGGCGGAAACCAGAGGAAACCGCGCTTGTCCTACGAGACGGCTGGTTGCTCACGGGCGACATCGCACGCATGGACGCGGACGGCTTCTTCTACATCACCGACCGCAAGAAAGACCTCATTAAGTACAAGGATTACAGCGTGTATCCGCGCGAACTGGAAGATGTGCTTTATGAGCATCCTGCGGTGAAGCTCTGCGCCGTGGTCGGCAAGCCCGCTCCGGTGGTTGGTGAGGTTCCGAAAGCCTTCATCGTGCTGAAAGAAGGTGCAGAAGCCACGGAAGCGGAGATAGTGGCGTTTGTCAACGAGAAAGTTGCTCCTTACAAGGCGGTTCGCGAAGTGGAGTTCAGGCAGCAGCTGCCCATAAGCGCCGCGGGCAAGGTTCTCAGGCGAGCGTTGCAGGAAGAAGAGAAAAGAAAAACTCCGTAAACAGGGTCGAAACGTATAAGAGAACTCCATTTCTTTCTGTTTTGGAGAAGGCGCTTACATTTGCGAGTTAAAATCAACGTTACAGGCATCGTTCAAGGCGTCGGCTTCCGCCCCTTCGTTTACCGCACAGCGGTACAAAACGGGCTGGCGGGCTACGTGCGCAACCGCGGCGACGCTGGAGTAGAGATTTTGCTGGAGGGCGAGGAACAGAGCATCCAGCGTTTTCTGCGCGACCTGAAAGCGAAGAAGCCGCCCATAGCCCAAATACACGACGTAATCACGACAAGGCTCACGGGCGGAAACGAGCACGCGAAATTTGCCATCATTAAAAGCTCCGAGACGACTGAGTTTTCAGGCTCGGTCATACCGCCGGACATCGCCATCTGCGACGACTGCCTGCGGGAACTCAGAGACCCCAAAGACCACCGGTTCGAGTATTTTTTCATCACGTGCACGAACTGTGGACCACGCTTCACCATAATTGAACGTTTGCCGTATGACCGCGAAAACACCACCATGCGCGACTTCCCGATGTGCGGCTACTGCCAACGCGAGTACGTTGACCCGTTGAACAGGCGCTTTCACGCGCAGACGGTGGCGTGCCCAACGTGCGGACCTAAAGCCTACTTGACCATGCGAGACGGCACGTTAATTGAACCTGAGGATCCCGTGCGCGAAGCAGGACGCTTGCTCAGCGAAGGCGCGATTCTCGCCGTAAAAGGCTACGGCGGCTTCCACGTTGCCTCTTCAGCAACCCGAGACGAGCCGTTGCAGCGGCTTCGAAGAACGAAGCATCGAAGAGCCAAACCTTTCGCCATCATGGCGCGAAGCTTGGAAGCCGCAAAAGGCTTCGCCGAAGTAACTTCGAAGGAGGACGCCCTGCTCACTTCGCCCAGCCGCCCGATAGTGCTGCTCAACAAGAGCGATGGCTACGCGCTTTCGCCGCTGGTGGCGCCTGACCTGCACAACGTCGGCGTGATGCTGCCCTACACCGCCATGCACTACATGCTTTTCGACCGCGTGGACGATGCGGCGTTCGTGATGACCAGCGCCAACCCGCCCAACCAGCCCATCGTTAAAGACAACGACGAAGCCATACGCATGCTGGGCGACACTGTGGACTATTTCCTGTTTCACAACCGCCGTATTGCACACCGTTGCGACGACTCCGTCCTCAGAGTCCACGGTAATCGCCAATCGTTCATCCGTCGAAGCCGAGGTTACGCGCCCGCACCCCTAATGTTCAAGGAAAAAACGGAGCGCTGCATCGTAGGCTTAGGCGGCGAACTCAACAACACCGCGTGCGTACTGCAAGCGAACAAGGCGTTCATCAGCCAGCTCATCGGCGACGTGGAAAACGTCGAAACCCGCAAGTTCCTCCAAGAAGCCACAAACCACCTAATCCGCCTAACCAACAGCCAAGTGGAAGCCGTAGCCTGCGACCTGCACCCGAAATTCACCACCACACGCCTCGCGCAGGCGCTGGCGGAACAAAACGGTTGGCAGCTAATTCAGGTGCAGCACCACCACGCGCACGTTGCGGCTTTGATGATGGAGCACGCTGTGGACGAGCTTGTTGGGGTAGTGTGCGACGGCTACGGGTACGGCGTTGACGGGGGCGCGTGGGGCGGCGAAATCTTGTTTTGCACGCGAGAATCAGCGGGGTTTAAGCGATTAGCGCATTTGGAGAAGCAGCCTCTGCTCGGCGGCGATGTGGCTACCCGTTATCCCCTGCGCGTTGCGGCTGGAATTCTCAGCAGGAAAACGGATGTGGCGAACTGGCTTCTTGAGCGCAGCGGGCATTTGCTACACGGGGAGACCGAGGCTAAGCTAATCTTGCAGCAGCTTCAAAAGGGCGTCAGTGTGGTTGAAACCACGAGTTGCGGCAGGGTGCTGGACGCGGTGGCTGCCGTGTTGGGCGTATGCTACGAGCGCACTTATGAGGGTGAACCCGCCATGAAGCTGGAATCCGCCGCGGTGAGAGGCAAGGACGCGCTGAACCTGAAGCCCGTAATTAATGGAAACATGCTGGATACGACGCAGCTGCTTCATGCCGTTTTTGAAAGCATAGGCAAAGCGTCAACCGCGGATTTGGCTTACTCCGCTCACGCCTACCTATCCCGAGGCTTGGCAACGCTTGCGGTGGAGAAGGCGCTGGAACAAGGCGTCGAGGCTGTGGGTTTTTCGGGCGGCGCCGCCAGCAACCAGATACTCACCCAGCTCATGCGGGAAACGGTTGAGGCTGCGGGCTTGCGGTTTCTGGTTCACGAGGCTGTTCCGCCAGGCGACGGCGGAGTCTCCTTTGGTCAGGCGGTTGTTGGTGGGTTTTGGCGGTTTTAGACCATACTCTTTTTATCGGCGTTCTTGCCCGTGTTTATGTTGATACAGCATGTGTTTGGCGATTCCAGCGCGTGTTATGCGCGTAGACGGCAGCAAAGCCCAAGTGGACTTCGGAGAAGGCGTTCTAAGAGACGTTAACGTGACTCTTGTAGACGCCAAAGTGGGCGAGTACGTTCTGGTGCATGCGGGCTACGCCATTCAAACGATGGATGAGAAGGACGCTCTTGAAACGTTAGCCTTGTGGAAGGAAATTCTTGCTTATGAAAAGGATCAGGGCAGCTGATCAGGAATGGCGGAGAAACTCAGGTACCGAGACCCAGCGCTGGCAAAGAACATAGCCGAGAAAATTCGGGAAGTAGCCCCAAAAAACGAAACTGTCAAGTTCTGCCACGTCTGCGGCACCCACGAGTGGACCATTACCCATTACGGCTTGCGCAGCCTTCTGCCACGTAACGTTGAGGTTATTGCGGGTCCGGGTTGCCCGGTCTGCATTGTGCCCGCCGCCGAGATTGACGAGGCGGTGCAGTTGGCGCAGAAAGGCGTGGTCATAACCTGCTTCGGGGATGTCCTGCGGGTGCCGGGAAGCCAGATGAGCCTGTTGGAGGCTAAGGCGGAAGGCGCTGACGTCCGCGTCGTGTATGGGGTTTCTGACGCGGTTGAAATGGCAAGGCGTGAAAGGGATAAGGAGTTCACGTTTTCTGCGGTGGGTTTTGAAACCACGGCGCCGTCCACGGCGGTTGAGGCGCTGGGGAATCCGCCTGAAAACTTTAGTTTCTTGGTTTCGCATCGTTTGATTCCGCCTGCCATGGAGCTGTTGCTGGGCGTGGGCGACTTGAACATCGGCGGGTTCATCGCGCCAGGTCACGTGAGCGCCATAATCGGCATGAAGCCTTATGAGCTTTTTCCGCGGGTTTATCGCATGCCTACGGTGGTGGCGGGTTTCGAGCCTATAGACGTGTTGATGAGTATTTACATGCTTTTGAAGCAGCTGGCTGAAGGGACGGCGCGGCTGGAGAACGAGTATCCGCGGGTGGTGAAGTGGGAAGGGAACCCTCGGGCGTTGGAGATGATGAGTAAAGCGTTTGCGGTTACGGGTGGGAACTGGCGGGGCATCGGCAGGCTGCCCGATTCAGCGTTGAAGCTGCGGGAGGAGCTTGTGGCTTTGGATGCGCGTGAAAAGTACGGTGTGCACGTTGAGCAGGGTAAGGATATTCTGCTTGGGTGCGAGTGCCACTTGGTTATTATCGGAAAGATTAAGCCTAACGAGTGTCCCATGTTCATGAAGGCGTGTACGCCTGCGAAGCCTGTGGGCGCTTGTATGGTTAGCAATGAGGGCACGTGCCGGGTTTGGGCGAAGTCGGCTGCGGCTCAGCGGGTTAGCTGATTATTTCTGCCTTGATTAATGTCACGTCGGTCAGTGGTTTGTCGCTTACGTTCGTTGTCACTTTTGAGATTGCGTTGGCCACGTCCATGCCTGCGGTTACGGTGCCGAAAACCGTGTAGGTGCGGTCGAACGTGGTGCCGTCTTGGTATACGATTTTGCTGTTGTCTGCCACGTTGATGAAGAATTGGCTGGTGGCTGAGTTAGGCTGGTTTGTTTTCGCCATGGCTACGGTGCCTATAATGTTGTGGTTGTCGGTGCCTATCTCGTCAGGTATGGTGGCAACTGAGGCGCTCGTGTTCATTCCGCCTTGAATCATGAAATCAGCGATGACTCGGTGGAAGATGGTGCCGTCGTAAACGCCTTTCTGGACTAGATTCTTGAAGTTTTCTGTGGTTATGGGCTTGTCATCTCTCAGTTGGATGGTGATTTCGCCCATGCTGGTTTGCAGCAGGACATTGTCGCCCGTTGAAGGGCTTGGGCTGCTTGTATTGTTCAGGCCGAACACGTAGACCACCGAAATCACTACTATGATGACTGCCAATAAACCTATCGCAAGCAGCAGTTTCCTGCTTTTGTGAGATTTGCTCCTGTACGTTCTACGCTTGCCTGACATTCGGAAATTCATGACCAAGAAAT
>CAZPND010000063.1:0-11672 GCA_964587975.1 uncultured Candidatus Bathyarchaeia archaeon
GTCTGCCAGCTCAGAGGTGAAATCTGTGCATGTACGGCAACTAGGCATAATATGTATACAGCGGTGTGAATAGTTTAGCATCGGTGATTAAGGCTTCTCCGGTGAATGTCGTAGGCGAATGCGGCGAAAACAGCTAACAACATAACTACGTCAGAAACGTAGCCGAGTATCGAAAGAATAGGATAAGCGTTTGTTCCGGTTGCATCGAAGATTGTTAAAGGCCACCCCGTGATTGCGGCTACAACGGAAAACCAGAACATAAAAACAAAGAAGACTACAGACCATGGCCATATCTTGGCAAGGATTCTTCGTGCATTGGTGCTTAGGTGTGTTTGCCACCACTTTAACGGCTTGTTTATTCTTGTAGCAACAGCGGCAGCTACGACTCCGAGGAATATTGGTGGGGAGCCGCCTCCGACCATAAAAAGCATGATTGATAGAACCAGCATAACTATGGCGCCGGGTCTCTTGTTGATGAAAACCACAGCCCAGATTACGACTATAAGCCCAACAATCATTGCGGCGATGCCTGATGCGAAAAAGTTGGGAATAACTGTCAAAGCAGGCTCCGTTGCGCCCTGCCACAGCTTTTGTGCTGGACCAATCGCGTCTATAACTAAGCCGTTTGGCGTAGCACTGCCTTGAAGCATTTCTAAGAATCCATGTTCCATGCCAGCTAGCCCAACAGTAGCGCCTAGTGTTGATGCTATGATTCTTGTCGCGTTAATCGACGGTTTCTGCTGCTGCGGTAAAGCAGTTGAAATAGCATTCAATTCTCTCATCTCAAAGAAGCGAGCGTGCGCTTTACGATAGGGTATTCCATTCTTTCGATTTATATGCTCTTCGCCAGCCCAACAGCGAATAAGCCTACTGGTCTGCTTACGCTTGCATACCCAGTATACGGCAGGAATCCTTCCTGATTACATCTTCTCAAGGCGGCACACAAAAAAGGGTTATTGGAAAGGTTTCTTTGGACAACAGTAATCATCCAAGAATCACGCCCTTTGCGACAACAAATGTGCCAATAGCTACGATTATCAAGATTATAGTGCTTACGGGAGTGAAAGAACAGGCCGCTTTGTAGCCAAGTAGGCAGGTTTTGCTTGCTTTCTCGTTAGGTATTGCAGTCTTAACAGCGGCGATGCTCAAAATAAAAATCACGACAATGGCGACAATTCCCAGTGTTTGCATTATTTCACCTCCCGTGCTTCCGCTTTTTCGGGCGACTTCAGCTCTTTTGCTTTCAAGTTTATTCTCAAGATTCCTTTCGTGCCGACAATTTCCAGAATCATATTTTCCACAAACATGGCTTGCACCAGTTCGCCTAGTGTGCCCTCAACCAAGACGCTGTCGTGGGAGCCGTTTGCCAAGGTGATGTTCGTCAAGTCAGCTTTTGATTTGAGTTCGACGGAGAAGAAGCGTTTCGTTTCATTTTCCATGTTTCTTGCCTCACGTTTCTTCTTAGGCGGCAAGGCTGATTACTTTTATTTGCGTAGGATGTGCAATGGTATACAGCGGTGTGAACGCTTTAACATCGGTGAGGAAAAAGATGGAGAACCAAGAAGACGGAATAGAAAAATTGTTTTTTGAGCTTGCAAGCGAAAGCCGTCTCGGCATACTACGCAAGCTAATGGAGAAAGATTGGAAGATGAATGAGGTCGCACGCAAACTAGACTTGACAAGTACTGAAGCGTTTAGGCAGTTGCAGCGTCTGAGCGAAGGTTTGCTTGTTCAGAAGCAACCCGAAGGCACATACGCCATCACCGAGTACGGCAGAGTCGTATTGCAGCTTTCTGCATCACTAGATTTTGTTTTCAAGCACAAAGAATACTTCGTGAAACATGATTTCTCATGGCTTCCACCTCAATTCTTGAACAGGATAGGCGAACTTTCGCAAGCTAACTTGATGATGGGCATGGTGGAAAGCACGATGAAGTCGTCCACGCTTATTGGAGAAGCCAAACGGTTCATGTGGGCTGTCTCCCCCGAACCGGTTCCACAAGCCTTTGACACAATAGCGGAACAAATCCCTAAAGGCGCCGAATACAGGATACTTTCACCCCAGCCGCCTGTAAAACTTCCAAACCTCGAAAACAGAACTCTCACTGAGCCTCCAGCAGTAATGGTGGTCACCGAAAAAGAGGCGGGTTTATGCTTTCGCTTCAAAGAAGGAAGAGTGGATTACGCAGGCTTCTTTGGAAAAGACCCCATGTTTCTAAGCTATGTCAAAGACCTTTTTCTCCACTTCTGGGGCAAAGGAAAACGATTTTAGCGATTTTTCGTTGACGGTGACAGGGAAAATATTTAAGATGGTTTCACGCCGATTCAAACGCTGAGTGAAAAACGTATGCAATCCCAAGCAAAAATTGTTTTGAACCCCATCGGTTATGTCCGAAGGGCAGCCGTCGGAGACGAAGTGAAAGATAAAACCCGCCTATCCGAGATAGTCATTAATGACGAGTTTGCTGAGGCGTTGGATGGCGTCAACGAGTTTTCCCACGTGTTTGTGCTGTTTTGGCTGCACGGCGTCTCAGAGGAGCAGCGGAAAACTTTGAAGGTTCATCCGCGAGGCAGAAGGGACTTGCCGTTGCTGGGCGTGTTTGCAACGCGAACTATGCTTCGCCCGAACCCTGTTGGGTTGACGCTGGTTGAGCTTGTCAAGGTTGAAGGCAACGTTTTGACGGTTCGGGGTCTTGACGCTTTTGACGGGACTCCTGTTCTGGACATTAAACCTTTTGACTCTTGGGATACTGTTGAAAATGTCAGGGTGCCTGATTGGTGGGTCAAGTTGGAGAAAGAAAAGGCGCAGCTTGGATAAGCGTGTTACCTTAGAAGCCGTATTTTTCTGCCATCGCCGTCATGATTCCTTTTCTAAGGCCTTCTCCCTTTACGTTTGCGTTTCTCAATCTGGCAAGTTCATTGGCTAAGGCGTCGTCTTTAAACGCGGCTTTAATCCAGTTTTCAAAATCTTCACGGTACAAGTGAAACTCCAGCGACTCTAAAGCTACGCGTTTGACTATTTCGTAGAAGTCTTTGAGGGTTTCGGCTGAGAACCCAGTGGGCTGTCGCATTCCCGTGTAAAAGTGGAACGCTTCCTCTTTTGGAACTGGCGTGATGGCTTTGAGGATGGCTTTGCCCTTGTCCGTTATGCCGTATCCGCCGCCCGTTTTCCTTACAAGTCCCGTGTTCACGAGTTCCTGCACGCGTTCTATCGTCAGGTTTGGGGTTAAGCCGACCATCTGCGCGAAAGCGTTTAGGTCTATGCGGCTTGTAATCTCGTTCATAGCCTTTAAAACTCGAAGTTGATCTTCTGTCAAGCGAGGTTCACCTCAAACACACCTATTATCTCACCGAACCTTAAATGTGTTGATGCGCCACAAACAAAACTAGAAAACATTACGAAACATCCAGTAGAGCGCAAGCTTGTTGTCGTCAGCAAAATTTTTTAGCAAAGAACCCGTAGCGTTTAGTGGCGCGGAAAACCCTTGCAAGACACTTACGTCATCGTTATTGTTACCACCTCCAGCAAACAGGAAGCCGAAAAAATAGCGCAGCACCTCCTCAATCAGCGGCTTATTGCATGCGCCAACATAATCGGGCCTGTCTCATCCCTTTTTCATTGGTTGGGAAAAATTGAGCGCGCTGAGGAATACTTGATGCTTTTGAAGTCACGGAAGGACTTGTTCGAAAAGCTGGCGGAAACCGTGAAGGTTTTGCACAGTTATGAAGTGCCGGAGATTCTTGTTCTTCCTGTGGTTGGGGGTTCAGAAGCGTATTTGGGTTGGTTGGGCAGCTGTTTGCTGTAGGCGCCTAGCGTACGTTTATGTACACATAAGCCTTAAATACGCCATTGCGGTATGGTTCAGAACTTAAGGAGTAGAATAACATGGGGTATCGTATTTGGCTCCCAACAATCGCAGGCTCAACCTGAAGCCCACAAATTAAACTACAAGAAAATCCCTTTTACAAAATCACCCCTCGAAATCTTCTCCAAACTCCACAAACGTTATGAAACCGCTTACCTGCTCGAATCCATCGAAGGCCCACGGAAACTGGCGCAGTACTCGTTCATAGGCTTCAACCCACGGTTGACAATTGAAATCAAGAACGGAGAAGCGGCAGTCCGCAACGAGAAAACTGGAGAAGTTGAAAGAGAGCAAACCCGCGAGCCGCTGCGTGTTCTTGAAAAACTTTTGAACGGCAAAGCGGTTTCTAACAGGGAATTCCGGTTGGTTGGAGGCGCGGTCGGCTACATCTCCTACGACACGGTTCGCTACTGGGAAAAACTCCCGCAAAAAGCAGGCGACGACCTTAACTTTCCTGATGTGCAGCTGGGCGTTTTCGACGACGGCATCGTGTTTGACCACAGGCAAAGACGCGCATTCTACTACTACTCAAGCGACAACCGCCTTTCGGAAATTGAGAGCCTCATAAAACAACCCAGCAGCCAAGAGGCTTTAGCGTGCAGCGAGCCGAAAGTGAACATTACGAAAGAACGTTTTGAGAAAGCCGTGGAAAAAGCCAAAGACTACGTTACCGCAGGCGACATTTTCCAAGTCGTACTCTCAAAACGCTACGAGTTCCGCGTCAAAGGAGATTTAATAGCGTTTTACCGGGCGTTACGCGAGATAAACCCATCACCGTACATGTACTTCCTCAAAGCGGGCAACAGGCAAATCGTTGGGTCCAGCCCAGAAATGCTCGTCAGAGTAGACAACCGGACTGTGGAAACTTTCCCCATCGCTGGAACAAGACCCTGCGCAGAAAACCCAGCTGAAAACACCCGCTTAGCTAAAGAGTTGCTTGCTGACCCAAAAGAGCGGGCTGAGCACGTGATGCTGGTTGATTTGGCTAGGAATGACATCGGCAGAATCGCCAAGTTCGGAAGCGTCCACGTTCCAGAGTTCATGCAAGTTCACCGCTACAGCCACGTGCAGCACATCGTTTCGCAGGTTGTCGGCGACCTCAAGGACGAACTCAAATGTTACGACGCGTTAAGAGCGGTTTTCCCCGCAGGCACGGTTTCCGGAGCGCCCAAAGTCCGCGCCATGGAAATCATCGAAGAGCTTGAGCCCACGCGGAGGGGACCTTATGCGGGTGCAGTCGGCTACTTCTCTTATAATGGTAACGCGGATTTCGCCATAACCATCCGCACCCTGTTCGCAGACAAGGAAAAAGCCTACATTCAAGCGGGCGCGGGCATTGTGGCCGATTCCGTTCCAGAACGGGAATGGTTTGAAACCAACCACAAAGCAGAGGCGCTAATTAAGGCGCTTGAGAAAGCTGGAGGCGAAACCACTTGAAAGTTCTGGTAATTGACAATTACGATTCCTTCGTGTACAACCTTGTCCAGTACATCGGAGAACTAGGCGCAGAGGTCATCGTCTACAGAAACGACGCATTAAGCCTTGAACAGGTTAAACAGCTTAAACCCGACCGCATCGTGATCTCTCCAGGTCCAGGCACACCCGAAGAAACACGGTACTTCGGCGTCTGCACCAAAATCCTGCAGCAAGTAAGCCGCACGGTTCCCACTTTAGGCGTATGCCTCGGCCATCAAGGTATAATTCATGCGTTCGGCGGAAAAATCGTCTCTGCCAAGCGGCTGATGCACGGAAAAACCTGCGCGGTCAAACATGACGGAAAAGGCATTTTCCACGGCGTTCACAACCCTTTCACCGCCACGCGGTATCACTCGCTTGCAGGCGAAAAATGCTCCATTCCCTCGTGCCTTCAGGTGACCGCGGTGGCAATTGACGACGGAGAAATCATGGGTGTCCGCCACGCCGAGTACCCCATTGAAGGCGTGCAGTTTCACCCCGAATCTATACTGTGCGAGGACGGAAAACTCGTTATGAAAAACTTTCTGGAAGGCAGATGACGAAGAATGATTAGAGAAAGCATACAAACACTGATTGACGGCGCAAACCTCCCCTTCGAGGAAGCGCAGAGCTTAATGCGTGAAGTTATGTCAGGGAACGCAACAAACGCGCAGATAGCCGCGTTCTTGGCAGCCCTGCGCATGAAAGGCGAAACCGTTGAGGAGCTTATAGCGTTCGCCGAAGTTATGAGGGAACACTGCCGCCAAATCCACCCCCACGTACAAGGTCGCCTGGTTGACACTTGCGGCACAGGCGGCGACAAAATAAAAACCTTCAACATCAGCACCGCGGCGGCGTTTGTGGTCGCTGGCGCAGGCATCGCCATAGCCAAGCATGGAAACCGTTCCGTCACCAGCAAAAGCGGCAGCGCCGACGTGCTGGAACGGCTGGGACTCAACCTTAAAATGAGGCCTGAGGCGGTGCAAGCCACTATCGAGCAGGTTGGAGTGGGCTTCATGTTTGCGCCTGCTTTTCACCCTGCCATGAAGTACGCTATTCAACCAAGAAGAGAGATCGGCATCCGCACGGTATTCAACGTTCTCGGACCACTGACGAATCCCGCTTCTGCCAACGCGCAGTTGCTCGGCGTTTACGACAAGCAGCTAACGGCTCCGCTGGGTTATGCGTTGGAGAAGCTTGGATGCGAAGAAGCCATGGTTGTTCACGGCTTGGATGGTTTGGATGAAGTGTCCACGATAGGCAAAACGGCAGTAGCGTGGCTAAAAAAGGGCGAAGTGGCAATCATGGAGGTCGCGCCAAAGGACTTCGGCGTCAAAACAGCTCGAATCGCAGATATAAGAGGGACTACGCCAGATGAAAGCGCCGAGATAGTGTTCCAGATTTTAAACGGCAAATGCCCACCCGAAAACCCGAAGACGGAAATAGTGCTTGTTAACAGCGCCGCGGGAATCATTGTGGGCGGGAAAGCAGCAGACTTCAGTTACGGCATGGAAGTAGCCCGCGAATCCATTGAAAGCGGAGCCGCCTACAAAAAACTCAAAGCGCTGGTCCGCGCTTCTGGGGGCGACCTGTCAAAACTTGAGGAGCTAGAATCCAAGCATGCCTGACTTTCTTGACACTCTGGCGAAGAGCGCACGAGAAACAATCGACAGCGGCTACTATGAAACGCTAAATGAGGCAGTCACTTCCCACATCAGCTTGAAACAGGCAATCCTCGAAGCCGAAAATGCGCCGGTAATCACGGAAATCAAAGCCGCCTCGCCGTCCGCAGGCACAATCAGGGAACACATTCAAGTGGGCAGCGTCGCGGAAAGCATGGAAAAAGGGGGCGCCGTCGGATTGTCCGTTCTAACCGAGCCAAAGCATTTCCATGGCTCTTTGCGCTCTCTCGCCCAAGCGCGGAAAGCGGTGAAGCTTCCAATTCTAATGAAAGACATAATTCTAAGTCCTGTCCAGTTGGAAGCAGCTTCAAAGGCGGATGCCAACGTGGCGTTGTTGATTGAGGCGCTTTTTGACAGAGGATACTGCGAGTGCAGCCTAAGCGACATGATAGCGACAGCGCACTCGGGAGGGCTTGAGGTGTTGCTGGAAGCGCATACTGCGGATGAGTTTCGTTCTGCCGTTAGAACTCACGCTGACTTGGTGGGGATTAACAATCGAAATTTGGCGACACTGAGCGTGAATTTGAACGTGACAAAGGAGATTCTGGAAAGGAACCGTGCGGAAGGCAAGGTCGTGGTGAGCGAAAGCGGGATTAGCGCGCCTGATGACCTGCGTTTTCTACGTGAATGTGGTGCGCAAGCTTTTCTGATAGGGTCAGCCGTCATGTTAGCGGACAACGTTGAAAGCAGGGTTAGGGAGTTTGTGTCAGCCTTATGAATGCGGTTAGGGTGAAAATCTGCGGGATAACCCGAAAGGAAGATTTGGAGGCGGCAGCGACTGCAGGAGCGGACGCCGTGGGGTTCGTGGTTGGCGTAGCCTCTTCTCCAAGGAACCTTTCATTTGCAGAAGCTGGAAGCCTGATTAGGCAGGTTCCGCCCTTCGTGAAAACCGTTCTGGTGATGGTGCCGGCAAGCTTAGGCGAAATTGTGGAAGCTTGCGAAGCGCTGAATCCTGACGCCTTGCAGGTTCACGGAGAACACCTGCAGGATGTTGGTGCCGTCAGAGACCAACTTCCAGCCAAGCTCTTAATAGGCGCAGTGAAAGCGGGTTCCGCCGATGAGGTTGGTAGCGCTGCGGCGGCGGCAAAAATGTTTGATGCGGTTCTCCTTGACTCGTTTGTTCAGGGAAAACACGGGGGCACAGGCGTCGTTCACGACTGGAACGTGAGCCAGCACGTTAGGCGGCTTGTCTATCCGAAACCGTTAATTCTGGCGGGTGGGCTGAATCCTGAGAACGTCGCTGAAGCGGTGCGCACTGTTGGGCCTTACGCGGTGGATGTGTCCAGCGGCGTGGAACGACAGCCGGGCGTTAAGGATTACCGGAAAATGGTGGAGTTTGTTAAAAACGCTAAGGGATGTATGAGATGAAAAAGATAAGCAACTATCCAGTTGACGGAAAATTCGGCAAATACGGCGGACGCTTCGTGCCCGAAGTCTTGATGGCTGCAATCAGCGATTTGGAAGAAGCCTACGCTGAGGCTAAACAAGACCCGAACTTCTGCAAAGCGCTGGCGTATTACCTGTCGGAGTACGCTGGAAGACCCACACCGCTGTATTACGCGGAGAATCTAACACGGAAAATGGGCGGCGCGAAAATCTACCTGAAACGGGAAGACCTTGCGCACGGAGGCGCCCACAAAATCAACAACACGCTCGGGCAGGCGCTGCTGGCTAAAAGGATGGGAAAGAAACGCGTGATTGCCGAGACAGGTGCGGGTCAGCACGGAGTCGCCACCGCCATCGCCTGCGCCGCCTTGGGCTTGAAGGCTGAAGTGTACATGGGCGTTGAAGACATGAGGCGACAGCGGCTCAACGTGTTCCGCATGAAACTTCTGGGCGCCGAGGTGCATCCTGTGGAGTCTGGTTCTAAAACTTTGAAGGACGCCATTAACGAGGCGTTCAGGGACTGGGTTACCAATCTTGAAAGCACGTATTACCTGATAGGCTCCGTTGTAGGTCTGCACCCTTATCCCCTGATTGTCAGGGATTTCCAAAGCGTCATCGGCACCGAACTAAAAGAACAGTTCATGCAGAAAGAGCAGCGACTGCCAGACGCGCTGGTCGCATGCGTCGGCGGAGGCAGCAACGCCATAGGCACCTTCTACCCCTTTGAAGACTATCCGGAAGTGAAGCTGTACGGTGTTGAAGCCGCAGGAGAAGGCATTGAATCCGGCAAGCACGCCGCCGCCTTGGGCGCTGGAGCCGAGGGTGTATTCCATGGCATGCTAACCTACGTGTTGCAGGACAGGGACGGGCAGATACAGAATACGCACAGCATTTCCGCGGGGTTAGACTACCCTGGAGTCGGACCGGAGCATTCTTTTCTGAAAACCTTGCAGAGGGCTGAATATGCCACGGCGACGGACGCGGAAACGGTGGATGCTTTCTGCATGCTGTCGAAGGAGGAGGGCATAATTCCGGCTTTGGAGTCTTCGCATGCTGTGGCTTTTGCCATGAAGTTGGCTCGGAAGATGAAGCGTGAACAGGCGATTGTAGTGACTTTGTCGGGGCGTGGAGACAAGGACGTTGAAGTGGTAGCGGATTTTCTGGGAGTGAAAATATGAGCGACATAGCCAAAGTTTTCGAACGGCTGAAGGCGCAGGGCGACGGCGCTTTAATAGGTTACGTGACAGCGGGAGACCCTGAGCCAAGGCTTACGGCTAGTATCGCTGAGGCGCTTGTTAAAGGCGGCGTGGACATACTTGAGCTGGGCGTGCCGTTTTCTGACCCGATTGCGGACGGCCCAACTATTCAGGCTGCCAGCGTTCGCGCGTTGCAGGCGGGGACCACGCCGAAGATGGTGCTGGGCATGGCGGGGGAAATTAAGAGGAAGCAGGGCGTGCCCGTGGTGATTTTGACGTATTTTAATCCTGTTTTCCGCATGGGAGTGGAGAACTTTTTCCGGTTGGCAAAAAGCTTCGGGGTTGACGGCGTGGTGGTTCCTGACCTTCCCGTTGAAGAGGCGGCGACGTACCGCGAAGCCGCTGAGAGCTGCGGGGTGGACACGATTTTTCTTGCGGCGCCTTCCACTTCGAACGAGCGCTTAGGCAAGATTGTGGCGTGCACTTCTGGGTTTTTGTATGTTGTTTCGCATTTTGGCGTCACAGGAACGCGCGAGACAGTGGAGGACTCAACAGTCCAGCTGATTAGGAGGGTTTTGGCTTTTACGAGCGGGCGGGTTCCGTTGGCTGTGGGATTTGGAGTTTCGAAGCCCGAGCATGCAAAACGCATTATTGAGGCTGGGGCAGACGGCGTTATCGTGGGAAGCGCCTTCGTTAACATTATTCAAAAGCGTCAGGGTGCTGTTGATGGGATGCTTGAAGAACTTGAAGTTGCCGCGCGTAAGCTGAAAAACGCTACAAGAAAACAGTAGAAAAAGGGTGAATGTTTTTTAGCGGGGTTTTCTTCGGGCTAAGAGCAATGCTACGCCTATGCCGACAGAGACGATTATTACGGCGATGATGATTATTCCTCCTGCGCCTGCGGGTGGCGGGTTACCTGAAGTGTCCGTGTTTGTGGCTATGTACGCGGTGAACGTCGGGTCATGCTCAACCCTGTAGCCGCTGTATTCTGGATAAGCGGTTATGTAGAAGTAGTTGGCTCGGCTCATGTTAGCGATTGTGGACACGGCTTTGGCGAAGAGCGCAGGATACATGTGCACGACTACGGCGGGCAGGAACTTCATCAAGCCTATGTGAAGCGCGAAGAGTCCGCCGTTGCCTGCGAAACCTGCGATTCGGGCGGTTCTTGATGTCGCCTCATAAGTGTCGAACGTGGTTTCGGTTGGGTCAGCCGTGTAGTTGTAGAGGTTATAGTCCTTTTTGGTGCCGAAGTCGGCGTTGAAGATTTTTTCGCCGTCATCCGCGTAAGTGCCAATTGAGGTGTCGGTGACTGGGACTTCGGTGTCTGTTACGTTTTGTCCCGAGGGTGTTTGGCTGTAGGTTTCGTGGTCCGCCATTACTGAAGTTTGGAAGTTTATGATGCTCATTTCAAGCCCATTGTCGTGGATGAAGTCGTAGATGGTGTCGTTGCTGAGTTTTCTGCCCAGCATGCCGTAGGTGCCTGTGCTGTTGTAATATGTCCAGAGGGCTGGAATTATGCCGACGAATAAGTGCCGCATTCTTCCAATCACGTGGTTTTCCTGCAGCGTTGCGGTGCCTGATTCAGGGTCGATTGTAAGCTTGTACGTGAACGTCAGTTCATCGTAGACTGTTAAGCCGACGGGCCAGCTGTTTTGGAAGTGGGGATTGTTGGGGTTTATCCATGTTTGCCACCAGAGCGCGGTTAGGTTGGTGTATCTCATGCCCCATGTCCACGTGTTGCCTTCATGTGTTAGGGGGATGGTTTCTGTTTTGCTGTTAAGCACTGGGAGTGTTTTGCCTAATTTGCTGAGGTCGAAGCCGAGGCTGAACGAGGCGAAGAGGGTGTCGCTGGTGTCTGGAGAATCGGGGAAAATTGTGTTGGCGGTTTCGTTGAATGCCATGAGCATGAGGAACGTGGATGCCAAGATGACATCGCGGTTGTTTTCGTTGGTCTTGTAGTGCATTATGAATGATTGCATGGGAATGCGCAGGTAGGCGGATTCGTCTGTGGTTATGTCTTCGAGTCCTGCGTAGAGCAGTTTTAAGCCGCTGGTGTTCACGTAAGTCATGTACATGTTGGCGTGCCA
>CAZPND010000064.1:0-10129 GCA_964587975.1 uncultured Candidatus Bathyarchaeia archaeon
TGGAGTTCCTTTCGCCTTCACCTTAAACCACAAAATACCCTTCTCCGCAGTCTGCACCGTAAAAACGTTCCCATTCCTCGTGGGAACCGCCAACCCGCCGCCTTCATTCAAAACGTAAGGAGCAAAAACCTTCTCCGGATAATTGCGCAACAGATAATCCGCACCTGACAATCCACCCTGCTCCTCATCCGCGGTAGCCGCAAAAACCACGTCACCCTTCAACTCCACGCCGTTTCTCTTCAAAAGCTTCAACACCAAAACCTCAATCGCAACCATACCCTTCATGTCCAAAGTGCCACGACCCCAAACAAAACCATCCTTAACCACGCCACCAAACGGGTCCACACTCCACTCCCCTGCATCAGCAGCCACCACATCCAAGTGAGAAAGCAAAAGCAAACTAGGCTTCTCGCCTGTTCCTTTCAAACGCGTGATCACGCTGCCTCTGTTGGGTGCAGACTCAAAAAGTTCACATTTGAAGCCCTCTTTGCCCAAATCCTCAGCTAGGTACTTAGCTGCTGCGGTTTCGTTTCCAGGCGGATTTGTGGTGTTAATACGAATCAGATCACATAGAAGACTTGTAACTTCCTCTTCAACTTCCTTCAGCAACTGCAAAGGCATAATCAATCACTGGTTTGATGTCACGACCGCTTCTCTTAAGATTTTTCCCCGTGAACACCCAACCTGAATAATCTGCAACACAACACGAACAAGCCGATTGCTTCAAAGCAACAATGAAGTTTATATATCGAGTTTAAAATGCTTAAGGAATAATCAGGATGATACAAATGAAAGAACTAAAACCCATTGACTATAAACTCTTATTCGAATTAATGAAAGACTCACACAGAAGCGACAGACGATTAGCCAAAGCATTAGGTGTCTCTCAACCAACCGTAACCCGAAGAAGAGCACTCCTAGAAGAAAACTTCATCGAAGGCTACACAGTCATACCCAAATTCGGAAAAATCGGATACGAACTCGCCGCATTCACCTTCCTAAAAAGCAAACTCAAACAAAAAACAGGCCAAGAAAAAGAAGAAGCCCTAAAAAACATGAAAGAATGGTACCAGAACCAACCAAACGTCATCCTAGTTGCAGACGGAAGAGGAATGGGTTGGGACGCAATCTGCATTTCACTTCACGAAAGCTTCACAGATTACACCGAATTCATACGCGCACAAGACTCCGAGCTAGCAGACTTCATAATTGAAAACCAAACTTTCCAAGCAGACCTCAAACCTGGACTCGTTATCAAACCGTTCCACCTCAAATACCTGGCAAAAACTCAATAACTTCCCAAGCCACGCGCAAACCAATCAGCGCGTAACCCGCTTTTTCCATTCTTCTTGAAGCTTAACCGCAAGGTTACCATCTTCCAATATCAACGCTCCTCGATAGCCACAGTTTCTACACTGCCACAACGACCAGAATTGCGGCATACCTTGCGCCCAGAAAATATCGGTTGACCCACACTTCGGGCAGAACTTAACTGAAAACATGGTTTTCCGCGGCTTGCGAGATTCCTCAGTTTTTTCAGGCAACTTGCATCACAAACTTCTGCAGCCCCATTTGAACGGCCACATATTATGCTACAGCCAAACTTGCCTCATAAACCTATTGCAGCAACAAAATTAACCCTGAAAAGCATTAAAACACACGTGTAAAAACAACAGTTTACGCCAAGACAACTTCGATAAACATGAATATTTATTATCTTTTACCTCCATACACTATGGCACACACACTCTTATCAAAAAAGGCGAAAAAAATGACCAGCGAGCTAACAATGATTTCACATGACATAGCAAACTTCAAAGCCTCCAAAACCTTAGGTCTAATATCCGACACGCACGTACCCGCAAGAGCACGCCGCATCCCCAAAATGGTTTTCAAAATCTTCGAAAACGTAGATTACATCATACACGCAGGCGACCTGGTGAAGCTGGCTGTCATCGACGAGTTGGAGCAGCTTGCCCCTGTTTTGGCAGTTCACGGCAACATGGATGGACCCGAAGTCACTGGTGCATTGCCTAAGCTTAACGCCTTAAAAATTTACGACTGGAAAATCGGCGTCCAGCACGACCCGAGCACTCTTTTTGGAAGAGGCAAAATGCGCGAAATAGCCAAGCGGAACGGTTTCAACGTGTTTGTTTACGGACACACGCATAACGCCAACATTAATTGGGAAGGAACAACGTTATACATCAACCCCGGAAGCCCCACAAACCCCCTGTCTTCTTTCGCCAACAAGCCCTCAGTGGCTTTGCTGAAGATAACAAAAGAAGCCATAACGCCCGAAATAGTTCAAATTTAAGAAAACGCAGGTCCACGTGCGTCCACGAATTTTTGTGCACTCAATTTCACACATCAAACTAAGGTTTACTTTAACTCATCTCTCCACAGCGCCCAATGGTATTTGCGCCATGTGTTTTAAAAGCAATTTTGCTCACAACGTTTGCTGTACAAATGTGAGGTGTAGATTGTTGGAGAATTATAAAAACCCTTGTAAAAACGACTGTAAAAACGGAAACATCAAACTCTACATTCAGTTTAAAGGAGAAAAACTACCCATATGCAAACGGTGCTGGAACCACTTAGCAGACTCAGAACTTAATTGGGGCGATTAACCATGGAAAATTTTAGCCTAAACAGCGCCAAATCCTTCTTGGGAAAAAACGTGAATCTACACCTAAAAGATGGTGCAGTGATCGTTAACGTGCAGTTGACTGGCATTCGAAAAGGCGATTTCGGGAAAGGAAACCTTATTGATTACGTTCCTTACGGAAATCAAAAACGAGATTGCGTGCCACTTAGAAACATCGCATGGGCAGAAAGGTTAAACCTGAGTCTAATGCAAAGAGCCGGCTAAGCGGCTTAAATAAAAGCTTTAACAGAATACGCGTATGCGCTGTTTACGTTGCGGAGTTTGCTGCAAAGAAACCGAAATGCTGCTTTCCGAAAAGGATATTGAACGTTTAGAAAGAAAAGGTTACGCCCGAGAATTTTTTGTGCATGTCGATTCAGAAGGTTACGCTACTCTCAGAAACCAACGTGGACACTGCGTTTTTTACGATCCAGAAAAAAAGCGTTGCAAGATTCGTGCGAGTAGACCGTTAGGTTGCCGAATTTACCCCGTTATGTATGATGAAGACAACGGAATCGTGTTGGACACTATTTGTCCCAGTTGCAGTTCAGTTGATGAAAAGGAGAAAGCAAAACGCGGCGCGAAAGTTCTCAAGCTTCTGGAAACAATAGACGCTGAAGCTGAAAGAAGACGCCGTGCATAAAGCAGTGTTGCGTAATTATTCGGCTTTTCCTGCGAGATAAGTGGGAAAGGCTTTCACGACCTTAACATGCAATGTTTTGCCAAGCAGGTTTGCTGAGCTTTTCACGGTTATGGGTTTGTACGCGAAGTTTCTCCCTATCCAGGAACCCGGAACTTTTCCTTTCTCGTCTATGAGGATTTCGCCTGACCAGTCAAGCCAACGCTGGTTTTTCTCCAGAGCAACACGTTTAACCAGTTTGGCGGCTTCGGTGCTTCTGCGTTTGATTTCCGCAGGTTCCACAAACGCTTCGTGCATCTTGGCTGCTGCTGTGTGTGGTCTGGCAAAAAACTTTGAAACATTAACTATGTCTGGCTGTACTTCGCCGATTAGCTTAAGCGTGTTTTCGAAAGCTTTTCGGGTTTCACCTGGAAAACCGCAGATAATGTCTGTGGCAAGCGTAATTTTGGGAAACGCCTTTCTGAACGCGTTCACGTTTTCCCGGAAATCTTGAACCGTGTAAAATCGCCGCATCCGCTTCAAAACCGTGTCATCGCCGCTTTGCACGGGCAGATGAACAAACTTGAAAATCTTACTGTTTTTGAAAGCGGCAATTAAATCGTCCCTGATGTCTGTTACGAGGTTTGGCGTCATCATGCCAACGCGAACATGGAAATCTCCTTCCACGGTGCCTACAGCCTTAAGCAGGGCTGCAAGGTTGGTGCCGATGTCTCTTCCGTAGCAAGCCGTGTCTTGAGACGTAACCCAGAATTCTTTTGCGCCTGCAGCTAAATCTGTCTGGACTCTTTCCGTGACTTCTTTTATCGCGTAGCTTCGAAGATGACCTCTGGCAAAAACCACGCAGCAGTACGTGCAGGAGCCTAGGCAGCCGTAACTCACGGGAAGCACGCTTATCACGGGATTCGACCGTAACTTTGGGAGAATTAGACTGGGTTTCGCCGTTGACGCTGAGTCTAAATCGATCACTTTTTCGTCTTTCATGACTCGTCTTACGGTGTCTACGATTTTCTCTCCAGCTGCGGGTCCAACTGCGCCGTTGAATCGTACTTCGCGTTGTAATCGTTCAAAGTTGATTATGGGTAAGCAGCCTGTGATGATCACTTTCTTTTCGGGTGGTATGCGTTTGAGGGCTTGGATTATGCGGTTTTCTGTTGGTCCTTTAACGGCGCATGTGTTGTAGATTACGATGTTTGCGGTTGAGGCTGAATCGGTTATTTTGTATCCGGCTTTGGCTAGGCAGCCTTTCAGGGCTTCGGTGTCGGCTGTGTTTGCTGAGCAGCCGTAGCTTTTTATGAAAACGTGCATGATTTCACGTCGCGATACGTTAGATGATTTAACAAGAAATAAAAACATGGGGGTAGTTTTGCTCGGGAATTTACAGGAACCTGTTACATGGCTTGTTAAACATTTATAAGCTAAGTCACGAACATGTTTAATACATATTTGTCACATAATATATAGAAGTATAACCTACAACTATACTTTTCATAACTTACCGAGGGAGAAGAAGAACCAATGAAGCTAATTACTCTGTACCTTCCTGAAACGTATATAAAAGCTTTAGATCAGCTTGTGGATGAACGTTTCTATCCTAACAGGGCTGAAGCAATTCGTGTAGCTATCCGTGATATGATCAGTGTTGAAGTGTGGCGGAGGAAAGGCATTGACTAAAGCGGCTGACGAAAACCTCTTCAAATTTCACTTGCCTCCGGCTGAAGTAAACAAAGCTGGCAATGTTGACGCACTCGTGGTTTGCGATGTGCATGTTGGCACTGAGCTGGAAGAAAAAATCAAAGCTGCCCCAATCAGGAAAGACATTAAACCTGTAAAAGGCGTGTTGGGAAAGATTATGCCTGAACTTTATAACCTTGAAAACTGCGTGAAACCAGAGAAGCCAGTGAAAATCGATTTGGACTTGGACCTTTACCAGATGGAAAAGGTTTAGCGTTTCTTCCTCGGTTCTTGTTTTTGCGATAATGTTTTTTTAGAGTGGCTTAACCGCGTTTCAGTACGGGAAACGCTATATTGGATTGGCACACTGTTTTACGAGCATGAGTTTGGTTATCGGGAAAATCAGGGAGGAACTTGCGGCAGAGGCAGACGAGAAAACCAGGAAAAGCCTTCAACGTTTTTTCAAGGAAGAAATAACGCTTTATGGCGTGAAAACCGCTGTTGTGCGTAAAATAGCCAAGGAGCATTGGCGCGAAGTCAAACGTTTCAGTAAGCCGCAGATTTTTTCGCTCTGCGAAGAACTTTTAAGGTCAGATTACACGGAAGAAGCGTTCATGGCTTCTTTTTGGCTTGAGAACTTGGTGGAACAGCTTGAACCAAGCGATTTAAGGGTGCTCAAAAAGTGGATTGCGCTGTACATTAACAACTGGGCAAAATGTGATACGCTCTGCAATCACACCGTTGGCGGCTTGATAGAGAAGTACCCTGAAAGCGTGAACGAGTTGAAAAGATGGGTGAAATCCGAGAACCGTTGGCTTAAGAGGGCTGCAGCGGTGTCGCTGATAATTCCAGCCAAGAAAGGGAAGTTTCTGCAGGATATTTTCGAAATAAGCACTGCGCTTTTGTCCGTTGAGGATGATGTGGTGCAGAAAGGTTACGGTTGGCTGCTGAAAGAAGCAAGCAGAAGGCACCAGAAAGAAGTGATGGATTACGTGCTGAAAAACAGGAAGATAATGCCGCGAACCGCGTTACGATACGCTATTGAATTAATGCCGAAAGAGCTTAAAACAGAAGCAATGAGGAAAGACTGAAAACTTGTGTTCTCTATCGTGTGGGAAAACTTATACCCCCTCTATATATAGATTAAACTAAGGGTTCACATCGTTCTGAATTGGTGCCTTTAAAGGTGTCGGATGGTTAACGGCGCAGACAGCAAGTTTTTTAGGGAAGAACCAGCTTTTCCTTCATTTGAGGCTTTTTTATGGCGCGTTTGAAATGCAAGAAATGCGGGAACGTTTTTGAGCAAGACATCACGGCAGGAATGGTTTTGGGACCGCATCTTGGTCCGTACAAAAGGATTAAGTGTCCAGCTTGCGGAAAAAGCGGTTGGTATAACATATACTCCTCGGTGAAGGATCCAGTCACTTGGCCGCCTGAAGAGAAAAAGGCGGAGCAGCCTGAACAGCAACTTACTGAGGAAGAGTTGGAGAAGAAGCGGATAGAAGAATCAAAATACGAAAGCAAATAGGCGAACTCGCTTGATTGAGACTGAGAATCTTACCAGAAAATTCGGCAGCCTCACTGCCGTTGAAAACCTCACCCTGCAAGTTAACGAAGGCGAAGTATTCGGGTTTCTGGGACCCAATGCCGCTGGGAAAACCACGACCGTGCGGATGCTCTGCTGCCTGATTTCAAAAACCAGCGGGAAAGCGCGAATCGGCGATTTCGAGGTTGACAGCGAAGAGAACTGTCTGGCCATACGAAAGATGGTTGGGTTACTGCCTGAGAACGTGGGCTTGTACGAGAGCCTCAGCGCCTACAAGAACCTTGACTTCTACGGCAAGCTCTACGAAGTTCCCCTTCAGAAGCGGCAGGAAAACATAGAGCGCCTGCTCAAGCTTCTAGGCATCTGGGAACGAAAAGATGAGGCTGTGGGGAATTTTTCTAAGGGCACCAAACAGAAAATCGCGATTGCCAGGGCTTTAATTCATGAACCCCAAGTTTTGTTCCTTGACGAGCCTACTTCGAATTTGGATCCTGAAGCCGCCAAAACCGTCAGAGACTTCATTCTTGACCTCAAGAAAGAGAAACGTACCATCTTCATGAACACGCATAACTTGGATGAGGCAGGGCGAATCTGCGACCGCATAGCAATTTTGAAAACTCATTTGGTCGCTGTTGGCTCCCCTGAAGACCTTGAAAGAAGCACATCTAACAGGAAAACCGTGGTCCACCTGGAGAACATTACCGACGCCGTTTTAGCTGCCGTCAAGAAGCTAAACGTGGTTAAGAACATGCGCACAAATGAGAACAAACTAATCCTTGACATGGATAACCCTGAGAAGGATAATCCGCAGTTGGTTAAGGCGGTTGTGAAGGCAGGCGGAAACGTGCAGTTCGTGACCGAGTTGCGGTCATCGCTTGAGGATGTTTATTTGAAGCTGATTCGGGAGGCTGAAACCAAATGAGATTCTGGAAATCATGGATTGTAACTACCAAAGACTTGGGCGTATTCAAGAAAAACAGGTACATCCTTTACAGTTTAATCGCGCTACCCATCCTGATGGGCGTGCTCGTGCCACTGATTCTTATTTTTTCTCTGCAAGCCGAAGCCGCCTCGCTTAGGCAGGAAACAGCAACGACACTGGTGAACCTGTTCACCGCCTACTTCGTTATAATAGCTGCGGTTCTCCCAACGATAATTGCTTCTTACAGCTTTGTAGGTGAAAAACTTGAAAAAAGCCTTGAACCACTGCTGGCAACACCAACCACCGACGGCGAGCTACTGTTTGGCAAGAGTCTGGCAGCGTTTATTCCATGCGTTGGCGCAACCTACATCGGAGCCCTAATCTTCGTTGTTATTATAGACGCTTGGTCAATCCTGAGTATAGGTGAGTTCCTAATTCCAAACGTGTACTGGGCAATAGTGATGGGCGCTGTGACACCCTTGGTGTGCATCCTCAGCGTGGAAGCCAACGTAATCATATCCTCCCGCGTAAACGACATAAGAGCAGCCCAGCAACTCGGCGCCTTCGTAATCCTGCCAATAATCCTTGTTATGGTTCTAGCTTCTACGGTGCAAACTTTTCCGCTGGTCACGCTTGCGCTGATTTTAACAGGAGCGTTAGCCCTTGCAGACGTCGCCATGTTCTATCTGAGCAAAGCAACGTTCCAGCGGGAAGAGATACTGACAAAATGGAAGTAGCCCCATTAACGACGGCAATAGGCACGAAAACGTCCACAAGATTAAATAATTCTTGAACAGAACCTTTCAACGGTGAATTAAGATGCCATGCTCGGTTATTGTTGGCGCCTTCTGGGGAGACGAAGGCAAAGGAAAAATCATCAGCTACCTAGCGTTAAAAGACAATTTAGATTTATGTGTGAGAACAGGCTCCGTGAACGCCGCGCATACGGTCTGGAAAAACGGCCAAAAATACGCCCTGCACATGGTTCCCGCAGCCTTCATAAACGAAAAGTGCCTGCTCCGCGTAGCCGCAGGAGCAAACGTCCATATCCCCCAGTTCTTTAAAGAAGTCGAAATGACCCACGTTCAAAACCGCATCGGCATCGACCAAAACGCCTCCATAATCGAGGAGAAGCACAGCGCCCAAGACAAGGCAAGCGCCGTAAACAAGGGCATAGGAACCACAGGCTGGGGCGTCGGACCCGCCGTCGAAGAACGAGCCAGGCGCACAGCGAAACTGGCAAAAGATATGCCAGAACTCAAACCCTACGTCATGGACACGGTGACAGAAATCAACAACGCCTTAGACAAAGGCAAAAAAGTCCTCCTCGAAGGCACACAAGGCTTCATGCTTTCACTTTTCTTAAGCGGCGGCTACCCCTACGTGACCAGCCGCGACACAGGCGCCTCCGCCATAGCCTCAGAAGCAGGCGTCGGACCCACCAGAGTTGACAACGTGATTCTTGTTTACAAATCGTTCATGACCCGCGTCGGCGCTGGACCGTTACCTGGAGAAATCAGCAAGGAAGAAGCCCAAAAAAGAGGCTGGTTTGAAACCGCCGCCGGAACAGGCCGTGACAGGCGTTCCGCCCCGTTCGATTTTGATTTAGCCCGCAGAAACGCGAAAATAAACGGTGCCACACAAGCCGCCTTAACCAAGCTTGACTGCATGTTTCCCGACTGCCGAAGCGCCCAAAAATTTGAGGACCTCTCCGAAGACGCGAAAAAGTTTGTGAAAGAAGTTGAAAGCAGAACTGGAGTCCCAGTGGTTCTGATCGGCACCGGACCCAAAGCGTTAGACATAATTGACAGAAGAAAATAGCAAACTTTTATTTCTAAAACTCACAATGAGTCGTTTAAGAGGTTGATGAAATGCACACGCCTAACGCTCGTAATAAGGCTTCAACCAGCCTTTTCGCGCTCCTGTTTGCCGCAGGCTTACTTGTCGGCGCTCTAGTGACTTTTTACATAACCTATCAGGAAACGAACAAGCTTAGTGACGAAGTCTCGAATCTGCAGAGCCAAGTGTCAAATCTCAGCGGCTTCCAGAACGCCACTTACCAGAACGTTACCCTTTACCCGAACTCAACTTCCTTAGCAGCCATCTACGCGGACACCCGCGAATCCGTGGTTCTGGTCCAAGGAACAACAAGCGACGGAGCAGTCCAAGGCTCAGGCTTCGTCTACGAATTCTCAGACAGAATGGTTGTGATAACCAACTACCACGTTGTGCATGGCACGTCAGACATAAGCGTGACCTTCTCAAACGGAAACGGCTACTCCGCCTCGGTACTCGGCACCGACCCCTACGCAGACTTAGCCGTTATTTCGGCTGACGCCCCAGCAAACGAGTACAAACCCGTCGAGATTGTTAGCTCATCCACGCTGCGCGTAGGCGAACCCGTCATCGCCATAGGCAACCCCTACGGGCTGGTGGGTTCACTCACAACTGGTGTGGTGAGCGGGCTGGGCAGAAGCATCACAGAAGAAGACTACGCGAGCGGTTACTCAATCGCCAACATCATACAAACCAGCACGCCCATAAACCCTGGAAACTCAGGAGGTCCCTTGCTGAACGCGGTTGGAAACGTCGTGGGCATAACCACCGCCATACTCTCCGACTCGCAAGGCTTAGGCTTCGCCGTTCCCTCGAACACCATTCTCAGGGAAATCGCCGCCCTAATAGACCTTGGAACCTACAGCG
>CAZPND010000064.1:10139-11652 GCA_964587975.1 uncultured Candidatus Bathyarchaeia archaeon
AGGACATGAACTACAACACAGCCCAAGACATAAGCGCAAGCGTCACATACGGCTGGAGAGTCGCTTCAGTCACCGCAGGAGGCCCTTCAGACGGCATACTCAACGTAGGTGACATAATAATCGCCTTGAACGGAACGCCGATAAGAAACAACGATGCCCTAGCAAGCTACCTTGAAGAGAAAACCCTGCCAGGGCAGAGCTTGGTTCTCACCGTGGTGCGAGGCAGCTCAACAGTGGACGTGACCGTTATTCTGGGAACCCGACCGGCACCCCCAGTATAACAGCATCATTTCCTTCTTTCCAGAAAAAAAGATTTAACCAAAAATATTGAGGTGATTCAATGGCAGATGTGTGGCGCAAACCCTACCATGTTGTTATCGAAGTGGAAAACAAGCAGTGTAAAATGCTGAAAAAGTTTGCTACACTCGGACTTAAGCACCTGCAGGTAGCGGACATTAGAAGCTCAAGCAGCGGCTCAGTCAAACATTTGATAGAACTTGACCGCGACCAAGTCAAGAGAATCCCAGAGGACTTCAAGGCTGTTGCGTCTAGGGGCAAGATTGAGGGCAAGTCCTCCATTTGGTTCGAAAGCGAAGGTTGCGAGGTCTGCAACACCATCCTATCGCGTGATGCTTTTCTGATATCAGGAAAAAGCATGGAAGAAAATACGATAAAATACAGTTTCATAGTGCCCACTTTCGAGGCGTACACAAGCATCATCTCAGCGCTGGAAAACGCTGGACATAAGGTAAACGTGCTTAAAAGGGGAAGTTTTGAGCCGAAAACCGGCGTTTTAACGGAGAAGCAGGAGCGCATATTTTGGTTAGCATTAAAGGGCGGCTTCTTTGACTATCCGCGAAAAATTGGAACCCAAGAACTCTCCGCTAAACTGGGCATAAGACCTTCCACGCTTTCCGAGATACTCAGGAGAGGAACGCGGAGACTGCTGGAGCATCACTTCGAAAAAGAAACCGCGTAGCGCTTAACTGTAATCCCTAACGTTTTCGGGACAAAGACTATCTGCACGCGCGCCCACAACAATAGCAGGGACGAATAAACATGAGCCAAGAAAAAATGTTTTGTTACCAATGTGAACAAACCGTCAAAGGACAAGGCTGCACCATCGTAGGCGTATGCGGAAAAACCCCGGAAGTGGCTAACCTCCAAGACCTGCTCGTTTACACGCTGAAGGGGCTTTCACAGCTAACCCTTGAAGCACAAAAAGCCGGCGTTGAAACCGAGGACGCCAGCGTATTCACTTGTGAAGCATTGTTTGCTACGTTGACAAACGTGAACTTTGACCCCGACAGCATCATCACCTACATAAGAAAAGCAACAGAGCTACGCGAGCAATTGAGAAAGAAAATCCAGGCATCCGGCGGCAGCGTCACCGCAAGCGGCGGGCCAGTCAGCTTGACTTTAGAGGAAACCAAGGAAGGCTTAATCGCGCAGGGAAAGCTTGTGGGGATAAAATCCGACCCTACCATCGACCCTGACCTTAACTCGCTTCATT
>CAZPND010000065.1:0-11604 GCA_964587975.1 uncultured Candidatus Bathyarchaeia archaeon
GGTTTGGACACATCGACAAGCGTTGACGAGTCAATATCGATATTATAGAAACCCGCGCTAATCGCGTCCCCGATTAAAGCCTGCAAACCTTCAATTTCCTTATCAGGATTTTCTTTGAGCTTGGCGGCGTTGACCTGAAAATGGTCTCCTTGGATGAAGACTGGCCCGGAATAGTTTTCCCTTATAGCTGCTGCCATAACCATGCTTGCGTATTCAATCGGCGGCTGATCGGTGTAACCGATCTCAGACCTGGCAATCTCAAAGACAAAAGCGCTAGAATCATTTTTTTCTGCCACTCTAAATATAGCGCGAGCCAGATCATAAGTCATGCTCCTCAGGTTTACCGCAGGGACTGTGAAACCGCTGAATTCGCCCCTGCCGCGAGCTACATAAAATTCATTGATGCTTGAGGGATAAACCCCCTCTTCGTATGCAACGTCGAAGATCTTTTTTGCCAATTGCCTCTTTTTCGTTATATTATCGTTCATGACCAATTCTATTACAGTTTTCTCAACATCAAACAATTCTCTTCCCACGACATACCCACTTCCTCAAATCAATGCTTAACTTATCCCGTATTCAACTATCTTATTTGAATATTAAATAGTATTGCGCGAGCGAAATTGAAAATAAGCATCAAGACGCTCACCAAATATATTCTAAGCATATTTTTGCCGGTAAAATAAGGCGGGGGTCCCACCCCCCGCACCATTGTTGCTAACTTTTCAGGTAACCTGAAGTTTCCGTTATTGCTAAGTAGAGCAAAGAAGACTTAAGTCTAAGGAATCGTTAAAAAACAAACATGGAATTGGAAATTGAAGGTTTGCCGAAAATCCTTCAGAAAAGAGGCTTAAAGGAGAAAATAGCTGAAATCTGCAAAAAAACGACATAGCCTTCATGGCTGTATTTGGCTCCGTTGTTAGAGGAGAACAGAAAAAAACAAGTGACATCGACATAGCAATCGAGTTTGATAAAAACAAGCAGAAAAGCCTTTTCGATTTGGTTCATGTGGAAAACGAGTTAACCCAGATGTTCAATAAAAAAGTGGACCTTGGAATTTTCAGCAGCTTAAGCCCTTACGTGGTAGATGATGTACGGAGAGAGATGCGCGTTATCTATGAGGAAAGATAAAGCATATCTGCGGCATGTTTTGGATGCGATTTCTGACATAAAACGATTTATGAAAAACCTGGCTGAAGTCTCTTTCTATAAAACTATCCTGCGTTAGTTTACGCTCTGGTTTAATCTATTTATGGAGGGGGTATAGACAAAAAATCGCACGTCAGTTCACGCCTGTTTCAGCCAAATCCTGAAGCGTTTATCTCTGATATGAATTTTCGATGCGTGTTTTCCGAAACGCTTTTATTCGCGTAGCAACGTCTCATTCAACAGGTTCGAAGCTACAATGCCACAAACGCTAAAAAAAGAAAGCTGGTCTTCACAGTTCTATAGCTTCGGCTATACCTTTTATTACTATTTTAACTAAACCCAGACCAACAAAATTTTTGAAGGTTTCTGGGCGAATGGGATGGTTGAATTAATGAAAAATGAAAATTCCTGCAGAAAAATTGTGGTTAAATTCGGCGGTTCCAGCCTAGCCGACCATGAAAAACTAGCGAAAGCTGTCGCAGCCGTGGCACACGAAGCCGCCAAAGGCACACGAATCGCAGTAGTGGTTTCAGCCATGGGAAAAACAACCGACCTCCTCATGAACACCATGAAAAACACCGCAAACGGAAAACTGGAAAAACACGAACTAGACGACATACTCGCCATGGGCGAACGCACAAGCGTACGCATATTCGCAGCCGCACTCAGAACCAACAACGTACCATCCTGCTACCTAGACCCACTAGACGAAAGATGGCCCATAATAACCGACGCAAACTTCACCAACGCCAACCCACTCCTAACCGAATGCGAAAAACGAATCCACAAATGCATCCTCCCCATCATCGAAACAGGCACCGTCCCAGTAATCGCAGGCTTCATCGGCAGAACCCTAAACGGCAAAATCACCACCCTAGGACGTGGCGGAAGCGACACCACCGCATTCATCCTATCCCAAGCCATAAACGCCGACGAAGTCGTCCTCGTCACCAACGCTGACGGCATAATGTCTGGTGACCCAAAAATCGTGGCAAACCCTGAAAGGCTTCCTGAAATAGACGTCACTACTCTAGTAGGCTTAGCGGATTCAGGCGCCAAATTCATCCACAGCAAAGCCTTGAAGTACAAACCACAAGCCATACCTGTCAAAGTAATAAACCACGCTCAAGGCGACTTAAGCCAGAAAGGCACATTAATCACAGGAGCCTTGTCAACAGAACTCGACGTGGAAATCGCCCATCCCTCACCAGTTGCTGAAATAACCGTAGTTGGACAAGGCATCTCTGAAAAACCCAAAGTCATACTGGAAATGATGGAAAAAACAGAAGCACACGCGTCACTGCTGGGAATGTCCATGAACACAAACTCCGTCATCCTCTACGTTTCCCAAGAGAAAAACACAGATAAACTCTTCAACCAAATCCACACCATAACACTTGGCAACGCGGAAACCATAGCCATGGCAGTAAAGAAAGACCTTGCCTTCCTGAAAACCAGCGGCGTTGGCCTAGAAGAAACCCACGGCATCATCGGAAAAATCTCCGAAACCCTCCGGGTAAACCAGATAAACATTTACGGCATCCTAACAATCACATCAAGCATACTCCTCTTCGTAGACTGGAGCGAACGCGAAAAAGCCCTACAGCTAATCCGAAGCTCCCTACGAGAAAATAACACTAACCAAAAAAGGAATGAAAAACCATGAACCAAGGCAAAAAACGACGACTAAAAAGAATCCTGCAAAAAGACAACCGAACCGTCATCGTTCCCATGGACCACGGCGTAAGCATGGGACCCATCAAAGGCATAACCAACATGCAAAACATCATCGACCAACTGCTGAAAGGCGGCGTTGACGCCGTAGTAATCAACAAAGGCATAGCCAAACGCGTAGAACTCGACAACGCAGGACTGATCGTGCATTTGTCAGCCATATCCAACCTCACCCCCAACGCAAACAACAAAGTCCAAGTATGCACAGTACAAGAAGCCATCCGCATCGGCGCAGACGCAGTCTCCGTCCACATCAACGTAGGCGCACCAGAAGAAGACAAAATGCTCGAAAAACTCGGCAGAGTCGCCGACAAATGCGACATCCACGGCATACCCCTCCTCGCCATGATGTACCCCCGAGGACCAAAAATAAAAAGCGAACACGACGTTGACGTAGTGGCACACGCCGCCCGCCTAGGCGCAGAACTCGGCGCAGACATCGTCAAAACAAACTACACCGGCGACATTGAAACCTTCAAAACAGTCGTGGAAGGCTGTCCCGTGCCAGTCATAATCGCAGGCGGCCCAAAATGCAAAACGGAACAGGAAATCCTCCAGACCGCATACGAGTCTATACAAGCTGGTGGCTGTGGTCTCTCCATCGGACGCAATGTGTTCCAACACAAAAATCCAGCGCGTATGGTTCAAGCGCTTTCAGCAATAGTGCATAAAGGCGTCTCAGTTGAGCAAGCGCAAAAAATTCTAGGCGAATCCCCATGAAGGAACTCTGGGTTGAAATAGCGCAAGCAGCTTCGCCTGCGGAAAAAGCCACGTTGCTAAAACTCGCCAACGAACACGCTGATGTCTTGCTTGAGGGAACAACAGCACGCACCCAAAGCGAAGGCAAAATGCAGGTCCTCACCAGCTTCAACGCCGACACCATCAAGCAGCTAAAAAACCAAGGCAAACAAGCAGCAGTGAAAATAACCATAACCGGAAAAGAAGACGAGAACACCGCCGTAAAAGCAGCGGAACTCTCAGTCGACTACATAATAATCAACTGCCTCGACTGGCGCGTAATTCCCCTTGAAAACCTCATAGCCCGAACCCGCGGCAAAACCAAGCTCATCGCAGAAGTCTCAAACGCCGAAGACGCCAAACTGGTTCTGGAAACACTGGAACTGGGAACAGACGGCATCCTGCTTCAAGCATCAGACGCTGACGAACTTATGAAAGCCGTTGCCCTCGTCAAGAAGCAAACAACAAAAATCAAGATGGTTCCCGCGAAAATCACCGCCGTCAAGCAAATCAGCACCGGAGCAAGAGTCTGCGTGGACACCTGCGACCTCATGGTGCCAGGCGAAGGAATGCTCATCGGAGTGCAAGCAGCCGGATTATTCCTCGTCGAGGCAGAAGTGCATGAAAATCCCTACGTGCAATCTCGGCCTTTCAGGGTTAACGCCGGTTCACTATCCATGTACACTTTGGCGTCCCAGCAGAAAACGCGGTACCTGTCCGAGCTGAAAGCAGGCGACGAAGTCCTCATAGTTGACCGAAACGGAAAAACGAGGCCTGGAACCGTCGGAAGAGTAAAAATTGAGCTTCGACCTTTAATCCTCATAGAAGCCGAAGCTGAAGGAAAAAAACTCAAGACCATACTGCAAAACGCCGAAACAATAAGGCTCGTGATACCGAAAGGGTCGAAGCCAGTGACGGAATTAAAGGCTGGCGACGAAGTTTTAGCCCACGTCACCACAAGTGCTGGTAGACACTTCGGCGTAGCCGTGCCTGACGAAACGGTGATTGAGCGTTGACCGCTAGAATCTGCGTGTCCATTCTCCCCAAAACCGTGCCAGAAGCGCTTATGCTAATAGAAAAAGCGGACGCTGCTCACGCAGATTTCATAGAGATACGACTTGACCGCCTCGAAGACTGCCTTGAAAACCACCGTGGCTTAGCAGATTTGGCGGCTGACGGGAAAACGCCGAAAATCGCCACGGACAAGGCATCCCGAACCCAAACAGAGCATCGCCAAGTGCTGTTAAACGCAGCCAAGAGCGGCTTTGAATATGTGGACGCAGAGTTATCCACACCGCAGCTTAAGGACTGGGTAAAGGAACTGAAAGCGCAAGGCGCCAAACCAATTGTCTCCTTTCACAAGTTCGATGGCTCTTTAAGCGCTTCCGAGTTGAACAGCGTTCTTGAAAGGGAAATCTCCAGCGGCGCAGAGGTCTGCAAAATCGTGACAACCGCGAAGCAGATGATAGACAACCTTACCGCCCTAAACTTCATAGCAGCGGCTTCAGGCAAGGCGAAGCTGGTGTGTTTCTGCATGGGCGAACTCGGAAAGGTTTCCAGGCTCTTATCGCCGCTGTTCGGCGGCTTCTTCACCTTCGCCTCGCTTGAACTAGGAAGCGAGACCGCCTCTGGACAAATGACCATTCAAGAGATGAAGTCAGCTTACAGGCTATTGAGGTAGAAATGATGGCTATCTCGGGAAAAACAAGAGTGTGCGGCGTTATAGGCGATCCCATAGAGCACACTCTAAGCCCGACAATCCACAACGCAGCGTTCAATCATCTGGGACTTGATTTCGTTTTCTTGGCGTTCCGCGTAAAAACCGCAGACTTGGAAAACGCGTTACGAGGCATGCGCGGTTTAGGCATTCACGGGTTAAACGTAACCATGCCACATAAAAACGCTGTAACGGCTTACTTGGACGAGCTGGACGAAGCCGTGAAGTTCCTCGGCTCAACCAACACCATTCTCAACAAGGACGGCAAGCTTTCAGGCTTTAACACCGACGGCGTGGGCGCTTTGAAAGCCCTCAGAGAAAACGGCATCGAACTGGCTGAGAAAAAACTGCTCTTGCTCGGAGCAGGCGGTGCAGCAAAAGCCATAGCGTTTTCTCTTGCCAAGGAAGTTGGAGAACTCGTTGTTTTAAACCGAGCGGATGGAAAATCAAAGGAATTAGCAGAACGCCTGACTATAACATTAGACAAAAAAGTTGTTGGCGACGCTCTCACCCCCGATGCCATAGCGGATAATCTTCAAGATTCAGACGTGCTCATAAACGCGACCAGCGTAGGCATGAACCCAGCAGCCAATCAAAGCATAGTGCCGCCGCAGCTGTTGAGGTCTGACCTGACGGTGATGGACATAGTCTACAACCCTGTCGAAACCAAACTGGCGAAAAACGCCAAAGCAGCAGGCGCCAAAGTGATCAGCGGCGTGGAAATGCTGATTTATCAAGGCGCCGCATCCTTCGAAATCTGGACTGGACACTCTGCGCCCATCAAAGTCATGCGAAAAGCGGCATTAAACAAACTTTCAAACGCAGGTGAACGCAAGTGACCGAGAAAGCTAAGGCAATAGCTCATGGCGCGGCAACCATTGTAAACGCGATTGCCCTGGGTAAAGGTGCGGCTTTCGGCGTAGACCTGTGGACAAAAGCTGAAGTTAAGTTAACAGACGAACCGAACGTAATCAAGGGAGAAATCACCTCCGACCCAGCCGAAAGCACCGCCTTAATCGAGAGAACGGTGTCGCGGATTTTCCAGCATTTCAGCGTTGAGAAACGCTTTGGCGCAAAAGTGAAAACCTCATCGAACATTCCCATTGCCCGAGGTCTGAAAAGCAGCAGCGTCGCCGCAAACGCCGTAGCCCTCGCAACAGTCGCCGCTTTAGGCAAAACGCTGGATGATATAGCGGTGGTTAAGCTGGGGGTGGACGCGGCTTTTGACGCCAAAGTCACCGTAACAGGCGCATTTGACGATGCCTGTGCCTCCTACTTCGGAGACGCCGTGGTCACTGACAACCTGAAAAGAAAGCTTCTAAAGCGCGTTACATTGCCTGATGACTTGACGGTTCTGTTTCACGTTCCATCCAGAAAGGCGTACACAGGCGATTCGGACGTGAATCGGCTGCAAACGGTTAAGCCGCTTGTTAAAATCGCTTACGCGGAGGCTTTGAAGGGAAATTTCTGGGAAGCACTTTCCCTTAACGGCATAATCTACTCGTCAGCCTTAGGCTATGACACTTCAGTAGCTTTGGATGCATTAGCTGCTGGCGCTTTAGCTGCTGGACTGTGCGGAAAAGGTCCTGCGGTGACGGCAGTGGTTTCCACCGACAAAATCGACCCGGTAAGAACGGCGCTGCAACAGCATGAGGGCGAAGTTCTGCAGGCACACTTGAACCATGAAAAAGCTAGGGTGCTTAGTCAATGACCGATGTTACAGTTAGAAAAGCCGAAAGGTTGAAGGGTGAAGTCTGTGCGCCTCCGTCTAAGGCTTACACGCAGCGGATGCTGATAGCCGCCGCGCTCGCACATGGGACTTCCAAGATTTCAGGGCCTTTATTGTCAGATGACACTGAGGCTACGTTGCGTGCAGTTACGGCTTTAGGTGCAAAAGTAACGTCGGCAGAAGCTTGCTGGACTGTGGAAGGTGCCCAACCGCTTAAAGGTGCCCAAACGTCCATAGACTGCCGTGAGTCTGGAGCTACGCTGCGGTTCCTGATTCCTGTAGCGGCGTTGGCACCTGAGCCTTCCGTTTTTGTCTTCGGGGAATCCTTGGAAAAGCGCCCTATCGAGCCGTTGCTTCAAAGTCTCAAACAATTAGGCGCCGAGGCGCGTTCTCAGCGTGTTGGTGGTAAGGCGTCGATTTACGTTAAAGGCGGCGGGATTGCAGGAGGAAAAACCACCATGCGCGGAGACGTAAGCTCTCAGTTTATCTCAGGACTCATGTTCGCTTGTCCCATGGCACGGGCGGACACGGAAATAACCTTAACCGCTCCGCTTGAGTCCAAAGGCTACGTTAAAATGACCCAGACCGTCCTCGCTGAGCATGGCGTAAACGTGTCTATTCCAGAAGATTTTGACAGCATCCGCATACCCGCAAACCAAACATACAAGCCTTGCAGTCACCATGTTCCAGGCGATTTCTCCTCTGCCTCGTTCCTCTTGGCTGCTGCTGCTATAACCCGCTCAGCCGTAACCGTTAAGAATCTTGATTATGAGACGGTGCAAGGCGACAAGGCAATACTGGGCGTTCTTAAGCGGATGGGCGAGAACGGCAAAGTATGTCCCGACCAAGTTGAGGTAACGGGAAACGGCGGCTTGCTTGAAGCCGTGGACGTGGACGCGAGGAATATTCCTGACCTTGTTCCCGTCTGCACGGTTCTCGCGTGCTATGCGAAAGGCACTTCTAAAATACACGATGCACATAGACTAAGGTACAAGGAGTCGGATAGGCTGATGTCGCTTTACCTTGAACTGAAAAAAATGGGCGCGCAAATCGCCATGGACGAGGACAGTTTGACGGTGAACGGTCCTTGTGCTTTGCACGGCGCGGTGATTGATCCGCACAATGATCACAGGATTGCGATGACTTGCGCGGTTGCCGCGTTGGGCGCCAGCGGCGAGACGCGGATTCAAGACGCAGAATGCGTTCGAAAATCTTATCCGAGATTCTTCAGTGATTTACGCTTGTTAGGAGTGGATGTGGTTGGCGAGGAATTCGATAGGTAAAGAATTCGCGGTTACGTCTTTCGGGGAAAGCCACGGCAAATGCGTAGGTGTCGTCATCGACGGCTGCCCCGCTGGGCTGCCTCTTTCTGAAAAGGACATCCAAGCGGAATTGGACAGGAGGATTCCGGCGCAGCCGAAGATTGTTTCTGGAAGAATTGAAAAAGACAAGGTGGAGATTCTTTCAGGAGTTTTCAACGGCTTTACCACAGGCGCACCTATAGCCATGCTGGTGGCGAATAAGGAGGCGGATTCCAGCGACTACGAAGCCATTAAAGATTTGCCGAGACCGGGGCATGCCGATTATCCCGCTCGTGAAAAGTATGGTGGCTTCAATGATTATCGCGGTGGTGGGCGGTTCTCTGGAAGAGTTACTGTAGTCTTGATGATGGCTGGTGCAGTAGCCAAGAAACTGCTGAGCGCGTTCGATGTTGATGTGTTGGCGTATACTAAGGCGGTAGGCAAAGTGAAAATGGGCAAATCGCTCAGTCCTGAGGAAATCCGCGAAAGAAGGTACGAAACGGCGGTTAGATGCCCCGATTCAGCGTGCGCCGAAGCGATGGAAGCTGCCATTGTAAAAGCGAGAAAAGACGGCGACAGCCTAGGCGGCATAATCGAATGCATCGCTTTGAACGTTCCCGTGGGCGTTGGTGAGCCGTTGTTTGACGCGTTGGATGCTGATATTGCCAAGATTTTGCTGGCGGTTCCCGCTGTGAAAGGCGTGGAGTTCGGGGCAGGCTTCAAAGCGGCGGAGTTGAAGGGCTCAGAGAATAATGACGCGTACCGAATGCGGCAGGGGAAGGTTGTGACACTGACGAATAATGCAGGGGGGATTTTGGGCGGCTTGTCCTCTGGAATGCCGATTATCGTGAGGGTGGCTGTGAAGCCCACGCCATCTATCACGAAAGAGCAGCGTACAATTAACCTGCGAAACATGGAAGACGCCACGATAGCCGTGAAGGGGAGACATGACCCATGTGTGTTGCCTAAGGCGGTGCCAGTTGTGGAAGCTGCCTTGGCAACGGTTCTTGCTGACCACATGATCCGCGCTGGGCTTATATCAAAAGTTTTGAGGGAGAAGAAATAAATGGAGAACATCAAGCAATTAAGAAAAAGAGTTGATGAGGTAGACGAGCAAATCTTGAGGTCACTAAGCCAGAGGGCAGAGATATGCAAGTCCATCGGCTTGGTTAAGGAAAAGCATGGCATTCCCATTCAGGATTTCCCCAGAGAAACCGACGTGTACGCGCACATCAGGGAAAGAGCCGCGGATTTAGGTCTCGACCCTTCGCATGTTGAAGCGATTTACCGCCAGATAGTCAGCATGTGCAGCGCCGTTCAAAATTCAGAAAATGTTAGAAATGAAGACGAAAGGGAGAATTGACAAAAATGCTGTATGAGATAAACGAGAAAGCTTTGAAACTGGAAAGCGAAGGAAAAAAAATAATCAAGTTGAACATAGGTGACCCTGACCTGGAGACGCCGCCCGAAATAGTTGAAGCCGCCTACGATGCCATGAAGAGGGGAAAAACCAAGTATTCTTCCGCTTATGGCGAGAAGAACTTGCGGGAAAAACTTGCCAGCGTCCACAAGGTTTACGCGGATAACGTGGTAATCACGCCTGGCTCGAAGTGGGGCATTTTCTCTGCCATGTACCTGCTGCTGAAGGACGGCGGGAACGTGGTGATTCCCACGCCCTATTGGACGGCGTACGAGTTGGCAGCAAAAACCATTGGCGCCGAAACCCGGTTTGTGAAGACTGAGCTTGATTCCAACTGGAAAATAGACTTGGACGCGCTTGAAAGCGTGATTGACAAGGACACGCGGATGATAATACTGAACAACCCTAAAAATCCCACGAGCGGCATCATAGAGGATAAAGTGTTTGATGGCATAGTGCAAATAGCCAACGAGAAAGGCATCACGATTTTGTCTGATGAGGTTTACGCGGACATAAGCTTCGTCAAAACCAAAAGAATTCTGGAGTACGGCGGCGACCACATACTCGTCACCGGTTTCTCCAAGACGTTCACGATGACGGGGTGGCGAATCGGCTACGTAATCGCCAACACCGAGTTCATTGAAAAACTTGGCAGGCTGAACCAAGTGACAATCAGTAACGTTCCAGTTTTCATTCAGGAAGCCGCGTTGAAAGCGTTGGAGCTGCAAAACGAGCTTACGGAGAAAATCAGAGATGTTTACCGTGAAAGAGCAAAGCTGGCTTCAGACATACTTTCCAAGTCGAAACTGGAATTTTCAGAACCCAGCGCTCCCTTCTACATCTTCCCAAGACGGCGCGGATTAGATTCGGAAAGGTTCACGTTGAGCCTGCTTGACAACGGCGTGGCTGTGGCTCCAGGGACAGCGTTCGGCGATTACAGGGAGCACTTCAGGATTTCTTTAACTGCGCCCCGCGATGACCTGCTCATAGCCTTGAACAAGATTTGCGAGGCCGTGGAATGAAAACTGCCATAATCGGCGCGGGAAAAATGGGCGTATGGTTCGCGAAGTTCTGCAAGGAAAACGGCGAACAGGTTATTCTCTCAAGCAGAAAGAAGGAAAAATTGGCCAAATTAGGCGAAGAGCTTGGCGTTGAGACCGCTGATTTAGCGGATGCAGTCAAGAAAGCTGACAACGTCATCATATGCGTGTCAATCGATGCGTTTAAGGAAGTTGTCAAGAAAATCGCGCCAAGCGTTCGTGAAGGGCAGACGGTTGTCGATATTTGTTCCATCAAAGAGCAGCCCGTGAAGGTCATGCACCAGTATCTCAGGAAGGCTTTGGTTCTCGGGACCCACCCCGTTTTTGGTCCAGGCAGCCCAAGCGCCAAAAACAAAGCCTACATTCTTACGCCCACGAACGCGAAGGAGCAAGAGTTTGCGGAGAAATATAAGGGATGGCTGGAGAAGGTGGGCGCACGCGTTTTCATAATGTCTCCAAAGAAGCATGACGAGCTAATGTCGATTGTGCTGGGACTGCCGCACTTCGTCGGGTTGGTCACCTGCGAAACACTCTTGGAACAGCCTGAGTTTCTTGAAACCAAAAAGGTTGCCGGCACAACATACCAGATGCTGTTCACTTTGGCAGAAGCCACAGCGCTGGAAAATCCTGAATTATTCTCTAGCCTCCAATTCACCCTTCCAGAGATGGAGAAGATCGAAAACCTGTTTATCGAGAAAGCGCGTGAGTGGCTGCGCCTGATCCAGCAGAAAGACCCTGAAGCTATTGCTGCCAAGATGGACACTTTAAAGTCTAAA
>CAZPND010000066.1:0-11199 GCA_964587975.1 uncultured Candidatus Bathyarchaeia archaeon
CAGTTTTTCCCCCTTTCTTCTCCTGCTTCTCAAAAGTGGACATGTACAACTCCACCAAACCCGTGCCAATCGGAATCGACTGCCCAACAATAACGTTTTCCGTTACACCCTCCAACGGGTCGCTCTCGCCCTTCACGGCTGCCTCCACAATGTTCGGAACCGTAATCTCAAACGCCGCCCGCGCCAGAACACTTGCCTTCTTGCCGCTGATTCCGTGCCTGCCGATCTGCTGCACTTCGCCCGTTGTCGTCATCATGTCCGCCACAAGCATCACGTGCCGCACATCCACGTCCAAGCCCTGATCCTCCAAGACGCCTTTCGCCTCGTTGACAAGGGCGTTTCTTGCAGCTTCTATCCCCAGCGTTTTAGCTATCTCGTGAACGTTGTTTGTGGTCGTTCTTGAAGTGTCCACGCCAGTGACCTCTAAGACCTTGGACAGGTTTGACCCGTCTGTTCGGATAACCCACTCCCCGTGTTCTTCAGTGACCAGCACCCGCTTTATGTCAGGCACACCTTTAACGTGGAACCCAGGAATCTTGCTGAGGATTTTCTTCATGTTTTCAAGCTTCTTAGGCTTAATCTGCACCGTATCTTCCTTCACCGTCACGTCGGCGTTTTGCATCTGCAACCTATCCGGAAGCTCCTCCATGGTTATCGCACGGTCCTCCATCATGGACTTGTTCAGCTCAACCACTATTTCCTCAAGCACCGGGTCCTCGTAAATCGCCGAGGCTATATCCTCCAAACTCGTGTAAATGATGTTGCGTGCAAGCTCCACTGCGCCTTCTTTGCTTTTCTTGTACTTCCCTGTCAAGTAAATCGTCATAATCGGCGTGGAAGGAATCCGGCGGGCGTCAACAATCTCAATCAGCCGTGGCAAGCCTAAAGTTACGTTTTGCTCCTTGACTCCAGCGTAGTGGAAAGTCCTGAGAGTCATCTGCGTGCCCGGCTCACCGATTGATTGGGCAGCAACTATGCCCACGGCTTCACCTGGCTCGCTCAAAGCCTTCTTGTACTGTTCAGCCGTGAGCTCAACAGCCTTTTTAACGCCAGCCTCGGTGAAGTTGGCTTTCGCCAAATCATGTTTAAGCTGCTCCATAAGTATGGGTGTAAGCTGCTCCTCAACCGTGGCTAACTGCGTCTTGATGAAATCCGCTGTTGCAACCTTGCCTTTTTCTTCGCCGATTTTTATCTGATTGATTAGTCGGGTAACGTTCACTGCTTGACCGTGGTCGCTCTTGGCAGGGTCCACGCCGTCTTCGCCGTACATGAACTGAATTATGTCTCCACCTGAATCTCTAACGGTGCCGTCATACTCCAAGCGGATGTGCTCCAAAGCGTTAATGAGCCTGCGCTGCATGTAACCGCTCTGCTGCGTCCTCACCGCAGTGTCCACCAAGCCTTCCCTGCCACCCATAGCGTGGAAGAAGAATTCAATGGCGTCCAAACCGCTCTGATAAGAATTGTAAACGAAACCCCTTGCTCTCGGGCTAGGGTCACCTTCAACAAAATGCGGCAAAGCCCTTCCAACGTACCCTCGCAATATTCTTTTGCCACGCACCGACTGCTGCCCAACACACGCTGCCATCTGACCGATGTTGAGGCTTGAACCTCTGGCGCCAGTCCGCGTCATAACGATACCCGCGTTCTCTATGGTGAAATCCTGATCTGCAATTTTTCCTGCTTCGTCTCTGGCAGTAGCCAACTCGTGCATAACGTAGATTTCAAAGGACTCTTCAAGTGTTTGCCCTGGCAACCGCGGCAAAGTTCCGTTGCGGAAGTTTTCTATGTGCTCATCTATCTTCTTTTGGATTCGCTCCATCGTCTTCTTAATCCGCTGCTCAGCCCTAGGCGACAAAACAAGCTGGTCGTAAGTGTAACTGAAACCCCGCATGGTTATGAAAAGCTTCAGCAGCCTCGTAATCTTGTTTAGGAATTCGCGGCCTGCTTGGGTCCCGTAATCCTTGATTATCCTGTGGAGTAGGCTTTCGGACTGCTCCGAACCTATGGAACGGCGGTCTATGATACCGGAAACGAGTTCACCGTTTTTAACAACAACGTAAGCATCGTACTTGCAGTCTTCTTCTTCACATTTGGTGCATCCCTGACAAAGGTTAGCCTTCAACACGTAATTCAGCGTCTTCGGCAGGAAAAGGCTGAAAATCTGTTTGCCCGACCACAACGGCTGAGGTTCTTTAACTGTGGGTTCGGGAAGTTCCCCAACGTATCCTGTTGACGTGAGCAGCCGGCTAACCTCGTCTTTAGGCATGAGGTTTGCTCTTCGAGTGAAATAGTACGCGCCCGTGATGAAGTCGCGTATGGCACCGATTATGGGACCGCCAAACCTAGGTGAAAGTATCTGGTCCTGCACCTGCATAAGCAGCAGGGCTTCAGTTCGCGCTTCCTCGCTTTGGGGCACGTGCAGGTTCATTTCGTCACCGTCAAAATCCGCGTTGTAAGGGGGACAAACGCACAGGTGCAAACGGAAGGTCTTGTAGGGCAAAACTCGCACGTAATGCGCCATGATGGACATGCGGTGAAGTGACGGTTGACGATTGAATATGGCTATGTCACCGTTTTTGAGATGCCGCTCCACAACGAAACCAAGCTCTACGGCTTCAGCGATTTTCTCCCTGTCAACCACGAACTCAAGTCTTATGCGTTTTCCATCAGGACGGATAATGTAAAGAGCGCCAGGATACTGTTCAGGCCCGTTGATAACCAGCTTCTTCAGTTCTTCAATGTTCCATTCAGTGACTTTTTCAGGGACAGACAACCGCATGGCAACGTCTTTCGGAACTCCGACCTCGTTTATGTCAAGGTTCGGGTCTGGAGAAATAACTGTGCGCGCGGAGAAGTCAACTCTTTTTCCTGAAAGGTTGCTTCTGAAACGGCCTTCTTTGCCTTTCAACCTCTGCGACAGCGTTTTCAACGCTCTTCCTGAACGATGCCTTGCCGGCGGTATTCCAGAGGCTTCATTATTAAAGTACGTGGTAACGTGATACTGCAGAAGCTCAGACAAGTCTTGAATGATAAGCGTAGGCGCGCCTGCTTCCATGTTCTCCTTAAGCCGCTGGTTAATGCGTATAATGTCTACAAGCTTATGGGTCAAGTCGTCTTCAGAGCGGATTCCCGACTCCAACGTTATGGAGGGGCGAACGTAAACCGGAGGCACAGGCAAAACCTGCAAAACCATCCATTCAGGCCTCGCCGCCGTCGGGTTAAAACCTAAAATCTCCAAGTCCTCGTCTGAAATACGCTCCAGCCGTTCCCGGATCATGCTGGGCGTTAACGGTTCAGAACCTGCTTCAGTTTGCTCAATGAACTTTGTTGGTTTTTCAAAAGTAATCTTATACTGGTTAGACGCGCAATGCGGACACTGCTTGGCTTTAATTTCCTGCATAATGGTCTTATACACCGCGTCAGGTATCGCGCCTAACAACTTCTTGTATCGTTCAATTCGCTCTCGAACCTTCTTCGCTTTCTCATCTGCCAGAAGTACCCGACCGCAGCTGCGGCAGGTTGCCTTCAACAGGTCATGAATGATCTTTGTGAATTCAATGTGTACTATGGGCACCGCAAGCTCGATATGCCCAAAATGGCCTGGGCATCGAATCGCCGTGTTCCCACAGGTTTTGCATCTCTGCCTAGGTTCCAATGTTCCCAGCCGACCGTCCATTAACCCTGCGGTGATGGGTGCGCCGTCTTCATCGTAAGTGTCGGGCGTCTGAATTTCTACGACTGACTGCTTGCGCAGGTCCTGAGGCGAAATCAAACCGAAAGAGATCGCGTCAACTACCTTATGAATAAGTTCTTCTGAAGACATTATGCTTTCTCCTTCAAGGTTAATTTTGGCTTAATACACAAACTCTGCAGTTCTTGAAGCAACAGTTTAAACGCGTAAGAAACAATCACAGGGGAAATCCTAGCTTTTTCATCGCAGACTTTACACACATACTTCCGCTGCTTCATGTCAAAATACGCGATTTGACCGCAGTTTTCACAGATGTACAGCGTGTACTTGTCAGACTCCTCAAGCAACCTGTCCCTGAGCAACATGGCTGCGCCGTGACCTATGAGGCAGTCGCGTTCCATTTCACCGAACCTTAAGCCTCCGCCTCGGGCTCTGCCTTCAGTTGGCTGCCGCGTCAGCATCTGCACTTGACCTCGGGCTCTGGCGTGCATTTTGTCAGCGACCATGTGATGCAGTTTCTGGTAGTAAACAATGCCCACGAAGATATCAGCAACGAATTTTTCGCCTGTCGTGCCGTTGTAGAAAACTTCGCTTCCGGTGTGGCTGAAACCGTATTTCACGAGGTTTTTCCTGATTTCAACAGGTCCTTCATTTGCGAATGGGGTGCCGTCTGCTGGTTTTCCTCTTGCAGCTGCAGCTTTTCCCGCGAGGGACTCGATGAATTGTCCTATGGTCATTCTTGAAGGTATAGCGTGAGGATTAATCACTATGTCTGGAACAATGCCTTCGTCTGTGAAGGGCATGTCTTCCTGTGGCACAATTAAGCCTATGACGCCTTTTTGTCCGTGGCGAGAGGCGAACTTGTCACCTAGCTCTGGAATGCGTTGGTCGCGGACTCTGACTTTTACGAGTTTGCTTCCTTCTCCGGATTCGGTTACGAAAATTCCGTCAACGACGCCTGTTTCGGAGGGGCGCATGTCCACGGATGTGTCGCGCATTGAGGGGCCTTTAACTTCAAACTCCTTGTATTCTTCGAGGAATCTAGGGGGGCTTATTCTTCCGATCAGAACGTCTCCGCCTACCACGGCAGATTCCAAACTTATTATGCCGTCGGGTTCAAGAAGACGGTAGTACTGTTCGCCGCGGTATCCTCGGGTTCCAGGTTCCGGAACTGTGAATTTGTCTTTCAACCCGCCCAAGTACTGGCGGCATTCAGCCTCATACATTCGGTAGAATGTGGAGCGGGCTAAACCCCGTTCAATTGAGGCCTTGTTGAAGATTAAGGCGTCTTCCATGTTGTAGCCTTCGAAGCTGAGCACGGCGACAACGCAGTTTTGTCCTGTGGGGCGCTGCTTGTAGCCGATGACTTCCATTAATTCTGTTTCAACCAAGGGCACTTGTGGGTAATGCAGCACATGCGACCTTGAATCTACACGGTGATGGAAGTTTGTGCCGTAAACTCCGAGCGCCTGCTTAGCCATGGCTGCTTGGTATGAGTTGCGAGGTGACTGGTTATGTTCAGGGTAGGGTATGGTTGACGCGCATATTCCGAGAATCGTGTAGGTCGCGATTTCAGCGTGCGTGTGCTGAGGCGAGACAGCGTCAAGTGACACCGCGAGATACGCGTTTTCTTCTTCTTCAGCGTCTAAATATTCGACCAAACCGTTTTTGACAAGGTCTTCCCATGTCCATTCGCCGAGAGCTATTTTTTCCATGTGTGTAGGCTGAAGCTTCGGAACGCCGTTTTCAACGATTATGAGTGGACGCCGGACTCTTCCTTCGTCGCAGTTAACGCTTACTTCTTCCATCTGGGATTGCTCTTTCGAAAAGTATGTTATGTTAACTTCGGTTGATATTTCGCCTGCTCTCCGTTTTTCTCGGAACGTGTTAACCATTTCGGAAGGTGAAGCGCAGTATCCGATTATGTTGCCGTCAACGAAAACTTTAGCCCCAGAAGTTCGCAGGTCTGCGCCAGCTTCATAAGCTGGAACCGTGCCCATTTCAAAAACCAGTTGCTTAATTCTCTCAGGGTTCACGCCCACGGAGATTGACGCGGACAACGCTAGATTCTTGACCAGACCACAGTTGGAACCTTCAGGGGTCTCGTTAGGACATAATCGTCCCCAATGCGTCGGGTGCAGGTCTCGGGCTTCGAAGTTAGGTTGGCTTCTGCTTAAGGGTGACTGAAGCCTCCGCAGGTGGCTGAGCGTGGATATGTAGTTTGTTCGGTCCAAGAGCTGGGTGATGCCGACTCTGCCTCTTCCCCAATTTCCAGTTGCAAGGGCGTGCTGGAATCTTTCGGTTATTATGCCTGGGCGGACTGCCGCGGACACGGTTATTATGGGGCCTTTTACGCCTATGCGTTCAAGCTGGTATTTTATGTCGCGGGTTAAGTTTCTGAAGGAGACGCGGAAGAGGTCTGCCAGCAGGGGTCCTCCGAGCCGTAGACGTTTGTTCTTGAAGTGGTCTTTGTCGTCGGGTTTTCTTCTTCCAAGTTTCAGTTGGAGAACTCTGAAAGCCATTTCGCCTAGGAATATGGCTTTTTCCTTCCTGTTGCCGCTGCTTCTGCCGAGATGCGGAAGGAAGTTTTTGTCGAGGGCTGTTTCAGCCTTTTGCAGGCGGTACTCTTCAACCTGCCCGTGGGCCACGCGGTTTCCGATGAACAGCATGGCGTCGGCGGGGGTGTCTACGCCTATGGCTTTTTCAAATGAAGCGCCCAGTAGGCTTTGGAGGTCCTTGTCTAGGGAGACTGATTCGGCGATGTCTTTGTCTTTTTCAACGTCTAACGCGCGCATTATAACTACGAAGGGGATTTCGGTGGGGACTCCGGGCATGGTGACGTAGATGGCGTCGTCTGACTTCAGTTTCAGCTCGATTCTGGCTCTGAAGCCTACGGTTGTTGAGAAGATTTTAGCTTGATAGACGGGTGAGGTTCCTTTCTCGTCTAAGTCGACGATGACGCGGTTGGGCGCGAGGTCTTCCATGGCGACTATGACTCGTTCGGAGCCGTTTACCACGAAGTAGCCGCCTGCGTCGTCAGGGTCTTCTCCTGCGGCGATGAGTTCGTCGTTTGAAAGCTGGGACAGGAAGCAGAGTTTTGACTTGAGCATGACGGGGATGTTTCCGATGTAAACGAGTTCTGTGTCCTGTTCTCTGCCGTCTATCACGGGCGTCATTTCAAGGGCTACGGGAGCCGCGTAAGTTAAGTTTCGAAGTCTGCCTTCCATGGGGTAGATTTCGTGTTTGGTGCCGTCTACTTCAGTGGCGTAGGGTCCTGTGATGCGTGATTGAGGGTCTATCACCCAGATTTGTCCAAGTTTTACTTTGTAGGGGTTTTCGGGGACTTCGATGGCGATTTCTCCGACTTCGTCAACGACTTCTTGTAGTCCATGGTCTATGAATTCGTTGTAGGAGTCGAGGTGTTGCCTTACTAAGCCTTTCTCTTCAAAGAAAGTTTTCAATAAAATGTGGATGTCTTCTTTTTGAAATTCAGTCAATTTTACCATTCTCCCGCAAGCTTAAATTTGTAAATGTGAATGTGGATTTTTCTGATGCGGGTTTTTTCCAAATTTTTCGTTTCCTCCGATGTTGGATTGACCAACTCGAAAAAGGGTAACCTATCTTTTTTAAAGAGCACAAACACATGCTACCTAGCTCACTAATAAACTTTTTTATGTCTACGCGCCCACAAATCAGGGTTTTTCTAAACTTTTAGAGTTGTTGCGTGCTAATAACTTTTTTGAGTTGCGTGTGCCCCGCAAAACCTGAATGGAGAATGAATCGTCGCGCTCTATAGCAAGCGTTTCGTTTGCTGACAATCGCTTTCGCGTTTTATGATTTCCAGATTGCATGCTGTTGACGCCGGGGCTGTTTTCTTTTGGATCAGTGGAAGTAAAGTTTTGTCTGTTTCGTATCCTACGCTGTTTCGGTTGTTTTGCATCGCGAGCTTAATTGTGGTGCCTGAGCCTAAGAAGGGGTCGAGCACGGTGTCGCCTTTCACGCTGAACATTCTGATGAGCCTGTTGGCGATTTCGTCGGGGTAGGCGGCGGTTCTTCTTTCGTGCTGGCTTATTGTTTGGCGTGTGCCGGTTATGTCCCAGATTTGCGTGAACCATTCGTCGCGTTGTTTCTTGGTGAAGGCGCTTTCGTATCGAGTTTGGTCTTTGGGCGGGAACTGTCTAAGTTTTCCTTTTCTGAAGATGAGGATGAATTCGCAGTCTAAGGTGACGTAAGCGTTGGGGGGGAGGAAGCCTGAGCCGAGGAATGCGCCTTTTCCTTTGTATTTTGGTTTGGTGGTTGGCTTCTTCCAGAGGATGTAGGGCAGGGTGGTGAAGCCTGTTTTTTCGCAGTGTTCAATGATTCGGGAGTGGTTGGGGAAGAGGCGGAAGCTGCCGTTTACGGTGCGGGTGGCGTCACCTATGTTTAGGCATGCGATGCCGCCTTCGATGAGCACGCGGTGGGCTTCGCGCCAGGTTTCTGCGAGGGTTGCGTGCATGGCGTCGTAGATTTTGGTTACGGTTTCCTCGTTGCCGTCGGCTTCTAGTTTCTGCTGGAGCGTGGCGATTTGAGGGTTCACCGCGGCGAAGTGGGTGTCCCACATTTTTATCATGGGGTAGGGTGGTGAGGTGACAATTAGGTGGATGCTTGAGTCTGGGAGTTCTGGCATGTGTTGGCTGTTGGCGAGGATTATTTTGTGTCTGGTTTGCATGGGGTGTTCCTTGTGTTATACGTGTGGAGGGGCTTTTACATTTTTGGTGTCTGGGTTTTGTTTGGATTCGGATTTTGAATTCAGAGTCAGATTTCATAACAGATATGCATAAGCACAAACAAAAGGCGTAATCAGTGTCCACCTTGAAGGCAGCCTCATCAGCAAAAAACATGCAAAAGCTGTTCGCAGCCGCGGCAGTCACAGCGCTTCTACTTATGACTCTGAGTTTTAGGGTTGACGCACAAAGTGGTCCATCGGCTTTTCCTGAGTACCAGCGGTACGTTCACACCGATTGGCTGGGCAACTCGACTTACGTCGAAAAGCCCATGTTCCCGGTTTACTTTAACGAGTCTCAAGTGCCAATCGGCAAGAACTGGACGGTTGTCTGCCCGTTAGAGGCTGACCACAGCTACCACGCCTATTGCTACGGCGCCTGGGTGCACACTGGACCTGAGCCTAAGACGGACTATGACATCTACGTCTATAACCCGCAAGGCGCGTTAGAGAGCATGCACACCGAAGCGGCTGGGCTTCCTGAACACTTGGGAACCACGGTTGACGACGCGTTTTTTGTTCCCGCCAGCACGGGCAACTACACGTTCGTGATAGTGAACGACGCGCGGGAGAGCAACGGCGCAGAACAGGCAACTTTCATGATAATCGAGAACATTGAATGTGACAAGTGGTACACGCACGCGGTGACGGGAAAAATCGCGGATACTCCAGCGTTCAGCACCAGCTGGGCTTACGAGTTCATGACCGACAGCCCGCAGATAGAGCTGTGGGTGCGCGTACCTGACACGCTGGACATGTACGAGGCTAGGCTTTACTTGATAAGCAACGCGGAATCATCCATCGTGAACAACGTTTCGCTGCCGTGGGAGATGGGGCTTTACGGCAACCTAAGCACCGTGGGCGGCTACAACCTTGAAAGCGAGGAGTACCGCGGCGTGGCTTACGCGAGCTGCGAGTACAATGGGCAAGACATGTTCCTAAATTACACTCAGCCGTTTGAGGGCAAGAACACTTACCACCTGGTTTTGATGGGCGAGGTCGGCAAGGGCACGGTGGATTTTCTGGTTAAAACCACGTTCGGCGGCGTCCTGTCACCGTTGACTTTTCCGCAACGCGTCACCCCAGCAAATGAAACCCTGATCGCTTACGTCACGAACACGACGGAACTGGAGAACGCCACGCTAAGGTACACGAACGACGCCTGGAAAACCTTTGAAACAGTCGGAATGGCGATCAGCAACATGACGTGCAACGCCACGATTCCCATGCAAGAAGCAGGCAGCATGGTAGAGTACACGGTTCAAGCCACGGACACCATAAAGAACCAGCTGGCAGCCGCAGGCAACTTCACCGTGAAGTACCCGTCAACGATAACCGATTTTAACGCCACGCGCATGACCGTGACTCTGGGCGAAAACATAACCGCCACGGGAACCGTTTCCGCGGAAGCCGCCGGCGCACCCGTCACCGTCACGTTCATCTCCGTAAACTCAACAGAGCAGGTGACCTGCACGGCGCTTGCTAACGGAACTTTCACCGCAAGCCTTAAGCCAGACGCCGTCGGAACCTGGACAGTGCAAGCCGTATTCGCAGGAAACCAAACCGTCTACCCCTCTGAAAGCGGGGTTGTGATGGTTAAGGTGGAGGAACCGTCTTTTCTGGCACAGAACGGAGTGTTCATTGGCGGCGGAGTTGGCGGAGCCTTAGCCGCGGTCGGCGCAGTAGTCTACATTAAGAAGTACCGCGAGTAGCGCAAAGGCTTAGCCGCGGGAAATGATTAATAAGAAAGAACGGCAAATTCTGTTAGGTTTGTATGCTACGGTAACCAAGCCAGGTCAAAGGTGAAGGACTCAAGATCGACGTTTTGACCCAAGGCGCCCGGATGGGAAATCCTTTCCCGTAGGGGTTCGCAGGTTCGAATCCTGCCCGTAGCACCAAAACCTTGTAAACTATTTTTCTAAAAGTTGTTACAACGCGTCAAGCATCATTTTCCAGTTCTCTTCTGAATGCTTTCGTTCCTGTTCGGTTTCGTTGTTGTCTTGAGAGAGCGAAACGGTAGTTGACGCGCCATCACTTGCAAGCTCTGTTGTTACGGTGTGGTAGTTTTCTGGCAGGTCTGGCTTGCCTGAAAGAGGGCTGAAATGGCTGTATTGAATCAAACGTTCGGGCTTCAGTTTGAGAATGGCGCCTTTATCCTCGTATGGTTTTCCTTGCCACGCTCCTTTCCAAACGATTGGACTGCCTTTTAGCCAATTTGAAATAACGGTTGTTCCGAACATGTACCGCTTGATTACATCAGGATTAGTGAGCGGCGTTCCACACTTTAGCGGTAGGCGCATTGATGGAAATTGACGCCTTTGCGATAAGCCGCTTGTTCACGGTCGTTTCCTCCAATCTGAACTCAAGAGGTTGGTTCTTTATGAACTGTTCCATGGGTCACCACATACCAGGGCGCTACTCACCCAAAGTAATAGTGGCAACCGCATATTTGCCGCCTATTTGGATCCTAATAGAAATAGCATGCAGAAACTATAGAGGGGTAGGTCCCTATTGGCGTTTTCCGCAACCAATAGCATGCAGAAACCAGTATCGCAAAATTCCATGCAATTCAGTATATATAGGGGTATAGACTACACCGAGAAGCTATTTCCAGCATTATTTTCCGGTTTTTCATCTGCTATAAGCCGACTTGTGCCAATTATATTCCTGTGGAAAAAGTATTGTTTATATTTTTCAGTGCAGTGGATACTAGGCAGTGACAGCAGATGAATCATTGGGAGAT
>CAZPND010000067.1:0-11127 GCA_964587975.1 uncultured Candidatus Bathyarchaeia archaeon
AAAAAATTCCTGAACCAAATTCTTCAAGCCTTAACGTTGAAGCTGCCCAAGGAGCAACGTGAAAAAGTTGAAAAGACATCAATTGAGCAGGTCAGGGAGTTTGTGCCCTACACCAAAGGCAGAATAGCTAAGAACGTCTCTTAATGTTCATTTTATGCGAAAACCATGTCCACGACGCTGGTGGAGGGCTGTCAGGTTTCTTTTATCACTATTGTTTCCGAGATGTAGTTGAAAATTCTCTGTCTCCTTTTTGGATAAATAAGCCAGCCTAACAGGCAATCCAACGGAAGCAGAAACGCTTTTCCCACGCTTTCCAAAGCTGCATGTCCCATTCCAATTTGACTACCGTCCAAGCGGGTAATTTTTATTCGCATAATCATCTTCCCAAACGATTGCCCGTAAGATCCCTCCATGAACATCCAGTAAAGGAAGTACAAAACTCCGCCCAGATTGAAGTTGAAAAAGGGGAGCCAGCCTGGCCAGCCGGACCACCAGGTCACGCCTGCAAGCAAACTGAAAAGCCCAAGTATGCCCACCACGACGCCTATGATGACTACATCTATCAGCCACGCAAGGAAACGTTCCCCCCAAAGCGCCAATTTGAGTCCAGACGTCTGGGATGGCGCTGCCGTTACGGGTGCCGGTGCCGCTTCCATCGTCACAGGGGTTCCGCAAACAGGACAAAATTGCGCTCCTTCAGGAAGCTCATTTCCACATTTCTTGCAATAGGGCATAACAGGGTCCTCGTTGTGCAAATAAGCCGTAAGAAGTATATTTCCTTTTTCGCCTTTTGGCAAACTTTAAATTCAAAAACCGCATAACCCTGAAATGAGGTTCTGTGCGGTATGACTTACTGCCGTAAATGCGGAGCCAAATTGGACGAGGACGCAAAATTCTGTCATATCTGTGGCACACCAGTGGTTCCGGTAACCACTACAGTGAGGCATGCAGCGCCAAAAAGACGGAGACCTACCTATCTATTACCTGTGATTATTCTAATAGCCGTTCTGCTCACGGCGATAATTATAAGCGCCCTGCTTTTCTTGCCCTTTTACCCTGTTACCTTCAACCAAACAGACCAAGTCCCGAAGGGGAGCGTGGATAAGGTGCTTGTGGATTTGCAAGTTGATGTGGCTAACGTGAACATTTCATTCAAGAATCTGCCCAACAGCATGGTCATGTTGAATGTAACTGCAGACGGCAACGTGGGCATACTTGATAACCCAGAAAGCGCGGTAAACGTTACTTTCAACCATCAAACTGCGAATAACTCGGAAGTGGTTATCGCAAGTGTCTCTCGAGTTTCGAGATGGCCTATATCGTACGGTTTGAACGTGAACTGCGATTTGTATGTCGATCCGTCAGTAAACTTGAGCTTGAATGTTCGCTCAAGCGTGGGCAACATCGTGATGAACGCTGACGCGAAAACGACCTTGCAAAATATAGATTTAGAGACGACAACAGGCAGCGTGGATGTCAGCCTGGCAAAAAGTGTGGTTGTCGCTAATTCTATCTCACTCACGAGCACAACTGGAACCGTTCAGTTTGACATGAACAACGCGGATGTCTCAGGCAATGTCTCAGTTAACCTTAGGTCAACAACTGGCTTAGTAAACGTGGATTTGGCGGCGACCCAGATCCTTTCGGGAAATGTAACTGTTAACGCTCGAACCACAACGGGCGGCGTTAATTTATCCATGGAAATCGATAACGATGTCGGCGGCAGAATCGAGTCCCACACGGACATTGGAAGAATAACTGTTGATGTGCAGAAATTTTCAGGAAACCAGACGCCCCTTCAATCCAATAACTACCCCGCGGGCAGCAACTTTCTTGCGTACGTGCGAACGAACACGGGCGGAATCAACATATGCGCCGCTTACGGATCTTCAGCTATTCTAAGCTAAGCAAACTTGCTTAAACTACTGCCCGTTTCCTAAATGTTTTAAAACTCTTCTGCCCTTGTAGAGGGTTAACGGTGACTGGGTTGACAGAACTCCAAAAGTTTACAGCTGAAGAGCTTGAAGAGTATAATGGGAAAAACGGCAAACCCGTTTACATCGCTTACCAGGGCAAAGTCTATGACGCCTCAGGCAGTGACTTATGGCGTGACGGCGAACACATGGGACTACACGAAGCCGGAAAAGACATCACTGAAGAACTGGAAATTGCGCCCCACAGAGAAGAAGTCTTAGAAAGAGTAAAGCTGGTAGGCACACTGGAGTAGCCAAGGCAACACTGCCCTTAAGTCGTATAAAGAAAACCCAGAGCAGCCAGCTAGAAACGCATATATGCCGCGCTCCGCCTAACTACCTTGAAGCGGAGGTTTTTGCTAATTTTGTCTCAACCTCATTCTACCGAAGGTAATCCACGCATCGTTTACGTTGTTGCCGCGCTTTCCGCCCTCGGAGGCATGCTTTTCGGCTACGACACCGGCGTAATCTCCGGCGCCATACTATTCATCAGACAAGACTTTGCATTATCAGATTTCACCGTAGGCTTAGTAGTAAGCGCAGTGCTAATAGGCGCAGTAATCGGCGCCGCCATCGGAGGCGACGTATCAGACCATTTTGGCCGTCGCAAAGTCATCATCGCCGCCGCCGTAATCTTCGCTCTTGGCGCCATAGGCACCGCCACGGTTCCTGATGTAACCCTGCTGATTTTAGGCAGAATAGCCGTGGGAATAGCCATCGGAATCGCCTCAGAAGTCACACCGTTGTACATTTCGGAGATGTCTCCGCCTCAAATGCGAGGGTCCCTAGTGTCCCTGAACCAACTCGCGATAACCATCGGAATCGTGGTCTCGTATCTGGTGGATTTCTCCTTATCAGCCTTTCAAGGGTGGCGCTACATGCTTGGCTTCGCAGCCATTCCAGCCATAATCCTCGGTGTAGGCATGCTTCCGTTACCTGATACGCCTAGGTGGCTGGTCAACCACAACGAGCCGGACAACGCTCGAAAAGTCTTGAAGCGCATCCGAGGCAAGGACGATGTTGAGGGTGAAGTGAAGGAGATTCAGGACGGGCTTAAGAAGCAGCGTGGCGGAAGAGCTGAGCTTTTTAATCCAATGGTTAAGCCAGCGTTAACAATCGGCATTAGCTTGGCTATCTTTCAACAAGTAACAGGAATAAACACTGTAATTTATTATGCTCCAACGATTTTCCAATCCGCAGGAATCACATCGGCCTCATCCGCCATTCTGGCAACCGTTGCCGTCGGAGTCGTAAACGTGATATTTACCATCGTGGCGATTGCCTTATTGGACCGCGTGGGACGCAGACCGCTGCTGCTTATAGGCTTGGCAGGAATGACCTTCAGCCTAACACTTTTAGGCGCAGTCTTCTTCCTACCCACCCTGCTCAGCTCAATAGGCGACTTGGCAGTGGTCGGGCTGATGCTTTACGTTGCATCTTTCGCCATCGGCCTAGGTCCCGTGTTTTGGCTTTTGATCTCCGAGATTTATCCGCTCAGGGTTCGCGGGTTAGCCATGAGCATAGCGAGTGAGGCAAACTGGGGTTCCAACCTCATAATCGCCTTGACCTTCCTCACGCTCGTGCAGGTTCTCGGGCAATCAGGAACATTCTGGCTGTATGCTGCAGTGGGCGTTGGAGCTTGGGTCTTCGCTTTTCTCATTGTTCCAGAAACCAAAGGAAAAACTTTAGAAGAAATAGAAGACCACTGGCGAAAGGGATTGCATCCACGTGAAATGGGAAGAAAACGAAATGACAAAAACAAATCCTAACACATCAGGACATCCAGGCATGCCAGCCAGATGGACCTCAAGCGCCAAAAGCGGCATAGGCACCGCCATCAGCCACCAAAGCCGCATCTGGTTCACCATATCACACGGCATAATAAACGAAGTCTACCACCCCAATCTGGACCAAGCCAACACCCGAGACCTCGGCTTCCTAGTAGCTGACGGCGCCAAGTTTTTTTCTGAGGAAAAAAGAGACTGCCACCACGAAATCGCACAGCCTCACAAGGACGTGCCATTTTTCCGTCTCAGCAACACGTGTAAGCACTTGCGGTACCGCATAAGCAAGACCGTGGTCACCGACCCCAGACGCGACGTGCTTGTGCAGAAGGTGCGGTTTGAACCGCTCAAGGGCAAGCTAACGGATTACGGCTTGTACGCGCTTCTAGCGCCGCACATAGGCAACCGCGGCTACGGCAACAATGGATGGATAGGCACATACAAGGGAACCCCCATGCTTTTCGCCAGCAGAAACGGCACAGCCCTGGCTCTTGCGTGTTCCACGCCGTTTAAAGCCATGAGCTGCGGGTACGTCGGCTTCACCGACGGTTGGCAGGACATAAGTAAACACAAGAAAATGACGTGGTTCTACCCAAAGGCTGAAGACGGCAACATCGCGTTAACAGGGCAAATAGACCTTGCAGCCTGCGGCGGCGACTTTGTTTTAGCCCTGGCTTTTGGGAGAAACTGGGCAGAGGCGGGACAGAGAGCCCGCGGCGCGCTGCTACAGGATTTCTACGAAACACTGAGCGGTTACATAGACGCGTGGAAAACCGTTCAGTCGCGGTTCCTAAACCTCGGAGACACCGGCAACCCCGAAGTTGATTATTACCGCGTAAGCACAGCCGTGCTTAAGATACATGAGGCAAAACGGTTTCCCGGAGGCATAATCGCCAGCCTCTCCATCCCCTGGGGCTTCGACAGAGGAGACGGCGACCTCGGAGGCTACCATATCGTTTGGCCTCGCGACTTAGTCGAGGCGGCTGGCGCATTGTTAGCGGCAGGAGACTCCGCAGGTGCAAGGCAAACCCTCATGTACCTTATGTGCACGCAAGAGTCAGACGGGCACTGGCCGCAAAACATGTGGCTGGACAGCAGACCCTACTGGGGAGGCGTGCAGATGGATGAAACTGCCTTCCCTATTCTTCTCGCCGACGCCCTACGGCGCATGGGCAAGCTGAGCGGGTTAAACCCGTGGCCGCTGGTTCGCAGAGCCGCAGAATTCCTCTTACGCAACGGACCAGTTACGCAGGAGGACCGGTGGGAAGAAGACGGAGGATTCTCGCCTTTCACTCTTGCCGCAGAGGTCGCCGCGCTTCTAGCAGCCGCTGACTTCGCTGAAGCTGAAGGAGAAGGGCACGCGGCCACGTTTATGCGTCAAACAGCCGACATCTGGAACAGCAACATCGAACGGTGGACGTACGTCACAGATACGACCCTTTCAAAACAGGTTGGCGTAGAAGGATACTACGTGCGCATAGCCCCGCTTGAAGTCGCAGACGCCGCTTCACCGCTTAAGGGTTTTGTTCCCATAAAAAACCGCCCGCCCGCTGACCGGAATGCGCCCGTTTCCCAGATTGTCAGCCCTGACGCTTTGGCGTTGGTGCGTTTCGGACTAAGAGCCGCCAAGGACCTGCGGATAGTGAACACCGTCAAAGTCATCGACGCGCTCCTTAAAACCGAGACGAAAACTGGACCCGTTTGGCACCGTTACAATCAAGACGGGTACGGCGAACACTCAGACGGAAGGCCTTTTGACGGAACAGGCGTCGGCCGAGGCTGGCCGCTTTTAGCGGGAGAAAGAGCGCATTATGAGCTGGCTAAAGGAAACGCTGACGAAGCAAGAAAACTCGCCCGTGTTATCGAGGCGCAGACGGGTCCCTGCGGGCTCATTCCCGAGCAGGTGTGGGATGCCAAGGACATTCCCGAACACGAATTAGTCAATGGGCGTCCTTCGGGATCCGCCATGCCCCTAGTCTGGGCGCACGCCGAATACATCAAGCTGCTCCGCTCCATGCGCGACGGGCAAATATTTGACACGCCGCCTCAGCCTGTGCAACGCTACCAAAAAGACAAAACTACCCCGCCGTTCGGTTTCTGGCGCTTCAACCACAAGGTGCGCAGCATACCTGAAGGAAAAACGCTTCGCATGGAAGTTCTTTCGCCAGCAACAGTTCACTGGAGCGTGGACAACTGGAAAACCGTTGTCGACACGAAAACCTTGGACACTGGCTTAGGCGTCTACGTGGCGGACTTGCCAACAGACAAGCTGCCTGCTGGAGGACAGGTGCGGTTCACGTTCTTCTGGCAAAAGAGTCAAAGTTGGGAGAACACCGATTTCGCAGTCACTATGCGGAAGCAGCAATGACCGCGGTAGACACCAGCTCATTTGGATCAGAAGATTACCTGCAGGATGCTGTCGACTTTTTTCAAGTTAGCCACTGCAGTTTTTGCCTCTTCTGAACCTAATTCGCCCTGTTTCTGGATTTCATGAAGCGCTGAGACTACGCTGAAAAGTTCGTCGAAAGCGGCTTTCACACTTAAATCGTCATCCATATGAGATTCAAAGCCTGAAACGAGGCTGTCGGCGAGCTTTTTGGCTTTTTCGCTGGAACGCGTTGCCCCTGCCTTTTCCAAGTCTCGCACCATGCTCTTGAATGCGTCTAGTTTGCGGCTGGTTTCAGCCAGCTTTTCCCAAGTGAAATTCAATTTCTCTCTGTACTGCCCGTAAATCAGGAAAAACCTTACGTGGTTTTCTTGGAATCCTTTAGCCATCAGGTCTGCGGGGTAATACACGTTTCCTCGGCTCTTGGACATTTTTTTGCCGTCAACCAAGAGGTGGGCGCCGTGCAGCCAGTAACGTGCGAACGCCTTGCCCGAAACCGCCTCTGCAACCGCCAGAGTGTAGTCGTGATGCCGCACCAGATTGTCTATTCCGCCGCAAGCCACGTCAATCGAAAAGCCGAGGTGCTTGGTAACCATGGCGGCGTCTTGAATGTTCCACGCGGGTCTGCCCGTGCCGATTTCCGTGTCCCAGCACACGCTTTCGTCTTTCTCGCAGCCATGCCACAGGACAAAGTCGCCTCGGTTCCAAGGCGTGCCAGGATAGGTGTCTAAGTGGAAGCGCCGCTTCTTTTTTGGCCATTGGCTCATGTCCAGATGGGCGAGTTTTCCAAAATCCTTGAACTTCAGGGGGTCAAAGTACACGTTTTCTGCGCCTTCGTGCCGGTGCCAGTAAGCGTAGCCTTTTTCCACGAGCGTCTTGATAAGCGTGGCGGATTGGTCTACGACGGTTGAGGCGCGCACGGTGTAGTCGGGCACCTTTATCTTCAAGCGTTCGAAGTCTCTGAAGAACGTGGTTTCGTTTCGGCTGGTTAGTTCTTCCACTGAGAGCCGCTCTTTTTTTGCTTCGGCGATTGCTTTGTCTTCCACGTCCGTCAGAGTGATGAGCCGAGTAACCTTGTAGCCCAAATATTCCAAGTAGCGTTGCAACATGTCTTCGTAGAGGAAGGTGCGGTAGTTTCCGATGTGCGCTTGTTGGTAAGTTGATGGCCCGCACGTGTACATTTTTACCCGCATGTCCTCACGTGGCGTGAAGGGTTCCTTTTTTCGGGTTAATGTATTATGCAAGCTGAGCAAGAGCCGGCTTTACTCCTTTTCGAGTTCCTTCAGCACCTTCAGGGCTTCTTCTATGTGTTTTTCGGGTTGAAATTGTGAATTGAATATGTGGCGGACCACGCCTTTCTTGTCTATTATGTAAGTCACTCGCCCAGGGATTATGCCCATGCTTGAGGGGACGCCGTAAAGCTTTCTGACCTCGTTCTTTTCGTCGCTTAAAAGTATGAAAGGCAATCCGTAATGAGTGGCAAAGGACTTGTGCGACTCCACGCTCTGAGCGCTCACACCTATGACCTCCGCGCCCAAATCTGTGAACACGTCGTACTGGTCCCTGAACTCGCAGGCTTCCCGCGTGCAGCCGCGCGTTTCATCCTTTGGATAGAAGTATAGGACGACGTTCTTTTTGCCGAAGTACTCTGAGAGCGTCACGTTGTCGCCCATCTGCGAGGGAAGCGTAAAATCAGGTGCTTTATCTCCTACTTTGACTGCCATAAAACTTCACCGCCAAGTCCTAGACAGAGAAGCCCTAATAATCTTTTCGCGCCACGCACATGAAGCAGGAGTTAACCAGCTTATAAGGCGCCTTTGCCTCTTCTACAGTTGGAGCGGCGGGTTTTGTCTGAGAAAACACTGGATGCGGCAGGTTACAAGTGCCGAGCAGTCTACAGCGTTACATCTGGTGTTCCAATCGTGTTTCTGCACGGGTTCTCCTACACGAGCGGCATATGGCAACGCATAAGCATCACGGAGCTGTTGACCGAGAAGCAGTTGCCGTTCATGGCGCTGGACATGCCTTACGGGCTGAAAAGCGAGTGCCAACCCAAAACCCATGATACGGAAGCGAACGTTAACGTTGTGCACGAAGCCATAGAGAGCGTTTTCGGCTCGGCAACACCAGTTCTTGTGGGTGCCAGCGTGGGTGGGCATGTGGCTTTAAGCTATGCGGCGCGGTTTCCCGTCAAAGGGTTGCTGTTGGTCGCGCCAGGTAGAGCGCTTGAAAAGAACCTTGCTCATGCTTACGGCGCGTTTAGGTTTCCTGTTCGGATTATCTGGGGTTCGGAGGACAACATAATTTCAGGCGAGGACATGCGCACGCTGGCTGGGGTGTTGCCTGACGCTAAGCTTGTGGTTTACGAGGGTGCGGGGCACTCGGCTTATCTGGCGCAGCCTGAAAGGTTCAAACGGAACCTGCTGGAGCTTTACGCGTTAGCAGAGCAGTGAACGTTAAGGTTTGGCTGTGACCAAGTAAAAGTTGTTTCCCGCATCCTTGACGCTTTCCACAGTGAAACCCGCCTGCTCAATAAGCGCTTGAGCTTGCTCCTCGCTGAACCTGATCTGCAGTGGAGGACCGAACGCGGTGCGCTTTTTCTTCCAGTCCAAGTTGATCAGCGTTCCAGTGGGCTTAATCATCTGTTTGGCGTTGCGTAACACCTTTGCAGGGTCTCGAAAGTCGTGAAGCACAATGCTGAAAAAAACCATATCGGCACAGTCGTCGCAGAAAACCGTTTCTTCCGCCTCTCCCGCTTTGGCAACTATGTTTTTCAAGCCTTTCGCAGCGGCTTTGCGTTTCACGGTTTCAACTGCTTCGGCGCTTGCGTCCACGGCGTAGACCTTGCCGTTTTCGCCAACCTGTTCCGCGGCGGGTATGGTGAAGAAGCCGTTTCCGCAGCCTATGTCCATAAAAACCATGCCGGAGCGCACTCCGACGTCTTTCAGTGTGGCTTCTGGGTTATGCCACTTGCGTCTTAAGGCGTCCTCGCCGGGAAAACTGTAGCGTCTCAATCGTGCTCAGCCCAGTCAGGGTTGAAGGAGCTTTCGGATTTGTTTTTCGTGGTTCTGGCGGGTGGTCAGCGGGTAGATTTCTCTCTCGCTGTAAAAGAACAGGGGATCTTCGCCAATGATCTTTGACAGGGTTTCGTCTGAGTCCACGTTGACTATGAGCATGCTGCCCTGATGGCCGATGAGGTGGTAGTCCGCTTCAACAGTTTTCTCTTTCTTAAGTTTTTCGAAGTATTTGAACTGCAACGGAAGCAGCTTCGACCATTTTTCCAGTGGTACTTCTCGCTTGACTTTTTGGATTACTAAAAACTTCATAAGAATCAACTATGAAACTCGTGCTTTAGAGTATAAACATTTCTGAAACGGCTTTGCCTTTTGAAAAATTGAAAATTGTAAAATAGAAAATTGAGGGTAAGCGGCGTTTACGTGCTTACTTTTTTTCTTCTTCGCCGCGCTTCATCATCTCAGGCATCTTCCAATGCATCTTGGAAATTCCTTCCTTCATGACGCCCATGAGTTCCTCGTTGATCTCCACTTCAAGCGTGACTTTAAGCTTGCCTTTTTTCTCTTCAGACATTGACCCACCTCCTCGCGCCTTTTAGCTGGTTAGGCAACAGATCATCAAGAAAGTGCTGAGCTTGCTTCTCACTCAAATCAAAATCAATCTCGATTCTGTAGTGGAATTTGCCCAGTCGCTGGGTTCGGTTCTTGTAACCCGAAATCAAGCCTTCGTCTTTTAGCTCGTTCAGTCTTCGTCCTAGATAGAAGGAAATGGCTGTGGGCGCCAAAGGCTCAAAAGCGAAAGCAACTCTTAACAGAAGACCTGTGAGTTTTTCGCGAACCGAACTGGACACGCCCTTTTTTCCTCCTATTTCCTTTTGACCTGAAATACCTAACGTGATGTTTTAAATATAGTAAGGCGGTTTTTTTAAAGTTGTGTGACTGTCATAACCCAATCACAAGGCTGAAAAACAAATGGCGCTTAACGAAATAACCGAGCAGATACGCGAATGCCGAAAATGCAGGCTGTGGAAGGACGCGGAAAACGCGGTTCCAGGCGAAGGACCGCCTAACGCCAAGGTGATGCTGGTGGGACAGAACCCAGGTGCAGAAGAGGACAAGACCGGCAGACCGTTTGTGGGAAGGGCGGGAAAATTCCTGAACAAAGTATTAGCCGAAAACGGCTTCAACCGCGAAAAACTGTTCATAACCAACCTTGTTAAGCACACGTCGCCCAAGAACAGGAAACCATTGCCCGACGAGATAGCGGCGTGCGCACCTTACTTGGAGGAGCAGATTAAGGCGATTAAGCCGAAACTTGTGGTGCTTATGGGCGTTGTGGCGTGGCAGGCTCCGCGGGTTGAAGGCGTCGAGTACGTTGAGACAGTTCACCCTTCGGCTGCGATGCGCTTTACGAAAATGAGAAAAAGGTTTGAGGAAGACTTCAAAGCTTTAAAGAAACGTCTGTGACCTCTTCACCATTTTTGCGCGTATCGCCATCCGCCCTCGAAAGTTCCTGCTACCACTTTACTTATTGGTGCGGAAGTCTAAATGCTTTTAAGCTTAACCATAGAACGGTATAGTAGTTATGGAAAAGTTGGAGTTGGAGGAAATTCGAAATGCCACGAGCGTTTGTTTTGTTTAATGTTGGAGCAGGCTCAGAAGATCAGGTGTTAAGAGACGCGAAAGCCATCGGCGGAGTGCAGGAAGCCTACGTGTCCTACGGCGTGTACGATTTGGTTCTCAAGGTTAAATCTGATTCCATGGAGCAACTTAAGGAACTTGTGACTCATCGTCTTAGAACAATCAAAAACGTAAGGTCCACGCTTACGCTGATACTTACTGAGGAATAGCTGGGCACACGCTTCACCGAAAAAACAGCAGCAGTATTGCTCTGTCACACAGTTTTACCCATATAGCAGCTTAGTGCGCAGTTTCCCGCGATAGCAGCTTGAGGCGAAATTATTTAAATC
>CAZPND010000068.1:0-11028 GCA_964587975.1 uncultured Candidatus Bathyarchaeia archaeon
CAAAGTACGTTGTGGTGTTTGATTACCCCACGTATCCTGAAAACAACCCATATGGCATATTAACTGAGCAACATTTCACAGTTATGAAGCAGTTCTGGAATTACGTTCAGTCTTATCCCAGAAGCAGTTACGGGGAAGCGGATGGGCAGGTGGCTCTTGTTCTGCCTAAGGATTACGGGTGGGGTACGAGGCGAACTCAACAGCGTATAGAGGACAGGATATGGGGTTTTTGGCCTGAGGATGCAAAGACGCAGGTAATTGGTCAGGACATGCATGTGCTTTTGAGCAGGTACGGCTTGAAACTGGACATAATCTTCTATGACCCGCAGTTTAATTATCAAGAAAGGTACGTGCAAATCTACTTGTGGAACAGCACGATTACTTAGAACCCGTTTTTGCCCTGTTAGTTTTTGGGCTTCAAAACCGCCTTTTCAACATCGGTATAGAGGAAGTTTCCGATTCGGTTGGGGTAGCCGCCGAAGTCTAACTCTTCATTTTTCTTGGTGAACTTGGTGATTTCGATAGCTTGCTTAAACAACGGTGCGTCCAGCACGGTGGTGTGGAATTCGCCGGGTTCTCCTGTGGCGTCTATTCCCTTGCCCCAGGGGCCAATCAGCGGCTTCATGTCTTCCACGCATTTTCTGTCGAACTCGCGGCCGAACCATTCTTCGCCGAGGTAGTTGAGGTCTATGCAGCTTATGATGGGTTTCATGCCTACTGAGAGTTCTATGTCTAGAACGCGTTTTCGTGCGCGGTCGCCTGGGAGCAGGGAGAAGAAGGGGCGGTCCCACAGGGGCATTATCAGCTTCATGCCGAGTTTTTTGCAGGCGTAATCCCAGGTGCGTTTGTGGTGGACGTTGTCGATGTCGCCTGTTACGATGCCTTCGATGTTTTCCTCTTTTTTCAGGCGGGTAAGTTCGCCGACGATGGCGTCGAAGCGGTTGCCTTCAACCTTGACTTTGAGGTGGGGAATTCCCAGAGCATTAGACTGCAACTCAGCCACGGGTATGCTGTGGAAAATGTAGGGTTCCATGTAAACGTAGGTGACGAGGTGTGCAACCTCATGGCCCTGCTCGATTATCTTGTGAAGTGCCGTGCAGCAGTCTTTGCCGCCGCTCCAGTGAACGATAACTTTCATGTAACCGCACCATTAACCGAGAAGGTTAGAAACATGAACGATTATTAACCTTTATGTTACCCGAAACGGCTGGTTTCGCTCAAGCTTAAGCAGCAGATTACTTTCAAAATGAACCGTCTGGCTCGGTTTGCAGCAGGATCAGGAGTTTATTTGTTTTTTCTTGCGTTTCTTGAGGTGAATCGCCAAGACCGCGCCAGCCACGACCACCGCGGATATTCCTGCTACGGCGGCGACGGTTGTTGGAAAAGGCTCTGGCACCTTCAGAGTGAAGCTGACGGTTTCGGAGGCACCAGTGTTTCCGAACGTGTCTTTGGCGTAGACGGTGACGTTGTGGAAGCCGTTGGCTAACCCCTCCAAAGTGGTGTTGCCGCCTATGGTCACGGTTTCGCCTCCGTCTAGGCTGTAGCCCATCCAGCTAACAGGCTTGTCCACCGTGAAAAGCAAGGGAACACTTGATTCGTTGAACTGCTGATTTACGGGCGACATTATTGCTATTTTCGGTGGAACCTTGGGGGCGTAGAACTCGCTGTTGAAGGGCTGCGTGAGCGGGTGCCGGTCTACGTTTTGCGCGTCTAAAGTGTAGGGTATGTTGTACGTGCCTGAATCATCAATTTGAATGGCATTGGGGTGTTGCGTCTTGTAGTTGCTCCAGTAGTTGCCGAGGTTACCGTCATCCCAAACGTTTACGGAATCAGAAACTTTAGCCTGAAAAGTGCTGTTTTCAAAGCTGTTGCGGTAGATAATATTGTCTGAGGCGGGGATGAAATAGATTGCTGTGCTAAGGATACCGCCATAATTTGGGGTACAAGTTATGTTGTTTTGCACGATTAAATTGTAAGATGTGTTGATAAAGTCCATGCCATCCAAGTTATACAGAAGATTGTTTTGAGTGATTGCGTTCGAAGTTCCACCCATGACATAGATTCCTGCGAATGTAATAGCATTCATAGCCAGAACGCTTTCAAATCCTGTGACCGTATTATTCATTATTAGATTGTTTGACGCGTCACTTAATGAAACGCCAATAGTTCCGCCTTCGTAGGTCACTACGAAATTCTTGACTGTAACATTTAACGTTCCTTGCAGTGAAATGCCCGACACGGTGTGGCCGCTTCCATCAAGTACAATATTGCTTGCGCTCACCGTTATGCTTCCAACCACGTCGCCAGTCAGCGTGTAGGTGTCGCCTGTTTGCTGTATGGGCGCCGTTGAGGGCGTTATGCTTCTGTCAGCGTTGATGGCAATGTTGCCTTGGTATTCTGCTCTGATGGGTTGAACGCAAACCATCCATAGAGTCATCAGGCCTATCAGGATTAGGGTGACGGCAGCTTTTCTCATGTCATTTGCCCTCCAATTAATACGGGGCTGTTTCTGCGGTAAAAGCGTTTTTATCAAGGTTTCTTGACTAAACAAGGCTTAGCGTTAGTCAAGATTTCTTGACCAAACCCATCGCCCCGTTGCAACACGCAAAACAACACGGCAACACCGAGGCGCAAGAGATAAGGGCAAGTTTAACGTATTGTTTATTGGGTACTCTGGGTGAAAGTGTTAACAACGGCTTTCATAATGGCACTTTTGTTTTCAGCAGCAGCCCTGTTACAGTATGCAAACTTGGTATCAGCCAACCCTTTGGACGGAACGCCTGTGCCTCCAGCTTATCAAATGCCCAACAAAGACCCGCCTACTGTGACCATACAATCTCCGCTTAATATTACATATTTTGAAAACTATGTTTGGCTGAATTTCACAGTACACCAGCCCTATTCATGGTTTAAACCAGATGTCGTTTGCTACATAAAAAACGTCACTTACCAAATAGATGAGGGCCAAGCAATCGTTTTGAATGCAACGCCGAGTGAACAGGAGTTGCCAGCAACCAAGCAGACCAAACAGTTTTCGGTGGTCTTGGATGGTTTGCCTGAGGGGCAGCATAATTTGCAGATAAACGTCTCAGCAGAAAGCGAATATCTCCCATACCCCGCCCGCTACTTCTGGTTAAAAGTGAGATATTACCCGCTTGACGCTTCTCAAACCGTAGTCTTCACCGTTCAGAACGCTTCCACTCCAAAACACGGTCTAAGCGTAGACCCAAACTTCAGTTTTTACACTGGATTGGCATTATTGATTATGGTAGTTGCCACCTTTGCCGGTCTACTCGTTTACTTCAAGAAACGCAAACAATAAAGCGCACAGCTGAAAAACAACAAACGCTGGTTCACACTCGGGTTTAATCTATAAATAGAGGGGGGGTTAGACAAAAAATCGCACATCAGTCACAGGTTCTTTTTCTCTTGTTTTCGCATTATTTTTTCGGCTATATCCAGGTCTTTCAGCGTGTTTACGTTTAGCAGAACCTGTGTTTCTTCGGTTATTATGGCGTCTGTGGGGATTTTTTGCTGGTCGATTTTGGCTCCGTTGATGACGTTTACTCCTGAAACCGCATACAACACTCCATCGTGATAGTCTGTAGAGGAAATCGACAATCCACGTCCTTCACGAGCTTCTATGGGAACAAAAACTGCCAACGCGTCTTTTCCACACGCTTCATAAGCGTTGATAACTCGGTCAAGAACCTCCCCAGTTATGGCTGGAATGTCAGAGGGAATAACCAAAATGGGACAAAACAACTTTGCCCGCACAATAGCCTGCTTCAAATCGTTATGATAACCTTTAGCGTCAGTTCTCAAAACCCGCAAGCCATCCTTCAAGCATTTCTTCTCAGTTTCAGGAGTATTCAAACTCGTTACAACATAAAAAAACGAAACGTTCCTCGCAGACAGCACAGCGTCAACAACCCACTCAATCAACGGCTTACCCAGAAAAGGCAACAGAGGCTTCTCAACCGGCAACCCCATTCGTTCACCTTTGCCGCCAGCCATTATCAACGCAAGAACCTTCATAACAACAACAGCCCCGCCACAAACACCAACGACACTGCTCTAACCGTCTCATTCGTCGCACCTATCATATCACCCGACACGCCCCCAAAAACGCTTTTCGCCACTTCCGCCATAAACAAGCCCAAAAGAACACTTATCAAAACCACCCCAACCCCAGTCAAACCCAAAAAAGGATAAACAATCAGAACAGCCAACACATAAGCCACAACGTTACGCCTCCTTTTCGCGCTTTCAAGAAAAATAGACCCTAAACCAGTGTGCGTCGGCTTCCCAACCCACGCAATTGTAACCATCCCCAGCTTAGCCGCAACCTCAGCCGCAATTATCGCTCCAAACGCAACCTCCACATTCAAAAAAAACAACCCTAAAACCGCCAAAGCCTCAACAAAAATAGCTAAAAACGCACCCTTATGAGAAACAGTCCAAGCATGCGCCGCCGCTCTCCGCTCCTTCAAATTACCAAGCCCAATGGCATTACCCAGATCCACAAGCCCATCAAAATGCTGCAGCCCAGTCAAAACCAGCACAAAAGCCAACGTCATCACAGCAGGCAAAAGCTTCAACAAAAACTCCACAGGAACCCGAACAAACGAATCAACAAACGCAAGAAGATACGACACCACGAAACCGCAGCCAAAGAAGTACGTAGCCCCCAACAACCCAACGAAACCACCTATTAGGGGGAAAAGAAAAATAGCCTCAGCTGACGTCACCACAAAATCATCCGTCGTCCCCAAAGGAATTATAGTGAGGAAAGCCAGTAAATCCCTAAAAGTTTTTATAGGCTTCATCTTCGACATATAGCCTAACTCAACCAAATAAGGATATAGACTTTGTTGTGAAATTCATGGACCAGCTCAAGGGAAAGAGAATACTAGTAACTGGTGGTGCAGGCTTCATAGGCTCCCACCTATGCAAAAAACTATCCGAATTCACCAATAACTTAACCGTGTACGACAACTTATCCAGCGGAAAAGTGGAAAACGTAAAACACCTCCCAAAAGTCCACTTCGTAAAAGCAGACATACTAAACCTCAAAAAACTTCATTCACAAGAAAAACCTGACCTGATCTATCACCTAGCTGCCCAAGTCGTCGTTCCATACTCCATGGAAAACCCCACCGAAGACTTCGAAACTAACGCTCGAGGAACACTGAACATACTTGAAAAAGCACGCAAAGACGACGCAAGACTCGTTTTCGCCTCAAGCGCAGCCGTTTACGGCAACACCACCAAACTGCCAACCCCAGAAACTTACGGTTTCAACCCAGCCTCATGTTACGGCTTATCCAAAGTAGTCGGCGAACAATACTGCAACATGTACTCAAAACAGTACGGATTAGACATCACCATCGTGAGGTTCGCCAACGTTTACGGACCAAAAGGTCACGGAGTCATACCCGACTTTTTAGATAAACTCAAGAGAAACCCGGAAAAACTGGAAATAATCGGCACAGGCCTGCAATCACGCGATTTCGTTCACGTCTCCGACGTTGTAGAAGCACTGATACAATCAGCTGTAAACGAAGACGCCATCGGCGAAACCTACAACATAGGCTTCGGCAAAACAACAAAAATAATAGACCTCGCCAAAATGATCCTGAAAATTCTGGGTCTATCCGAAAAAACAGTGATAACAACCACCAACGTTCCCTGGCAAGGCGACATAAACACAATCTGGTTCGACATAACCAAAATCAAAAAAGAACTAAAGTGGCATCCAAAAATAAGCCTTGAAGACAACCTAAAAGAGATGATTCTGGAGAGGAAAACACTAGGATGACAACAACGCCCGCTCGAGGACTAATCGCGCTTCTGCGACTTCCCTACTGGCTGATGACAGGTGGGCTTTCACTTTTAACCGCGTTCGCAATCACCAAAGACGCCATAGGCGTCCAAACTATCTTTTTAATTTTCTTTTCGATGGCGTTCATAACGTCCGCAGGTTTTTCCATAAACGACTACTTCGACAGGGAAAGCGACGCCGTAATCAAACCAAAACGCCCCATACCTTCAGGCGCTTTATCCTTAAAACAGGTTATAGCCATCTCCACCGTACTCTTTACTATCGGCCTGTTTTTTGCTTTTTTAATAAACTGGCTTAGTTTCATGATTCTGCTAATTGACTCCATCTTACTGCTGATTTACTCCGCGTTTGTAAAACGAAAGTCGGGATTCGCCGCAAACGTTCTCGTCGGCTTATTGGTGGGCACCGCATTCATTTACGGAGAAGCCACCATCTCCGTTGTTCAAACCGTAAGCCTTGCCGCGCTAAGCCTTTACCCCATATGTTTCGGAACAATCGGCGGCAACATTCTGCGAGATATTTTAAGCTTCGAAGGTGATTCCAAAATTGGATACCCAACGCTCCCTCAGAACATCGGAAACAAAGCATCCATAGATATCGCAGCGTACTTCTTCATTGCAACCGCCATACTAGCGCCACTCCCTTTCTTGCTTGGTTTTTTCAGCGTCTACTACCTGGCTCTGATAGTTTTATGGGGCTTCATTCTCGTTTACTCGTCACTTCGACTAATAACTTCGGATTCAACAATTCAAAACGTGAAAAAGTATGAACGGTTAATCACAATGTCAATGATGCTGCTCATACTCTCGCTAATAATCGAGGCTCTGTTTCCATGAAAAAAACCAAAAGCATCTGCCCAGTGTGCCAAAAGAAAATAGACGCAGAACTAACCGAGGTAAACGGTAAAATTGTGATTACCAAAACCTGTAAGGAACATGGAACCTTTTCAGCTACTCACTGGGAAAGCCCCACAGTCTTCAAATTCGCCGAAAAATTCGATTACTTCAAGTATTTTGGAGACGCAACCGCGCCAAAAAACCCTGATAGCTGCCCTTACATCTGTGGTTCCTGCAAAAACCATGTTTCAAGTACCGTGATAGGCGTAATTGACGTTACAAAACGGTGCGATTTGAGGTGTACAATATGCTTCTCCACTTTTGATGAACATGAAGTTAACTATGAACCCAGCAAAGAAAAAATAGTGCAAATGCTAGAGTTCCTGAGCAAGCGCAACCCTAAACCGCCAGCCCTCCTGTTTTCTGGAGGAGAACCCTTGCAACGCGAGGACATGCCTGAAATCATAGATGCTGCGCATAAATTGCGGTTCATGACCATATTAGCAACCAATGGTGTTCGACTTGCTGAATCCCCAGAGCTTGCTGAAAAACTGAAGAAGAGCGGCTTAAACATAGTTTACCTGCAGTTCGACAGCTTCCACGATGAATTCTACGAAAAAATACGCGGCAAGAAACTGCTGAAAACCAAAATGAAAGCCATAGAAAACTGCCGCAGGTATGACATAGAAATAATACTGGTCAACACTTTGATGAGCGGTGTCAACGATAACGAAGTTGGAGACATCATAAGGTTTGCAGCAGAGAACTCCCACATAATACGCGGAGTAATTTTCCAGCCAATCGCATGCACAGGACGCGCAACAGATAATCCCTCCAGAGAAGACTGGCGTGATTGGCATTTCGCAGAGGAAGTTGAAAGTCAAAGCAACGGCGAGATAGAAACCAAAGACCTTTTCCCACTGTCAGTTATGACTTCGCCGATAATGGTTATGAGCAGATTCATGAAAAAGCCGTGGCCTCTGTTTTCCTGCAGTCCTCAATGTGGTCTGGTTAACTGGATGTATGTGTCGAAAAGTGGCAAGATTATTCCCATCAACCACTTTGTTAATTTTGAAAGGTTCTTCCGAATTCTTCAGAAAACGGCGCAGTCTGTTGAGTCCAAAGGGCGGTTTTCGCTTCTCTCAGCGCTGTTTTTGGCTTCAATACAATCTTTAAACTGGCCCTTGGTCGCTAAAGAAATCGGTATATTTACTCTGATGAAAACCATTCTCAAAATGCATATTTCCCCTTCTTATGATTCGCTTGCCAATTTGCGGCGCCGAATCTTCCTGCTCGGCTGCATGGCTTTCATGGACCCGTACACCTTCGACGTGAACCGCGTTAGAAGATGCGTCGTACACTACGTTACCCCAGACTTGAAAATTGTACCCTTCTGCGCGTACAATAACGTCCACAGGATAGACACCGAAGAAGAATACGTCTCCAAGCAAACCACTGCTTAATGCTTAGGCTTGCTCTACAACCTCAACGTTCAAAACGCAATAGTTGTAGGTGAACTGAAGCGTGCCTGCATCATAAAGCCACAGCTCAAATATTACCGCGTAGCTTCCGGTTTCATTTATTGAAACTGTCGCTAAAGTTTCCCACGTTGCTCCGTTTTCTATAGTTTGCGCGTAACTGTTTTCCACATCCGCTTCAACTGGAAACGAGGGAATCGTGTCGGTAGTCACTTTTTGCAAAACCTCACAGGCTTGGCTTCTGCCCATGTGATTTTCAACCTGGACCCACACGTTAAAAGTGCTGTTTTCGTTTAGGACTAAAAGTTCGGGATAGTCTATCGCTTTCTTGTTTTGATAATCAAGCACGGAAATTGCGGTGTATCTTTCTGGCGGAAGCCTAGACACAAAATAATAGCCTACGAGTAGACTGAAAACAAATATGACCGCTATCGTAACGGCAATTTTGTAACCCTTATTCTTTAGCTTCAGGCTCTGCCCAAGGGTTCCTTTTGTTTCAGCGTGTATTTTCACTTTGTAAATCCCTTAACCATAGTTGTAAATATTTCAATCCCAGACTTAAGTCTCCGCATTTTTGGACTTCCATATTTTCTTGTCCAGTACGATGATGGAACTTCAACCATTTTGAAGCCTTTCTTGGCGAACTGCACCAGCATTTCAGTGGCGAACGACATGTCGTCCTCGTATAAATCAACTTTTTCGAGCGCGGAACGGGATATCGCGCGAAAACCAGACTGCGTATCGCTGAGAAACTGCTGATAAAAAAAGTCGAAACAAAACGTTATGATTTTGTTAGCAACAAAATTCGTGAATCCCATAGCCTTTCTCAGATCGTACATCCGCGTTGCTTGACACAGCTCTGCATCATTCTGTATCAGAGTATCAATCAAAAGGTTGATGTGCCTTACTTCGTAGGTTCCATCTCCATCAACCATGACTACAACTTCGCCTTTTGCATTTTTAATTCCAGTTCTAAGAGCAAGACCGTAACCGCGTCTAGGCTCTACAATGAGCTTGCAAAAATTTGTGTCTTTAACGATTTGCTGTGTTCCATCTGTCGAATTTCCGTCTACAATTATGATTTCGTTAGGATAAGCTAGTTCCTTATGGATTGTGGTTACTGTTTCAAGAATGTTCCCTGCTTCGTTAAGCGTTGGAATTACCACCGAAACCATTTCTACTTTCAAGGTCATCTCTTTGTAACTCTCATTTTATGAAAGCTATATAGTCTCTAACATATGGTTAAATAAGTTCTTCGTATATTTTGCTAAGTTTTGTCACGTTCCGTTCCCAGCTGTATTTTTGCTCCACCATCGTCCGCAGCTTCTTTTTTAACGTTGCCAAGTCCTTGCGAGAAAATTCCAGCACCGCTTCTGCAAGAGAAACAGGTGAGTTAGGCGGCACCAGTTTTCCATAATCTGCATTCAAAACTTCTGATGTGCCTCCAACGTCTGTGGCTACAACTGGCAGTCCGCAAGCCATGGCTTCAAGCGCAACCAAAGGCAAGCCTTCTCCAGACTTAGAAGGCAAAGCAAACAAGTCTGCAACATTGTAGTAAAACGGCAAGTCCTCATCTGACACAAAACCCGTCAGCCTAAAATTCCTCTGCATCCCTAACTGAGCTATTCTCTCTTTGACTTCCTCAAAATCGGGTCCTTTACCTACTACAACAAAGACCAACTTCGGATTCTTTTTAACAGCGATTTCTGCACTTTCAAGTAACGTGTCAACCCCGTTCTTGTAAACAAGCCGCCTCACCGTCAACACGACATACTCGTCTTCAGAGATGCCCAGTTTCATCCTCATTTCACCTTTGACATTAAGCAAAGGCTTGAAACGGTTCAGGTCGACACCGTTGTGAAGCACCAGTGTTTTTTCAGGGTCAGCTCCCAAACTTAAAACGTAGTTCCTTGTTGCATTGCTAACAGCGATTATTTTATCTGCCTCCTTAAGCACTTGCTTTCCAATCGCAAGGTCGTTCAGCTTTTCTGCAGAGTCCCAAATATTGTTGTACTCTATGAACGTGTTGTGCTGAGTAAGCACTAAGGGCTTCCCGTATCTTTTTGCGATTTTCGCGGCAAGAAAAGATGACAGGTAAGGGTGACCATGCACGTGTATGAGGTCGTTGGATTTGACTGTTTCCAAAAAGGTTTTGAAGCTGCTTACGTGCGGAATGGCGTACGGAATCCCAAGTCTAAATCCGATGTTCATCGAATCGTAGCATTTGACTTTTATTCCGTCAAAAACGTAATTTCGCGCCGTGTAGTTTCGATGTGTCAGCACCATGGGTTCAAACTGTTTCTGCATCAGCCGCTTGCACTGTTCATACACAACTCTCTCTATACCGCCAACATGAGGCAGAAAGGTGTGAGTGACAATGCACAAGCTTGTTTGACTCATAGCGCCCAACTGCTTAAATCTCCTCAAGCAGCAAACTATTATAATCTTATGGTAAACCCCCGAAAAAAGCAGTTGCTGAAATAAGACGAAAAAAACACTAAACTGTGCATCTTTCCCTTTGTGAAATGGCCTTTTTCCACTTCCAGATAAAGTTTTATAACGTGGCTAGCTGACCTATCCCAGCAACTATTGCGGTAATACGCAAAAAGAAGGAAAGAAAATGGACATCATTGTTGGAGGAGGAAAATACGGGGGCGCAGCCGTAGAATACCTTCGAAGAAACAAAAGAGGGTTCGCGCTGGTCGATAAAGACCCGAACTGCCTCGCCGTTAAAAAATATAGTCTAAAATCCGCTAGGCACATTGGAACAGAAGGCGAATACTTTCGTGAAGGAGGCGTTGCCAAAGTTTTAGAGCTTATAGAGCAGCTGAAACCTGAGTACGTGTTTCCAACCGCGCCCATACACATA
>CAZPND010000069.1:0-10856 GCA_964587975.1 uncultured Candidatus Bathyarchaeia archaeon
CCGAAGGGTTCGTAGGTGGAAGGGAAGATGCATACGTCGGAAGCGGCGTAATGCAGGATGCGCTCGTTTTCGGGAACAAAGTCGAAACGGTAGACTATTTTGTCTTTTATGCCTAGGCGTTCAGATGTTTCTTCGATGTCGGTTTGTTCTTCTCCTTTGCCTAAAATCACCAGTTTAGTGTTGGGGTATTCCCGTAGTACGCTGGGCATTGCCTGTAACAGGGCTCTGACGCCTTTCACCCAGGTGAGCCTGCCTACGAAAAGAAGCATGTTCCAGTTCTTAGGCACCTTGTACAGTTCGCGAATTTTCGCGGCGTCTTCCTGCTTGATTTTGCGGGGATCGTAACGGTCTGGGTCTACGCCGTTCCAAACCACGCTGATTTTTGACTGGGGCCAACCGTGTTTTGTCAGGTCTTCTTGCATGGCGTAGCTCACGGTGATTATGCGGTCTGAGCCTTGAGCCATGGCGCTTTCCAGGTGCGACACTACTTCGGATCCGTGGCCGCCGCTTCTGCCCCATTCGCTGCTGTGGGTGTGGAATACCACGGGGATTTTTGATTCGTTTTTAATCACGAGGCCTGCGATGCTGCTTAGCCAATCGTGAACGCAGACGACGTCAAAATGGTATTTTTCTTTTTTTATTAGCCCGTTGAGGAATTTTGTGGCGCTTAGGATGTTGTAGATGAATATGTCGTTGAAGAGTTTGATGTTTGTTCCCCATTTTTTCAGGTCGTCAACTACGAAGAACGGGAAAATGTTGCTTGCGTCCGCGATTAAAGGCCTGTGCACCTCTACGCCGCGTAGGATTTCTCTGGTTTTCAGGGTCCCGTCGTTAAGTGTGAAAACCGAAACGTCGTGCCCTATGTCAACGAATTCATGCGCTAAGTATTCAGCGTAAGTGCCTAAGCCCCCGACAAGTCTAGGGGGGTATTCCCAAACAAAAAAGCCAACTCTCAAAACTTTCACCAAGTGTGCGGTTCTAACTATTTCTGAAAGCTTATTTATAGCTTCTCTCAAAGGCCAGAATGATTGCACACGCATTTCTTTCCTTCCAAGTACCCATAAAACTCAAATCGCCAATCCATTTCAACTCAAAAAGACTTGAAAATGTCAACATTATTGTAATTGTGAATTGTTACACAAAGTTTAAAAGCACAAATGCAGCAGTATTGTTTGAGTGCGTATGAACAAGACAGTCGCCCTCGCCTTAACCCTCTTTATCCTGACTTTCTTATCGATAGTGAGCGCTCAACCCACAAATGCTTCTGAAAACTCTTGGACAACCAAAACTTCGCGTACCATCGCGGGCAGGTGTGAAGCCGCTGTTGTAAACGGCAAAATATACGTTTTTAGAGGCGGCGCCAATTATGAGTACGACCCAAGCACAGACAATTGGACAACAAAAGCACCCATGCCATCAACATCATGGGATGAGGCTGGGGTAGTGGTAAACGGCAAGATATACGTTTTAGCGAATTCTGTTCCATATGAGTACGACCCAGAAACCGACACGTGGAAAACTGGAGAGCCCATGCCTACCGCAAGAAGTCAAATGATAGCGGAAGCTGTTAACAGGAAAATCTATGTTATCTCAGGAAGAACAGGCGAGATGGGCAGTACCGTAAAAACAACCGAAGTTTACGACCCTGCCTCTGACACATGGGAAACAAAAGCGGAAATTCCCTACCCTGTCACAAGCGGCGCATCCACAGTGCTTGATAACAAAATATACGTTATAGGCGGGCAAGACGAGTATCATGATCCTATGAATCCTGGTTTTGTTCAAATCTATGATCCAGCAGTTGACGCTTGGAGTCAAGGGGCACCTCACCCGAATCCTGCGTGGCTAGGCGAAGAGGCGGCTGCAACAACTGGTCTGTACGCCCCGAAAAGAATCTACGTTATGGGCGGAATCGAAAGTATCGGAATGGCCACCCGCAACTGTTATGCTTATGACCCTGAACTTGATGAGTGGACTGTGGCTGCTTCAATGCCGTCTCCTCGATCTGGTTTTGCCCTTGTTGCGGTGGATGATGTGCTGTATGCAATCGGAGGCTTCAACGGATGGACCACGGGCTATTCCGACAATCTTCAATACACGCCGTTTGGGTACGGAACTATACCCCTTATCTCTTCACCCGCGAACCATGGAAATTACACGTCAAGCAATGTACCTTTAACTTTTGAACTCCGTGTGCAGGGTGCATCATTAAGCTATAGTTTGGATGAGGGCGAGAAAGTGCCGCTTTTAGGCAATACTACGCTCAGTGATTTAGACAGCGGAGAACACACGGTAACGATTTACGCCACAGACGAGCAAGGAAACACAAGCACCTTACATGCAATCACATTCAGGGTAGATAATGCCTTCCCAACAACATTAGTCATAGCTCCAATAACAACGGTGGCAGTTGTTAGCGTGTGTCTATTTGTCTATTTCAAGAAACGCAACCACTAAGGCAGCAGAACGTGGGTCACAGTCGCTTTCTGAAAACAGGAATATACGCCGTGACCCATTACCCATAGAGTTATAAAAAGGAAGTTTATTGAATTGACGTAAGCGAAGTTGAGATTTGAGGCAGAATGGCCCAACCTGTTTCTTACACCATACAAACCGAGGTACCAGCTAGTTACATGGATAAACTATTTGTGTTCATGTACTCGAAGTATTTGCTTCCTCAGAAGCAGCGGTTTGCGAATTTTTACAGGGAAACAACCGATGGTGTTCCGTTCATCTCTTATGTGGTTCTTGACGTGCAGGGAAAGCCGATTCTTAAAGCCGAAGTTAAAGGCACCACCCCGATAGAAGTCAAGTTAGTTCCCATTGATGCGGGGGTTTCTGCTGCAACTCTGGAAGAGGCGAAACAAGACGTTGTCATCGCAGTGGAAATATTTGAGGCAAACGCCAGAAATGCAACCTTGTATTTTGCTTGGAGAGAAGGCGAAAACATTGTTCCAGAGGAGCTTAAGAAAAAGGAGAGGTCCTTCCGCCGCCTGTTTCTTGAAACCCAAATCTTGTTTTTCGTGGTGTTCATAGTTTTCGGCATGGGACTTTTCATAGTCGTGCTTACGTTTTATCCTCAGGCTTTCTGGATTGCGCCGTTAGCTCTCATCGCCGTCCAGTTTGTTTTTGTTTTTTACTCCAGCAAATTCATTTCCAGGACAGCTGACTGGCACATCACCAAAGCCAACCCCATAATTCATCTTCTAAAATACAATTTACCCATCAAATCAACCGACGAACTTAAGCAAACCCTCGCACGAGAAGAAGTGTTAGCGATAAAGAAGGAAATCTACGATGAAATTTTGGCTAAGCGAGGCGAAATCGACTGCGTAGAAGCCCAAAAAGTCTTCGGGAAACATGGCATAGCCTGCGAGTCTGAGAACCTTGCGGTTAAAAAAGTTAACGTTTACGAACTCGTGAAGAAGGTGTCGGATAAATTTGGGTTTACAGTGCCTAAAATCGTGGTGGCAAACACTATGGTTCCGAACGCGGCGGCATCTGGACCCAGCCCAAGTCGCGGCGTGGTTTTGATAACCACGGGGCTTCTGGTTCAACTTGAGGAACCTGAAATCATAAGCGTGTTGGGTCACGAGTTCGGCCACCTGAAAGGGCGAGACCCGCTTCTTCTTTACGGGTTAACCTCCGCCGAGTTTCTCTTCCGATTCTACGTGCTGTTCACGTTTTTTCCGTTAATTTTCACTTCGTTCCTGTTCTTCGCCTACTTCTGGGCTGTCATGGTGGTGATATTCTTCATCGCCAAATTCTTCGAAGCCCGCGCTGACCTCGTGTCAGCCATTAAGATGGGGCAGCCAGAAGTGTTGGCGGGCGCTCTTGAAAAAATCGGGTTCCAACGACTGCTCTACGAAAGGACGCCGTCCTTCAGGCTTCAAGAATGGCTCGGTTTAGACCCTCATCCGCCCATATACTTCAGAGTAGAACGCCTCAAGAAGCTTAAGTCTCCCGAGGAGATAAAACATCCACTAATCCAATCAATCAAGGATGTTTTTTCAGGATTCCGAGACAGCTTATAGGATATCTTCCGTTTTTCAATCTCGTAGAAGATTGTGGTGCAGTTTTAGCGTGTCCAATTTTCTTAAATAATTCTCCTGTCCTTTAATGTAAAGGTGACAGCTAGTTTCCTCCAAAACCAAAAGCTCAAAACGCTACACGATAATGGCTGTAGCCCTGATTGTCATCGACATCATCGTGATTGGATATTCTGTAAGCCTGTTTTTGACAAGCCCGAACCTGGCAAATGAACCTGCCCCTCTACGCGTTTCGCAGTGGTCAGGCTACATGGTAGCCCCTGACGTTCAAGACCAGTCGCCTCTAGTGACTGGAGTGAGCGCCTCATGGACGGTGCCACAGGTCGAGCCTTCAGAAAATAACACGTTTTTAGGCGTATGGGTTGGCATAGGCGGCTACGGAGAAGACACTTTGATTCAGACAGGCACCGAGCAGGAGTGCATAGACGGCAGGGTTTCCTATTACGCGTGGTATGAACTGCTGCCTGCCCACTTGGTTCGCATCCCAGGTCTTCACGTTCGACCAGGCGACTTGATTACGGCGTCTGTGAGTCTCGTAAGCCACGACGCCAACACCTGGTCAATCAAAATTAATGATATCACCCGAAGTGAACAGTTCAAAAAAGTTGTTGTTTACAATTCCTCTATGCGGTCAGCGGAATGGATATTGGAGCGGCCACTGGTTAACGACAGCATCAGCACCTTAGCGACCTTCGGAAACGCAACGTTCACTGACTGCAAAGCAACCATAAACGGCGTCACCGGAACCATAGGCAACTTCTCTTACTCTCAACTCATAATGCATGAGGACGGCGACACCCCCTTAGTCTCGGTTTCATCCCTTAATGAGCTGGGGTCAGGTTTCACAGTAACCTACATAGAACCGGCAATCGCCACCACGCAGGCTGACTACGTAACCGTTCAGAACGATAATGTTTTCCTGCACGCGCAAACCCAGACAAGAAAAAATTGCCCCACCTGAGGCAACACCTGTAAAGCCCACAACTCTGCATTCAGCATCAGTTAGTACGGGGCAACAGAAAAATCGAACTTCGAAAAAGGCTGCTTTCGAAGACGTTTCGAACATACCCTGTTTGCCCTGTGAAGCCCAGGGAACACAAGTCGCCGCAAACGGAAAATCGAGAAAGCTCCGTGAAAAACGGCGTGGCGACACAAAAAAGAAATAAAGCTTATGAGCAGAGTAAAGCCATCGGGCGTTAAGGGAGGAAAACTCCTGCTTTGAAGCTGATATACATTGCAATTGACGGTATGGGCGATTTACCAATTGCCGAGCTGGGGAACAGAACCCCGTTGGAAGCGGCGAAAACTCCTAACATGGACTTTCTCGCCAAGAACGGCAAGACTGGATTAATGTACACTGTCAGAAAAGGCGTGGCGCCTGAAAGCGACGTCGCGGTCATTTCGCTTTTAGGTTACGACCCGTTCGAGTACAGCACGGGACGCGGCATAATCGAAGCCGTCGGCGCAGGCCTCGACGTGAAGGACGGGGACCTGGCGTTGCGATGCAACTTTGCCACTCTAGGAGAAGGCAAGACCATAATAGACCGCAGAGTGAAAAGAACCCTCACCACAGAAGAGGCAACAGAACTAACCGAAGCCGCCAACCACGAGATAACGTTGGAGTCGTGCCCGTCAACTTTTAAGTTCAAGAACACTCTGGGGCACCGCGCGGTTCTCGTTTTGAAGAGCAAAAATAAAGGAAAATGCCTCTCCAGCAAGATAACCAACAGCGACCCCGCGTACACCAACGTGAACGGCATCGGCGTAGCCACCCCCCACGTGGAAATGGCTCTTAAAAAGAGCGTGCCGCTGGATGACACGGAGGAAGCGCGAAACTCCGCGAACCTCGTAAACGAATTCATCGAGAAAACGCATGCACTCTGGGAAAATCACGCCGTGAACAAGAAACGCGCCGCGGAAGGCAAGCTGAAAGCGAACTGCGTCCTCACGCGGGATGCGGGAAGCGAGCTACCAAAATTCTTCAACATCAACAAGCGGTACAACGTGAACTTCGCAGCCCTTGCGGACATGCACGCGGAAAGGGGCATAGCGCACTTGGCTGGGATGCAAGCCACTCTTCTGCCTCCGCCCTCAGGAGACCTGGAAAAAGACTGCGCGGTCAGAGTTAAGAAACTGCTTGAAGTGCTGCCCAGCCACGACTGCTTTTACATTCATCTTAAAGGTCCCGACGAGCCGGGACATGATGGCAACTGCTATAGGAAAACCGAGATAATCGCCGTCATTGACCAGCACTTCTTTGGAAAGCTGCTGAAGGAAATCTCGCTGAAAGAACATCTTTTCTGCGTTACCTGTGACCATGCAACACCCTGCGCTTTGAAGGTGCACAGCGACACCCCCGTGCCCTTGCTCATATCAGGCGGCAAAGTAACCGACGAAAGCGTCGGCAAATTCTCTGAAAGAAACTGCGAAAACGGAAGCCTAGGCGTCTTAGAACGCGGTTGCGAGTTGATGCCGAAACTCATGGAACTATTGAAATAGATAGAAAAACGCGTCATCAATGCCCAACACGCTAACCTCGCGGAAACAGAGTAGCGCTGTCAGGCTGAAACTCAGTTTACAGGAAGAGTAATATGGTAAACTATTATTACTGGAAACAAAGGAGCTATTGATAGGTGAACGCGTTGATTGATTGGACTCGAAAAGAAGTTTTGATTTTAGCTTTCGACCATCGTTCTTCATTCACGGATAAACTGTTCGGAATTAAGAATCGGCAACCAACTGCTGAAGAGAAAAAACACATAGAAGAGTATAAGAGGCTCATCTTTATGGGGTTTCGTCGGGCTTTGGAAAAAACTGTTCCTCGAGAAATAGCTGGCCTATTGGTGGATGAGGAGTATGGCACTAACGTACTTCGAGAAGCCAAAAAAAGCGGCTTTACTTTTGCTATGCCCGTTGAGAAATCGGGTCAAGCAGAGTTTGACTTTGAGTATGGTGAAGATTATGCCAAACACATCGAGGAGTTCGACCCTACTTTCGTAAAAGTTTTGGTGCGTTATAACCCAGCAGGAGACGCCATGGTAAATCAACGTCAACTGGTAAGGCTGAAAACGCTCAGCGACTACCTGAAACAAACTAGTAAACCCTTTCTCTTTGAGCTGATAGTTCCCTCGACCCCCCAGCAGTTGGCTGAATCTGGAGGTTCTAAGGAGACATACGACTTGAAGTTACGTCCTAAATTGATGGTTGAAAGCATGCGAAAGATTCAGGCTGCTGGAATTGAGCCTTTAGTCTGGAAAGTAGAGGGGGTAGAAAACCCCAACGACGCAAAAGCCATCGTAAATCAAGCTCAAAGCGGTGGAAGACAAGTGGGGATCATAACTCTTGGGCGAGGAGAATCCAAAGAGCAAGTGCAAAAATGGCTTGCCGTTGGCGCCAAAATATCGGGAATAATTGGGTTCGCCGTTGGAAGAACCATTTTCATGCAACCGCTATGCGAATACAAAGATGGAACAATTAGCCAGAATGAGGCAATTGAAAAAATTGCTTTTAACTACTCTGATCTCGTAAAACTATGGCAAAACGAAAAGAAAAAGCGATAACGCATCATCCTATTCAAGAGCATTATCACACCACCCTAACTATTTTTAGATATATTCCAGTCTTCAATAATACATGGTTCAATCTATGCAGCTTAGTAGGGTTTTCGGCTTAAACCTATGAAAACTGCCACGCCGACCACGCTGACAACCGCGATTAAAATGACCATAAAGAGCATCTGCGGCATTCCAAGAATGTAATGGTCAACCTCATAATCCAAAGTTACAAGCTTGCTTTCCGTTTGATCAGGGTTCGTAAAATTCAACATATACTCCCCTTCAGCGTCACAGACGAAGCTGGTGCTGAAGTCACTTACTTCCCCAAAGTCCTTGACCGTAGCGTTCGGAAAGGTTAGAGAGAAATGTACAAGGCTGCTGGTGGCTCCGATAACTTTGAATTGTATCAGAACGCGATCTTCGGCAATGAGGCTCACTGGCTGAATTGCCTCTTCGCCCGGCTTCACGTTAAGGCTGGCAGTTGTGGCTTCCCCCAGCCCCACGAGAACGGCAGTCAACGCTAACATAATGAGGCAGAAGCAAGACGTTTTTCTAAGATTTGCCATTGCAATATTTCTTCTGCGTTTAAGCCCATAATTCTTATGAAGCCGCGATTCAGAGACGGAATATTAATCGGAAGCCTACGCTTTCTGGCGCCAACGCGGCGTAACATTTACAAACACGCCCCCACACTTAGGCTATGTGAGTCAGCCATGACATGTTACTTCAGACACCTTACGCAGGTTTTTGAGAAAGCAGGCATAGAAGTTACCTCTCAAAACAGGCAGGAAATCGACAAGGTGATCCATGGAATTGTGGGCGTGAACTACAAGAATTGTCCAGCTGCGTGGAAACAAGTGAAAACTCGCGTTTTGGAAGATGAAGCGGGTTTCGTTTCGAAATTAAAAGAAGCGTGGGAAAACCGCGAGAAAACGGTTTGAGTTAACAGTTGAGTATGGTGTTCAATTGAGAGAATAAATCTAGAAACCGCTGCCCTTTTTGGGTTGTGGCGTACTTGTTTTTGTCGGTCGTGGGCAAACCCTGAGTTGTTAAAGACCTTAAATGCTTTTTTAACTGGGCATAGTTCAGGTTGGTGCTGTACATTATTTTCGTTTTGGTTTTCTGTTGGCTGCAATAGCACAGAATTTCCGCCATAATCTCAAACCGCCCTCTTTTTGAGTGGCTGGTGAGGTTCCAACCGTTTTCTTGCCTTAGTTTTATGAGTTTGATTCCGCTTGCGTACTCTAATGGCGCCATTTGGAGTTGTTCGCTTAGTTTGGTTGCGCCTATAATACTACTTGCCATGCATATCCCCCTTTTATAAAATAATATAACATTCTTATTCTTAAAACAATATGACGGTATCCTCACAACAACAAAACCCCCAAAACCAAGCCCGCATTTCTTAAATACCACCGCAAAGAACACAAAAACGAGGGAACAAACGTACCTGAGAAATTGACGATTTTCTCCGACGGCGGCGCCAGAGGCAACCCCGGACCAGCAGCCATAGCCTTCGTGATCTTGTCGAGTGAAGGAAAACTCTTGATGACAGGCTCCCGGTTTATTGGCGTGCACACGAATAATCAAGCCGAATACGAAGCGTTGATTGCGGCATTAGAATCCGCGGTTGGGCTTCACGCTGAGGAAGTAACGTGCCACCTTGACAGCGAACTAGTCACTAAACAAGTCACTGGAGGATATCGCGTGAAAAATTCGGAGCTGAGGCGGCTGTGGAGCAAAGTCAGAGAGTTGACCAGTCGCTTCAAGAAGGTTAGTTTCGTAAGTGTGCCCCGCAGCAACATTCACATTCAGGAAGCAGACGCGCTTGTTAACGAAGCGTTAGATCAAGAACTTGGTTGACGCTTTCTTTATAATGAACTGTCCCTCTGATAGCATGCAGGGGAAGAATATCATGTTTGTTCACACAAGCATTCGGACAAGCAACATGAAACGGTCAATTGACTTTTACACCCGGCTTCTCGGCCTCACCGTGCTTAGTCGCCGGGAGATACCGCAGAACAACGCTGAAATTGTTTTTCTTCAGGACCCGCAGGCGAAAGGCGCCACGCTTGAGTTAACTTTCTACCGTGACCAGAAAAGGTTCAGCCAACCCGACTATGAAGACCGCGTGTTCGACCACCTTGCCTTTGAAGTTAAGGATATGAATAAGACAATGCAAGTGATGCGGGACGCGGAAGTCATGATAACGGATGAACCGTTTAAGCTTAGCGCTACGGGTTCGCTTATCGCGTTTGTGGAAGACCCTGATGGAACGCTTATCGAGCTGATTGAGCGAAAGTGAAAAGCAGACTAATCAGAGGTTGACTAGAATCTGGTCGCCGCTGACTTGCAGTTCGTACTTCGGTTCGGGCTTCTTGGCAGGTCCACCGATGACCTCGCCTGTTTTGACGTTGAAGATTGAGCCGTGGCAGGCGCATTTTAAGGTGTCTCCGTTGAGCGTGCCGTTTGAGAGCGCGCAGCCCCTGTGCGTGCATTTGTTGCCGATGGCGTAGAAAGAGCCGTTTAGGTTCACGAGCAGTATGGGTGTGCCGTTAGCGTTGACTGCTTTCATCTGGTTCGGCTTCAAGTCAGCCGTGGATGCGAGTTTGATAGGTGTCATTCGGTTATTCGCCTTGGAAAATTTTCAATTGTTAATAGTTAATGCTGAAATAAAACCTTGTCGCTTTCGTCTTTGCACGTGAAGTGCCTGGCACAGGTATTTTTTATAAAGGGAGCATTGAATTACTGCGTTTGCTCCAAACACTCCTCGTTCGGGGCAATTTGGAATTCAACGTTTTCATCTACTAGATGCGCTGTGCCGTTTGGACAGTAGACTTTGCCGCCTTTGCCGACTTTGCTGTAGCGTTTGCTGCAAGCTTTCATTTGAGAGCATCCGTCACAATCTCGCGACAACACCACTTGGTCACCTCTTTCTACGCAAGTTAATTCAGAGGCGCTTTTATGTGTAGTTTACCTATGGTCTGTACCGTCAATACTGAGACTGGATACTGCTTAAGTGTCATGGTTTGCATTGTGCCGCTCTTGATCATTTAACATCGATTGTGAATTCAGAACCTGTATTCAGCATTCAGAAGAATAATAAGCGATTGAACATAAACGCTGTTTCGCTCTCTGCAATCCTAACGACAGGGTGTTGCGAACGGCGATAAAAAATGAATAAAAAAAGTCTGATTAGGATGCGGCATATGAACCCGAAATGGGTTATGGTTATTTCGTCAAGAGATCGTCG
>CAZPND010000070.1:0-10819 GCA_964587975.1 uncultured Candidatus Bathyarchaeia archaeon
CAATGCGTTGCAACCAATCGAAGCCTGAGAATCATACAAAACGCGATACCCTTTGTCCCTAAACTTCTGTCGCAAGGGGAGCCCATGCAATTCCACAACCGCAGGACTTTTCAATTCGGTTTCCAGAAGCAGGTATTCCCATCCTTCGATGTCCATCTTCATGAAATCATGCGAAATTTCCAGATCTGCTAACTGGAATTCTTTTTGCAGGCACTGAATGGGTTTGCCTTTAGCGTTCCAAATTAGCCTCGCATAAGATTTTTCATCTGGTTCAATACAAACAACCTTCTTTGCTCCATGTAAAAGGAAAAAATATGCGGTTTCACCTTCTCCTGCACCTACATCTAACACGGTCTTACCTTTCAAGTCAACGGGTAAATACTGTGTTTTCCATCTTTCAAATTCTGCAACTAAAAGATCTAATCTAAAATCACTGAAACTCCAGTGGAGAATATTTCTGAATTTCGATTTTTTAATATAATTGTGTACAGTACGACTGAACGGAAGTTTCAGTTTCATTTTGTCGCTTCCTTGTTAGTTGATAAGAATCACGCATAAAAAACCTGCTGCTTTTGCAATAACGAATTTTGCATTTTACATAGGTGCTTGAAGAAACGGGTTGACTTTTCACCCGAAGTTCTGACTACTAAGTTTTATTCAAGGACTATTGATTGAATCCAGAAAACGTCTCACTATACTTTCAAACATGGTCAAAGAAGAATTTGCAGAAAAGAATGCCGTAGGAAACGCTCCAAACTTGCTATTGGCATAAAAGCAAGCAAGTAAGGTTAATGTAAGATTCATTATCCTCTGAGTATTTTAAAAGTCACTGACAAAACTTTTGAAAATTTTTCTAACTTCGTTAGCCGACGCTGGTTTACGCTCTGGTTTAATCTATTTATAGAGGGGGTATAGACAAAAAATCGCACGTCAGTTCCCTGACTCCCTCAAATAGAGTAGAAGACGCAGCTTTGCTTAGTTGACTTGGTTGGCGTCTATCCGCTTAGCCATCGCTTCCAGTATCTTGGTGAATGGATGATTAGGTTTGTCTTGGGCAAATATCAGGTTACCTTCGGCTCTGAGAATCTCGCAGAAACAGGGCACAAGCCCCAACATGGGAACTTGGTACACATCTTTAACTCTGGCGTTCATCTCATCCTGCTTTGACTTTGACGTTGAATCAAGAACCTTGTTGATTACTAACCCCGTTTTCTTCTCAAACAAGTTATAGAGCTCGCGAAGCATACGTCGTGTACCGTCAACATCGGATCTGTCGCCTGTTGTCGCAACCACCACGAAATCAGCCGTTACTATAGCGTTTATGGATGAATATTGAAGTCCTGGACTCGTGTCGAAAACGAGATAATCAAACTCCTGATCATTTAACAGCGTGTTCCTTAGCGAAAGCAGCCTTCCCAACGCGCGCATCTCCCACTTTCGGTCTTTCGCGGACATGTCCCTAATCGCTTCGGTTCCAGGGTTAGCCAGCGCAGCAAAGAATTTGCCGTTACCTGGGATTCTGCTGCTGAGATCAATCATCACCTTTTTGATGTCACATGCCCCGTTCAAATAATCATTCAACCAACACGGTGCATTATCAACCTTAAGTATAGCGAACAAGCTTGGCGCTCGAAAATCAAGGTCAAAAAGACAGACTTTCTTTCCGAGCCTAGCAAACGTCGCCGCCAAATTCACAGATAAAAGAGTTTTTCCAGTTCCGCCCTTGTATGAATGTACTGCTATAATTTTACCCATTTACTTTCACCCTGGACTATCCCGATCAGCATAAAAGTAAGCCTTTCTTCCCTTTCGCTCTTTTTTGAGATACCCCATGATCACAAGTTGATTCAGATACGCACTTTCCACAGCGCGAGCTCGGCTTGTTTGTTCAGCAACTTCCTCTGCGGTTGCTCGTCCACATCGACATATGGTCATGGCTGTTTTCCGAAGATGATCTGGCATGGAGAGAAGTGTCATTACGTCTAAAGAGGCATCAGGAAGTACAGGCGCTTCTTTATGTCCATGTTTCTGTAGCTCAATCATAACTTCCATTTTTTCGTTGAGCCTCTCGAGGTTTTCTCTTATTTTTTCGAGTACGTGTAACGGTTTTTTGCTTAGGAGTTCTTCTCTGGTCACGGGGATTTCCCCTAGTATTTTGAACTGTAGTACAGTAGAACTAATCAAGGAGGGTTTATTAAGTCTTACGAAACACTGGTAATTATTCACAACAATTACATCCGCTAACTGAAGCAAAACGCATCAACCCAGAAAAACACAAAAAACAACGAAACCCAAACAAAACTAAAAAAACAGTTAACAAACAAAAGTAAAATAAAATATCGAAATGGGAAATTGGGAGTTTAGAAGGGTACTGGCGCTTGGTTTCTAGCTTCCTCTACAATAGGCAGCACTTGCTTAAGTTCCCTGAAGTACTTCAGCACTGTTATGCCTCTTTGAGTAACAGCGTAAACCACACGTCTTTTTCCAACTGTCCGCTCTTCAACTAAACCCTGCTTAATCAGAAAGTCCAAGTATTCTTTAAGAACGCTGCAGTTAACGTTAGCTTTGTACATGACATGAGTTAACTTAAGTGGACCTCTGTGAGCCAACACCTTTAGGATGTCTACATACATTTCAAGTTTGGAACGTCGCATATTTTAGCCTCTTTTTTTGCCATATTCACCGTTTTAATATAAAGCATTTATGTATCAGTACTAAGTATTTTTCTTCATTGCAGCGCGTCAGCAAGAGCCTTTCGCCTGTGCCGTGTTTAACACGTTTAGTCTAGTTTCAAAGGCTGTGACCATGTCATCTAGCAATATTTCTTGCAATTCTGTCGAAAGTCCAGTGATTTTTGCGTTGAAAATCTCAGCCATTTTTGCTTCTAACTCTTTTCTACCTTTTTGAGTAAATTGGTGCTTCACGATTTTTCCTCCAAGTTTATGCTCAGAATTAAGCTCAGGACATTTAACTAACTTATGAAAATCAACGAAATATTTAAAAACTGAAGTGAGAATACAGATTACATATTCAGGTTTGAGGGAAAAAGGCATGAATAAGCTTGATCCGAGAGTTGAAGATTGGCTTAATGCGAGATGCGAAAGTGACAAGTCACAAAAGTCTTACATTTTCGGCTGGGGCTATTTTGAAAAGTTTTGTATTGAGCGCGGTAGAGATGCTAACCGCCTTGTGGATGATTATCGCGCTATGAAGTACGAGGGAGAATTGAAGAAAGACGTTTTCCTCGAAGGTTGGCAAGATTTGCTGCGTGGTTTCTATGGTTGGCTCAAACCTAAATTGGCGTCTCTAAGTTTCAAGCAATGTCTTTCTGCTATTAGGAGTTACATGCGTTTTTGGAAGGTTCCCCTTGAGGTTGATCTTCCAAAACATCCATACGTAACATATCATAACCGAGACATCACAAAAGAGGAAGTAAAGCAGATTCTTAAATTCGCGAGCCCTCGTGACCGAGTCATATACTTAGTCTTGGCTGAGTCTGGATTGCGTTCCGATACGGCCGTAAATTTGAAGTATTGGCAAATTAAGGAAGATTTTGAAGCTAAAAGGGTTCCAATGAAGATCATGTTGCCAAGCTCATCGCTGAAATACCATGTTGGAGATAGGTGGACATTTATCGGCGAAGATGGGTTTAGAGAGTTGTCTGACTATCTTGCTCGCAGGCTTCCTTTGAAAGATGAAAATTACGTTTTTGTTTCTGAGAAACCTGAAAAAGTTAAGGGCGACCAGTTCTCGGCTGCGTCGCTGAGTGTAAAATTCAATAGGCTTGTTCAAAAGTTGGGTATAGCGAAGTCTCGCGGTAAAGCAGGTATACCTAAAAGAATACGGTTGCATGGTTTGAGAAAATACTTCCGAAACAACCATGGAGCCGATAGCGCTTTCATTAATTTTTGGATGGGTCACAGTCTTGGTACCGATGCTCATTATATTAGCAGAGACCCCGAAGAACACAGAAAGCGATACGCCGAAGGTTATAAAGCTCTCCGCGTTTTTGAACCGAATCCAGAAAGTTTGACAGCGCTATATCAACAAGTTCATGAGAAAGACATAGAAATCAAAGAAATAAAGCATCAACTCGAAACTAAAGACAAAGAACTTGAAGCAGTAAAAAGTGAACTAAGCACATTAGCCAACGTGGTTAAACAAATATCTGCAACCGACTACTACAAACAAATGCTTGAGGAGACAGCCGAAAAAACGGCTGAGAAACTCACTCAGGATCCAGAGTTTATGGAAAAATTTGGCAAGGATTTTGAAAAGCTAAAATCGGGTCTTTTCAAAAAACAGCAAGAAGGGCAGTCATAGCCTTCTAAACATAACTTGCGGGATGATATGCGTCCCTCTTGGCGTGCAAGAACAATAAAACTTTCGCATGGCTGAAACATGCGAAACCCAAGAAGGGCGCTTTCCTTTTCACCCGGAAAGCGGTTTTATGTTCTTGCTTGGTTCTTTTCGACCAAAAAAAATAACTAAATATCTTGCGGTCTTGACTGCGTTGCCCTCTGCCGTTAAAGGGCAATATCAAGAAAATACAGAGCGCATGGATACGTGTTTGGCATGCGCGCTGTGGGCTGTCTGAACAGCCCCTTATGAGTACCAACAAAAACAGCAAAAGTTCTTTGGGCAGCTTTCTTTCAAGAAAGGTGCTTTGCGTAACGTTTGGCTTTGCGCGTCGTCGTCGGCGCGAAGCGGAGCTCGCGCACTTAACTTGATAATATATTAACCGTATCTCGCCGTAAAAATTAAATAAAACGTAAAAATAAACATCAAACTTAAATACACAAAAACAACTAACAAAATTCCATGTTTCAACACGACAAAAGCTCTCAAAGAGTCTACGTGCATAATGGAGAAGTCAAAGTATTTGACTGCAACCTTAGACGCAACTTGACTAAGAGGGAGTTTCGCCTAAGCAGAGCTGAAAAGCGAAGGTTTCACCGTCTCATTAGTGGCTTAAACGTTGGCGCAGCTCAAAATGAACGCGTGAGGTTCATGACATTGACAACCGCAACGGGCGTGAAACGACATATTAACAAGAGTTTTGATGCTTTAAAGAAGAGAATTCAGCGCGCTACATACAAAAAAGATGGGTTTAGGGGATTCAAATTTAATCGCTACTTCAAACTAGAGACCGAAGAAGGTAACGGTGTCCTGCATATTGTCTATCGTGGGCGATTCATTCCGCAAGAGTGGCTGAGTAAAATTTGGGCTAAAATACATGAAGGTTCGTATATTGTTGATATTCGCGAGTTGCATTGGAGAAGAGGAACAAGAAAACTGACTAATTACCTTATTGTCAACTATCTTCAGTCTCAGAAGACGCTTAGAATGAGTTACTGTTGGAAGTGGGTTTGGCTTGGCTTCTGCAGATCATGGGAACACATAAAATTTGTTTACTCGCATTGGTCTAATTTCAAGTCAGCTTTTCGAGATCTAATGCAAGATGCCCTTTGTGATGATGAAATTAAACCGAGAGACAGAATGAAACACAACGTTTTACACATATGGAATAGTCTAATGCAAAATCCCTTGCCTGTCACACGACAGAGAAAACTCGTAAAAGGCAAAAAGCAGTTAATCATTTACAAAATTCTTCGACCTCTTGGACATAAACAAAAGAAGATAGTGTGGGCATGCCAAACTATTCTGAGCAGGTTTTAGCATCGATTATTCATATTGAGATTTAACCAGAATCAGGTTGGATTAAATTTTAGTGCTGCTGCTGCCTTCAGGTGTTTCAAGTATTTTCAGTGCTTGGAGCAAAAGCTGTGTTCTTGGGTTTTCTCTGTTTAGTCTAATGACTCTCATTCGACCAAAATGTTCGTCAAATATGATTTCTTCTTTTTGAAGTATTTGCAGGTTTGAGTTGACCTGATTGTAGGTGCTATTGACTTTCCGCACTAGCTCCATAACATTTGTTGGCTTGCTGCGCAAAAGTGCTTTCAGTATTTTTCTTCTGCAAGAAGAAGATAATAATGTCTCAAGATTCATAGCTATCCGCGCTAATTTGGTTCAAACCGACTTATAACAACCGAGAAAAAACAACTATTCCAGATAGTAGAGAGAGATCAATTAAAGTGAACGTGTTAAAATTCACTTTCACTTAACTCTCTATTTCCGAAACTTTTCGTCTTCCTCTTATATCATATCAGTTGAAGTACCTTGTGAAGCGCCTTCCTCTCAACTGAAGAGAAAGGTGCTTCTTGCCCGGAGCTGAATGCTTCGGAGGCGTGTCACCGCCTAGCCCCAAGTGAAGGGCAGAAAGAGAATAAAAAACTTTGGGAGAAAAAACAGTATGAAAAAAATAAAAAAATTCGTTGCAATCATTGCTATTTCGGCCTTTATTTTGACAATCGCACATCAACCATTAGCAAAATCAGACGACCCCCTCCACCACGTTACAGCCACAATAGGCTGGGATGGCCCGGACCTATATTCTCAATGTGTACACACTCATAATATGCATCGAGACGACTGCTATGTAGGTTTAGGTATGGAAACATGGTATGATTATTGGATGTATTGGTTGTACGGTATACCTGCTTATGGTGCGGGATATTGGATTTTTGAAGCAGGCTACGGCTGTCTACTACCATATAACTATAGCGACCCGAATACATATGAACCAACATGGGAATTTCATTCCATACCAGTTTGCCGCTATTCGTATAATTCCTATGGAGCGGACCAATGGTACCAATTCAATAACGGTGGTGTACCTTATCATCAGCCAAGCAATGGAACCTCATGGGTTATGCATGATACCCATAGTGCCAGCCTACCGACCTCGATCCGCATAAATGGTAAATCCTATGAATACTTCCATGAAAAAATCAATCATAACAATATTCTATACTTGTCAGCAGAGCCTACTGGTGATTATTACTACATCATGACTGCATCGCCACCACCCGCAGAAGAATATGAATTCTGGTATACATAGTAAAGGTGTGTTTGCCATGACAAAGAAAGATAATAAATTGCTTAAAAAGAGATTATCGCCCTTAAAAACAAAGAGGCGCTTCCTATTAATAGGAAGCCTGTTTCTGGCAGTTATCATCATAGCATCGATCTCACTTTCTTTAGGTTCTACCTCAGAGCAAACTGTGCAAATGGCTCAAACTTTACATGTGACTGGACCACAAACACAATTTCAACTTAGTGTAGCATATGCATATGCAGGCGCAGGACCGGCTAATGATTCATATGTAGCAAACAATAGCGCTCTTATGTCCCCGAAAACTCTCTATCCAACTGCAGTTCAGTTCAACATCACCCGCTTACCGGGCATTCAAATTGAAGAATGTGATGCAGCACTAGAATTCTATAGCGTCCAAATAATGACAAACACTGGAATAATAGAAAAGAACTGTTATATCATTGGAACAAATTACAAGCCGTCTTTCTCGGATGCGCAACTGACCACTTTATTTGACCACGTTTATGACGTCATTTCGCCAAGAAACCTGACAACCCCTATTAAAGGTAACTTTGAATTCAACATGAGCGATAGTAAATCCATTTTAAGCGCCATAGTTGGCTCTTCAGGTGACTACACAACAGCCCGCAGCACATCGGGACTATGGACTAAGGGACAACCAAACATTGTTTCAGTTACTGTTCAAAGAATTGGCTACCTCACAATAACCAATAACGTTGTTTCCGCATACATTGATTCGCCAAATCGGAATCCTACGGCAGTAGCTCAGCTCAGCAGTTATGGAAACGGCTTCCTCAATAACAACATAGTGCCTGCAAATAAACTGGCAAATATGGATTTATTCCATCCTGAACCTTAGCTTCTACTTTGCTAAGGTTTGATTCCCCTTTTTTTGAGTAAAATATTAATGAATGAAAAGAATTAAGTTAAGTATGTAGCTTCCATTCAGATAACGAGGGAAGATAGAAATGAATCATTCTATTTTCAAGCGGTTAAGTTCTTTAATGATTATTTTTGCTATATGTGCAGTATATTTTTTCTATACAATTGAAGTAACAACCGCCATATCCGTCCAACTTGACACAAAAGGTTTAATAAACGATTCTTTGAAGGGTGAAATATTTGTAGCCAGTCAACCATCGGCGTCAAACATTAGTGCTCCTTCGATCGCTTGGAGCAAAGCCTACCCCGACATCACCGGTTATGATCGGTGGATTCTCCAAACCACAGATGGTGGATATCTTTTGTTATGGGCTAACTATGGGGACAGCGTTTTTTCCCTGCTAAAAACAGACTTCTCAGGAAACCCTCAGTGGAACCAATCATACTCCGCGGAAATATCTGGCTACAGCCAAAACGTTATTCAGACATCTGACGGCGGCTACGCAGTTGCGGCTACGTACCAAAACAGCTTCCTCTTACTAAAAATCGACGAGTTGGGAACTCAGCAGTGGAACAAAACCTATACGGTGCCAGGTAGCGGCCATGCTCGCGCCATAATTCAAACTCAAGATGGAGGCTACGCTCTTTTAGGAACGGGAACCCAACCAGCTACTCCTCCCGAATCAAGCGTTGTTGCATGGCTTGTTAAAATCGACTCTCAAGGTAACGAGGAGTGGGCTCAAAATCTTGGCACGAATAGCCCCAAATCTCTCGTCCAAACCTCTGATGGCGGCTACGCGGTCGTCAAAGACTTCCTCTTCGAACTCGTCAAGCTGGATTCTAATGGCACGGTTGAGTGGAGCAGAACATATGTTGACCGAGACAAGAATGCGGTTAGCAGTGTTGTTCAAACCAGTGACGGCGGGTTTGCTTTGGCTGGTTACATGTGGCGAAGGATAGATGGAGGCAACGCGTATGCCGCGCTGGTGAGAACGGATGCTTATGGCGTCGCGGAGTGGGTTCAATACTATGGCGTGGGATTCGCTGATTCAATGATCAAAACATCAGATGAAGGTTTCGCGTTAGCTTGTAACGGTCGACTCGTTAAGGCTGATGTTAATGGTTCTGAGCAGTGGGAAATTCTTAGTGGCGCGAGTTACGTCGTTCAAACTACGGATGGTGGTTACGCACTTTCTGCAGCGGTGAAAATAAATGACAATGAATGGGGCGCTGGACTCACTAAATTAGATAGAGACCCTGCTCTTCCACCTGCGTCTCCCACTTCAACCGCCTCTCCGACAAGCAATCCTGAAAGCAACCCCTCCGAATTTATCGCTGTAGACGTGGCTGTTGCCGCAGTTTTCATCGCCATTGTAGTGGCTACGGCTGGCTTAGGTGTACTGCTATACTTCAAGAAACGCAAACACTAAACCCTTAATTGCCTCCGCAACTTCTTAATATTCGGAGTGGATAGCTGGTAGTCCCAAAGGGACTTACACCCCACAAGGGTGTAAAACGAGCTTGTGCCCAATATCTCTAAAACTTAAATAAATCGTTAGCTAACTTATGAAAAACGGATTCAGATGCAGAATACACATTCAAACAGAACAGGAACGATACATGTTTGATTTGAACGTTTTCTTTTTGATGGCAAAAGCCGCCAATGCAACAGTTACAAATAATGGCAGAATTATCCACGCTGGGAATTCTGGAATCGCCCACGCATTTGACGATACAAGAATGAAATGCAAAGTGTTCCTTAACCCACTGTATTGAAAATCATAAAGCAATTCCACAAGCACTCCAGTCGTCTTATCAAAATAAAACTGCGTCATGCGAGTATACGTTCCAACCTGATCACTTTCCCCTGTTTCGTCGAACTCCAAAAGGTTTGTCTCTCTCTGTCCACCTGAGTAGTCTCTAAATATGGTAGCGTTTACATAGTATGGTTCAGCGGCAGAAGGATTTATCGTGTCGTAAATGTTTAGGTTAGCGCCGATGAATACGACTTGGGCCACGTTCGTTTCTCCTGTATCTACGTCGCAGAAACCATCTTCTATTAGTTGAGTTCCGTTTTTGAATTGGGTTACCTTATGCACACTTATTTTTGAGCCTGAAACGTCGGTTACATTGACTGTCACCCATTGTGTTTGATTCGTTTCCACCGCATCTGCAGGTGGAGCATCGAGGAAATCTGAGTTGAAATTGACGTATGTTATGTATTTGAATTCGTCGCCTTTCGAAACTCCCACGGTTGCCTGAGCCTTAACCAATGTTACTCCTATCATTGTTAAACACAGGAAAATCAATAGGCACGCTGGAAACGTTAACTTGTTCATACCAGATTCTTCTCTTGTTGAGTATCGTTAGAAAGCACCATATTACATGATGGGTTAATAAACTTGCGGTATTTTAAGGATAAAATTGAACAATCTGCAGAGAAACCGGTTTCTGAATTGCTGCTTGAAAAACCGTATGCCAATGTATATGAAATGTGCACAATGCAAGGAACAATTGAGTTTACGGCGTTTCAGCGTTTTTAGATTTCAAATTTTTCTATGATTTTGCTCTCTTTCTCTCCTGTTATTTCTGCAATCACGTGGAAATACTTTTGGAGCCCAGATTTTTCTATCCTGGGTTTTAGCAGTTCGTCTATTTGGAACACGCCCGCGGAGTTGCTCATCGTGATTTTTATGGTAATTGCTTTTTTTAAGCCCTCTATAATTTCAATTTTTTCGATGGACAGAGCTGAGACAGCGTGTATGTCTATTTTTCCCGCTTCAAATGGGATTCTTGCTCTTCCTGCTTCCATGTCTAATGCATCAGCAATCCCAACGATGCCTGCTTCTATGGTTAAAGGTTTGTTCGGTTGCTCATGTGCTACGATGGCGTGGAGAACTTCGGAGGTGATTATTGCGCGTTCTTCTATGGTGTAGATTGGTGTTAGGCAATTGTCTATGAATTCTAAGGCGATGAGTG
>CAZPND010000071.1:0-10806 GCA_964587975.1 uncultured Candidatus Bathyarchaeia archaeon
CATCATTCATTACCTAAAAGCTACGAATCAAGGAAATACACTCTATATAGTAAAACTCCCTCTTTGATTTAATAAATTCGCAAATTTTATTCTTTATAATCTGTTCAAACTAGCTCGAGCCTTTTTTCTTCTTGACAAGTATTGAAGCTGCAATCACTATTGCGGAAGCCACTGATATTGCGATGACGTCCCTCATTAGCTCGAAATCTTCAAATTTCGATAAACGAATTCAAATAGCTTTTATCCATCCCAACTCCTCGGACTGATTTCACAAAAAGGAGTTGAACAAGGCTTCCGAAATTTATTTGGAAACAAGCTTTGCAGCTGAATGGCCTTACATAAACCACTATCAGATCGCCAACATCTAATCTTTTTCCATTGAAGATGCAGTTTTATGCCTCTTAATCGAGAGGGCAATATGCATTAGCTTCTGCTCAAGTTCCAATGCTCTAACGGCAATTATTTTCAAAGGTCCTATCCGTTGGATAATATGGCGAATATTTTCAAGTTCAGATTCTGTTATTATATTCATCAAAGGGACCAGAGTCAAATAGACGAACAAGTAGATTAGACCGCCAACAATTAATATGAAGTACGATTGTAATCCGGCTAAACGCAAAAGAACCGATGGAATCACGGAAACTAATGAGGCTATAAAAACTCTTCCCACCGTAGAAATTGAGAATTCTACATTGTGTTTTCTTTTTGCTATATACGCGCCGTATGCTGTACCTACAACGTTCGCGACAAGGAAAGCCACTATAAGACCCGAAACTTCGAAAAATTGAACGAGCAAAGGTGAAAGAAATGCAACCAACACGAAAGTTAAAGCTCCGATCTTGAACGTCGTCTTCGTTTCTCCGATGCCGTTATAGAAACTTGCCAGGTTAAGGTAGCCTATACCTGCGGCGAAATATAGCAAGCAGTAAAGCGCCAAATATACAGCGGCAGTCTGGTAGGTTGGTCCGTAAAGAATTTGAACAATCTCGCCAGAAAATATTATCAAGAGCATTATTACTGGAAACACTATTAAAGACGTATACTTGTTTGCCAACTTAAAGAAGGCACTCACATTTTGTTTTGTGATTGAGTCAAGTTTTGAAAAACCGGAAAGCAAAGCGGTGGTTATTGGAAAAGAAAGTAAAGTCAACGTAGTTGCGAAATTTAAGGCTGCTTTAAAGTTACCTATTGCCGCATCAGTAGTAAAATGAGCGAGTATCATGTTTTGATATAGGGGAGTGAACCCTGTTAGCAAAAACGTCGCGAAAATTGGCATACCATATTGCACTAAGGCTTTTGTATCGCCTTTAAGCGAGGTTGAGCTTTTGACATTTTCTCTCTTTGGAAGAACTATTCTCAGAATAACAACACCGCAAATTCCTGCGACCGCGTAGCCAAGTATGTTCCCGGCAAAGGCGCCAAGAAGGTCGAAACCCAGAAGTAGAAGCAATATGGTAAACAAAGTTCGAACAACCGCTTGCATGTTTGAAGTTATCGCACTAAATTCAGCTCGATCTACACTGACAAATGCCGAGATTGCTGTACTATAAAGCGCTTGAAAGAGAATTAAAATCGCCGTAATCTGCAAGTAAGGATACATTTCCACTCTATTCAAAAGAATCATGGCAAAGGGTTCAGCAAAGACATAAAGGATTACGGACAAAGATGTTCCAACTAAAATTCTGAGAAGAAGCCCTGTGTTAACTATTTTTGCTACCCTATCCATTTCTCCCTGTGCGCGTAGATCCGCCGTTAGTTTAATTATGCCCTGATTTATACCCAGGTCTGTGAACAAAAAAAGAAGCTGTGGTCCTACTAACACCAAAGTGTATTGACCATAAAGTTCTGGGCCCAAGAGCCTGGCTGCCACTATCGATCCGATGGATAAGATAACAGTTGCAAGCGACATTCCGAAGGCTAGGAACGACCCGCTTCGAGCAGAGTCACCTGCCACCTCAACCAAGCTATTTCCCATTTTTAAGTTCGCCCAAGAGTTTCTTCAGATTTCGATTTTCCCGAACTATAGCAGCGGTCGCAAGAAATAACGTTAAAAAGGAAAGACTCAAAACTAAGCTGTTTAACTGGACACCCCATTGTGTATAATTTAACACTAATCCTACAATGGAAACTAGGACTATGCTCAAAACTACTGTCAGAGCAAAAGAAGTTAGAATGTCTATGGCTTGAGTTTTACCTGATTTAGTGAAGTTGCCTGGGAACAAGATTCTTACAAGACTATAGCCGGGCAACCCAACAACAAGGACAGCCCCTGGGGCAAATCGAATCAAACCTTGGAGACCCAGGGATTGAAAGCCAAAAACTGCTATTGCACATAGAAACGTCAAACCAACGGCGGCCCAATACCAAAAAGCGTCTCTGGTTTTTAAATATGCGCCGAGATTCTGGGAGATCTCGACCGCGGAAGGCTTATGAAACGTTATTTTCCCTTCTTTTTGAAGCTTAAGGATGACTTGCATAATGTTTTTTCCAGGTAAGGACACCTTTTTTGCCACGGTCATCATTAATTGCTGAGCCGTTTCCGGGTCATCCCTTCGAACAGTTTGAATTATTAGTTCCTCAATATCATTGCTCAACCCATGGAGCCCCCCCAGTCTATCTACAACATACTATTAAAGAAGTATTCTTTCCTGAAGATTATTTTGCGTCAATGTATTATACTTCGAGAACCGCCAAATCTCAACCCAAATAGATAACCAGCAAGCCAAATGGCATAAAATAAATATGTAGTCTACTCGCTTCGATACTTTACTGTGCTATATCGAGAGAGTATTAAATGAAACAGCTATGCTTTACAAAAGCAAGTGAAAGATCAGGCATTGTTCGTTGGGCTATCATGCCGTGGGAACGCCAGCAATAATGCTCACTATTCTTATAGCAATGGTTATCAAAAAAAAAGCAGAGGTAGCTAGAGCCGCCCTTCTGAGTTTTCTTTTACTCAATCGTATGTTTCCTGTACCGTAATATGAGGAAAGCATTTCTGATATTATGATTAGCGTTATTGATATAATTCCGAGCAAGATACTTATTCCAGCAAGCGTACCAAAGGAAATTACTCAAATTACGCTCCTTTTTCTTTAATCAAGAGAAATTCGATTTCTGTAGTTTTTTCATCTACGTTTATCTTGTGGTTATTTATTACCGTTGGATTGTTAGTGCAGTTGGCTAAGGCGCAGGCAATTGCGCTTGAAAGTGGTATGCCCAAGGAGTGAACGGTCGTTTCGTATTCATTTAATTCTTTAGAAAAGTCCTCTGTAACTAGATTTTTTATTTTGACTTGGACGATATTTCCTTTACCTTCGATTTCGACGTTTTGGGCTATTTCTAACTCGTTTATTAAAAGTTTGGGCATGTTAGTTTCAAAAAAAGAAAAATCAACATTTGCAAAACTTTTGCCTAAAGTTTTCTCAAAGAGCTTCAAAAGCTCGTTACCCGGCGCAACCATTAATCTTGCGTTCAGCGGATCATTGTTGCTTGCTTTTTGCAAAATTTCCTTTATGTTATCAAGTTTTGCCGTCTTGCTTTCTACAAGGTACACTTTATTTGATTTAGAACCGCTCAGATATCTGATGGGTAGAAAGACTGCTGTTTCTTTTAGGTGAAGTTTCTGCATCATTTCATTTAGTGTCGTCAAATAAGAAAGGTTTGTAGCCTCAAACACTTCTCGCTTAACGTATTCTTCCGAGGAAATATAGCCTATAATCATACCCCAAAATATTAGTCCCAGTCCTACAAGCGCAGGAGTCGGTAGACCCTCGGTGGAGGAAATGTAAAACAATGAAAAGCCAACCAAAAACACTCCAAGAATTAGCAAAAACAAAGAAATAATTTTCGGAGAATTAATTCTAATTGGCGATGGTCTAGTTAAAAAAACCAGAACAAAAGAAATCATTACTAATGTAACTGAAAATATTTGCATAGCCAAAAAATAATTACCTTGCGAGAAATATGGTTCATACCAACTCAGACTGAACTGGAGACTATATGAATAGAGGTCCGTATTCACAATTTTATCTATCAAAAGAAAAGCGATTATCGAAAGGAAATTAGCTGCGGTGCCCAAGGCAAGAGTGAAATAACCGAATAATCTTGGACCATTACCCTGAGTTTTTCCGAGGAAAAATAAAGATGCCCAAGCCAAGGCAATCAGAATTATGCATGATGCAACTGAACCTAAAAGTAGATTTGAATAGCTCCAATATTGCCCAACCCAGTTCCAGCTAAATTCCAAGCCGTAGTCATAGAGTGTAGAGTTGACGATGTTTATGTTTACATTGTTTATCACGAAAATGGATAGGATGTTTAAAACAATTGCTGCCGTCAAGAGGATTATGATCGCTTTTGTAAGTGAGGTCATATTTGGTCTCATTTGGCATCCTCTATGTATCGGTTTCTGCTAGTTTAAGTTAAGCAATCAATTGGCTAGTGAACAGCGGCTAATATAATGTTTCTTGTGAAAATACAACTTTAATAATGTAAATTTAGGTTCAAGGATAGTCAAACCTGCCGAAATACAGAACCGAAAGCGATTTCCAGTTTAAGACAGGATCTAAAAAATCGAAATTGCCATAAACAAATGGTTGTTCACTTTCCTGAGGCACTCAAAGGCATCAGTAAAGTGAAGCCTCCATTGTCGTAGACCCTGTTGAAATCTTGGGGAGTAATCTCCTCAAAGGGATCCATTTCAAGATAAAAAATGTAGTAATTATGTTGCAGATCAGACATTATAACGTAGTCTGCGCTAGATAGTTCTTCAGCAATTAATGTGGCATTAGGCGGTTCAGTGAATGGTGTGGCTAAACCTTTCTCAAGTATTGTATAGTTTTTCATCGGATTATAATATTTTATGTATAACGTGAATTGCCCAACTAAAGATATTCCATCAGGCGTGTAAAAGGCTATGAACGCTGTGCCAGCTAATTGAGTGTTTGTGGCTAATCTGTACGCGTCTGAGCCATATTGGGCTGGAATATTTAGAAACATTATTGCTGCCAATAATACTACCAGAAGTTTTGGTTTTCGAGCCAAGAAACTAACACAGAGAAAACTCAAAGGCACTAAGCCGAACAAAAAGGCGCGTGTAAACGACTCTTGAGGTCCGTATTCTCCCACAAAAGCGAACAGACCCACCAATACCAACAGTGCCGCACTGAAAATCGAGTAGTCCGAAACCGAACGTTTTGCTCTGATTTTTCTTAGAATGTTGAATATCGAGAGCAAAGCAACAATGGCTCCTAAGCCAACTATACCCCATGAAGCTGCAAAGTTTATTCTTTGGGCAGTGGAGCTAATTATGCGACTTCCTTCTGAGTACAAGCTAATGCTTCGGATGCCTTCAAATATCTGAACAAAATGTTGAATTCCTTGATCGAAGAAGGATTTTGCATAAAAACCATTGTAGCCAAGCCAGATTATGGTTGCGCCTAAACTTATCAAGCCTAAAGGCGCCACGCTCTTTCTCTTCAGTAATCTATCCACAAAATAGACTGCATAAAAGACGACTATGGCCATAAACGAAGTTAACGCGTGTGTCAGTGTTGTAGCTACGAAAAGTAGTATCAGCAAGGCGCCTAATGTTCTTCGATTTTTTCCATCACCAAAGAACAAAAGCGAAACGACTAGAAGGATTGCAAGAAAAAGAATATACGCTATGCTTTGCGGACCAAAGTACTGTTGTCGCACGAATAGGCTTGCTAAGACCAAGGCGGCACCCAAAAACGCATAAGGCACGGATAATTTTATCCTAAGTATTAAAAAAGCCAAAAGTCCATACATGGAGACCGCAAACAGGGGAAAAAACTTCAACAAGAAATAATGCGGCACGCCGGTCAACGTAGTAAAAGCGCTCGCAAAATACAAGAATAACGGCCAGTAATGGTAGTTAGCTAACGTCGGAGGAGTGTCTGCAACTAGATGACCTGTAGAATTTATTAGAAGACTTTCTCCAAAAGGGTAGTACGAATTGCTTGTCCAAACCGGGATTCTAACAACCGCGGGAACAACAAATATGTACGCGACTGTTAGAATTAGGATTGCTGGTAAATACGACTTAGATTTAATACCGGCATACCAAAGAATACCTAAAAGAAATATTCCAGCGTAATAAACTACTGGTAACTTGCTGACAAGTCCCCAGTCTGTTGGTCCAATCCACAACACCGACGTGGTTACTATAGTATAAACTATAATACCAGCGGCAACCGCCAACATGATTTTGAACAAGAGAGATTTATGAAAAGAGTTCAAATCTTAACACTCTGACTTGACCCGATACTATTTCACCATGCGCCTAATATGTTAACCACACTATTTTAGTTCTGATACTACCGCCATCAGCTTTCCATTCTTGTCCAAAGCGATGTCATCGACTAGATTTATTTCGAACGTTAAATCATCAAACTTGAAAATTGTTTTCAAATGATCAGAAAGCTCCGTCTTCAAAACGTCCTCTTTTAGACCGTTGTTTTTCATTTTTATGTTGAACTCGAAGGCATCCAATTTCTTCTGCACAATGCGGAATTTCTCTATGCAGTTATAATATTTAAACTCATGTAACGCTATTGTAAAAGCTCTAGGTGTCAAAATTCTACCATTTGGAAGTAATAGCAGCGAGTCTTTTCTCCCTTCGACCATTTGCATCAAGGGAAGGGTTCTTCCGCATTCGCAGGTCTCACCGGACGGCGTCCCCACATCACCAACGGCATATCGAATTAAAGGCATTGAATAGTTGAACAGGCTTGTACAAACAATCTCCCCGCTTTCCCCAGAAGAAACTTCTTCCCCGTTCTTGTCGAGAAACTGCAGAATCAATGCATCCGCGTCTATATGGTAGCCCTTGCGTTCATGGCATTGCCAAGCCATTCTCTCAAACTCAACACTTGAGTATTGATCAAAAAAATTAACCCCAAAAACTTTTTCGATATATTCTCGAGAATAACGGTCGATCAATTCAGCCCCGCCAATAATAAATCGGGGCTTAATCGTCTCAACTTTTTGTTTTTCGATCTCCTTCGCTAGAAGGAAAAGCGAACTTGAATATCCATCCAAAACATCTGGTTTAAACCGTTCAATTTTTGAAATCTGAGTTGAAATGTCATCGAACACTGAAATCGCTGTGGGCACATAAAACCGAAATAGACGTTGAAGTCTAGTAGTTTTGCCAAAGTGTTGCGGCCCTGTCAAAGTAATCCATCTGTCAAGAGCCTTCTGACCACAACTTATGTTCGCTCTCAGATGTTTAGCCTTTCTGAACTCCATTTCGCGCGAGCATAAATAAATGAACAATGGTTCACCCGTAGAACCACTAGTCGACATCATTCTAAGGCTTTTGACATCAAAATCCTTAGAAATTATTTCATCGAGATTCTCTCTTATCTCTGCTTTTCTGATTATTGGTATTTTATTCAGATCATCTTTGCTCTTTATTTCTTCAGGTCTTATTCCTGACTCTTTCATCCTCTTATTATAGAAAGGAACTTTATCATAGGCATATCTAATAACACTCTGAAGCTTTTTTATTTGATATTCTTCCAGTTTACGGGGATGCCAAAAAGCCTGCTTATTAAGGGCATTCAAATAATAGAACGCTCTAAGATAATTCAAAATTTTGTCATCTCCGGTGCTCGTTCGATATAACGTGAAACCGTTTTTTCGATAGTGGCTTTTACGTTTTTCTGCCATTTCGGAATTTGACGTCTCAGTGACTTTTCTAAACTCATCCTTTTATCCCAAGTTTCATCTATTTTGGAATAAAGTCGTTTGTATGATATTTCTCGTATGTTGAGGACACATTCAGTCATGTTTAGACGTTGGAAAAAGGCAGTTTGTTTATGATCATATGAAATGCAAAGAACAGGTACAAACCCTATCGCCGCAAGGATTGCGGGATGCATCTTTGATGATATTACCATGTCCATACGGTTCAGAAGCAGACAGAATTCAGCAACGTTATCCGTTTTTATTATTTGCGTGTGACTTCTATTCTTCATTTTCTCAATTATGGAATTGCTTACATCTAAGTCGTCGTGTTTAAAGCCGCTTATGTAATGTGGCAAGAACACTATCGAAAATCCGTGCTTTTCAATAGCCGTGTCTAACGCTCTCGCGTGGGCCGAGATGTATTTTCGGGTTTCAGCAGCTGATAGACTCTGACCATATATGCCCGGAGACACGCCGATTACTGGCCTATCTACGGTAGTAAACGTCGCATTGGAGGGGCGATTAAATAATATTGCCGTATCGTAAGTCAAAATCTTAGCAGTGTTAATTCCAACCTCATCCACAATACGATACGAAACAGGATCTCTTATCAAAATATAGTCACAGCTATTCAAAGAAAGCCTCGATAAGAATCGCCCAATTAATGTTCTGAAAGGCCCAACCGAGTTTGGGAACATAACAACTGGCTTACCGAGGGAGCGGGATACCATGATATCCAAGGTTCTTGAGATTAACATCGACCACCAGGTTATAATCCAGTAGAGGTTTAATGGCAACAGAGACGCTGTTTCTTTGAAATTTTCGTCGCTGTGAGATATCACGACATTGGATTTTTTTATACTTTCAATTACCTCATTTCGGTATGCAGCTTTAAAACCAATCTTGCTTAGAATGACTGAAATTAGCGACAGAAATATTTGCACTGGCATAAGAAATAGCAGCGCGAGTGTAAGTATTTTGTAGAAACTGCTGCTTCTGTCGAACCCTAATTTTTTGGAAATTTGGTCTGCTTTGTCATAAGGGATGTCAACCATTGGTGGCAGCACTCGACTTAAGGGCAGGTCCAGTTTTTTTACTCCAGTTATATCGGTGGTCGAAACAGAAATTGAGATATCTTCAATTGCCTCGCGTAGAACCGAAACGTCACTATTTATGAGAGCTTGCGTACCCTTATTGTTCATGTTCCCGACATGAATTATATGAGCCTTAAATGATGTCAAAAAATAACCCGCCAATCAGATTTTTGAAAGAGATTTGTATATTCCGTAATAAAGTCTAATCATTGGAAAGGGTGTGTTTGAAAGGAATGACTTGAAGTATGGATTCGAAGACATCTTAATGTTAAAGTAAATGTAGAAGTTTCGCAATGCGGAGGCAAGTGAGTTCGATGGCGGTAGTGGAGGGTTGAAGGTGGGTGCTTTTTTACCTATTAATTTCATAAAATGAAGACGATCTGGCAGATCATCTTTCTTAATTTTTAAATTGACAAATTGTGATTGTTTTACCTTTTCTATACCGACACGTTGTATGGATATTACTTTGGCTTCTCTAGCCTTATTTAGAAGAAATTCGCCCTCACTTGTTCTAGACACTATTATCGACGCTCCGTCTTTGTCATATTTCAACTCTGGCAGCCACGCGTCACCGAACGATATGTCCGCCAGTTCTGCTGCTTGATCCGGACACAACGTGCAACGCATCGGGGTGAAAAAGAAAGAAGAGAAGACCGACCAATATGCCTGCCAACTGCCAACCAAGGGCAAATCTATTCTTGAAGCATTTTTTGATTCAATCGACATCGAACCAGGCCATCCTCTTCCTCTATAATCTATCTTATTTACGTCTGCTGTCTGAAGATGCAGTTTCTTCAGAAGAAAATATGTCCCTGCAAAGTCTACCTCGTGTGAGCATAAAAGCCCTAAATGCAATACTATCCTCTTATCTAATGTTTTAAAAATTGTTTCCGCTTTTCTTATTCCATGAATGTGACATGGTAAACCTACAACGGCGTACCGCCCTTTCTCCTTCAGAATCTGTTTCAGACAAACGTTTGTTGCTACAGGGCAATATTTCGATTTTGAGGCTTCAATGACCTCATCAGCAGTTCTAGCTATGAATGATTCAGGCCGCAAGGGATTATTCTTTCGCATGCGGGTTACTACGGCGCCATCGATAAGGTCGTTTTCCAAGGCAAATATTAGTAATTGACTAATCATTCCTCCCGAAGTCGAATCATATCTTATTAGCTCGCTCGTCGAGTGACCCACGTAACAATTCGAGTAATTTCCGATCATTTTCGATTCGGGCTCTTTGCCGAAAATTCTCGAGCGTTGCGTTTTAAAATCCATTGCGTGTCCAGGGCAAGAGTGCACGCACAACTGGCAGTTATTGCATTTCTCTTGGTCTATGTGAGGTAAAAAAAGGCCTTCAGACATATTCATTTTTATTGCTTCAGTTGGACATATCCCAGCACAAGTTCCGCATCCAAGGCATAAGCCCTGTTCAATTATATCAGACAAATTCATTGTTGCTATCCTCTCAAGGCTTTACCTGTTACAAACCCTGCGAACACTGCGGCGATAGAAAGTAATGAAGTTAATAGTTTGCTTAGCTCCTCAAGTTTATAGATTCGTTTGCACCTTGAGGGAATTGTTACAGAAAGGACGTATTTCAAGTAACTGGATTCTGTGGATAGCTTCTTTGAATTATTTGTTTGATCAATTATTATTGCTTTTGATAGGCCTTCATAAAATGATCGCACCCATACATACTTCAAACTTCCTCGTCGCATGGGGACCTTATGATGAACGACGGCGGAGGGGTCATAAATTATTCTGGAATTCTCAATATCATTCAAAATCCTTATAGAAAGCTCCGTTTCTTCGCTGGCTAAAAGGTTTTTTCCAAATCGGCCGATATCAGATCTAAAGTATCCAACTTTATCAAAAACTTCTCTTCGAAAGGACATGTTGCAGCCGATAGGGTTCCTTACACTTGCTTTTTGCACAGGGAGGCCTTTGTATGAACAACCCACTATCCAATTTAGTTCTTCTGGAAACCATTTTGGAT
>CAZPND010000072.1:0-10777 GCA_964587975.1 uncultured Candidatus Bathyarchaeia archaeon
GTTCCTCAGAACGCTGGATTGGTGATACTGAAGAAGTGCGACGGCATCAAGGTCCAGAACTTGAACCTCGCTGGTCACGGAGTGGGTCTAACACTATATTACACAAACAATTCCAAAATAAGTGGAAACAACATAACCAACAATTACTGGAGAGGTATTTCTATTTGGTGGTCAAACAACAACAACATTACAGGCAACCACATAACAAATAATCCAAATCATGGAATTGAAGAATATGAATCCCAAGGTAACATAGTATCTCAAAATTTAATGAAGGCTAACCTAGGCTCAGGCATTTATCATAGATACCTCATTTCTAACGATGTAATTACTAATAATCAGATAATTAAAAATCAAGGTGCAGGTATATCTGGTAACCCAACAAACTGCACAATAACGGACAATTTTGTTTTTGAAAACGCAGCATCTGGAATTTCAGTCGATTCAAATTGCATCGTTGCCCGAAATAACATAACATCAAATGGTCCAATAACTTCTGCGTTCCAAGGAGTGGGATTAGGGTTCAGAAATAACTGCACGATTATGGATAATTATATTTCAAAAAATAACCGTGGAATTTGGACCTATGATGGCAAAGGAAACATTATTACAGGAAACATGATAGCTTATAACAATAATGAGGGTATCCGATTTCAAGGTCCTGCCGAGAACAACCTAGTATACCATAACAATTTCATCGAGAACAACCATGGCGGCGCTCAAGCAACTGTTAATGACGTTTTTAATAGCCTATCCCCTAACGCATGGGATAACGGCATATCAGGCAATTACTGGAGCGACTATGCGTCCGCACCGTATTTTATTGCTGACAAAAACCAAGACAGTCATCCGCTTTCAAATCCAATTAAGTTCGCTCCTTTAGAGTTGCCTTCAATCCCACCGCTTGCGATAGAAGATACAACACCGCAGGATACGGATGGGACAGAGACGTCATCAGGTTTACCAGCACTACTCATCGCTTCGGTAGCTTTAGCAATCGTTTTGGCTAGTGTTGGCTTTGTGGTCTACTTCAAGAAACGCAAGCGCTCACCTGGAAACTTTCTGGAGTTTCGCTAACCTATCTTAAACCCGAGGAAAAAACCAACAGTGAAGCTTCCGATGAACGGGATAATCGCGATCAAACCGACAAGCCACGAAGCCGCCTGCCCAGCCCCACCAAGCCAGCCGCCGACCGCACTCCACAACGCGCCAAAGTTAATGTTTATAATGTCGCTTGCCCCGAGATAGAGCAGCCACGAAGATTCCTATCACGATAAGGAAGATTTTGGCGATTTTCTTCAGGGCGAAACCGACCACAAAGCCGCCGACGGTGCCTAGCCCAAGCTCATAAACAACAGGCGTTAAGACTTCACTCAAGCAGCCCACCGTCCGATGCTAAGGCACGCATACCTTAAATGCGTTTCCCAAAAACTGTTCAACACAAATACACGTCAACTGACCCCGCCTAAGGAGAATGCCAGTTCTCAATCATAGCCTCTGCTTCTGCACCATGTTTTTCCAGCCCGTAACGCCTCAACGGCTTGGTCAAATGCCTCTGCGACCTCGTCGAAGTCACATACAGCCTAGGCTCCAGTTCCCTCTTTACCGCAACCCGCACCTTTCGGGCGTCAGGGAATCTTTTGCCACACTTCTTGCAGCGAAAGCCTTGACCTTTACCCATAGACTCCAACCGCCTCCCACATTCAGGGCAAACAGGATTTTCCAGCATAAACCTCGGCGCAACCGTCAGAACCCTGATTTTTTCAAGATTTATCGTCAAACGCCTGCCCGCTGAAGGCTTCCGCACCGCGCCATAGACTTCTAAGCGGTCACCTACCATGAGTGTCCTCGCGACCTTGCGAAGAGCACCCGTCGGCTCGTAAGCGGCGCAGTCAACCTCGCTAGTCGCGTCCTTAACAGAAAAAACCACGTGCCGCAAAGGAACAATCCGCGGCTCCCGCGAAACCACCCCCTCAGCAACAACCGAGCTGTACGGCACCACCTGATTTAATGCTGCGACCCGTGTGAGGTGCGCGTCGGTGCCCTGATTCGAGCGGAAAATCAGCCACCTGCCCACGGGCTCCAACGGCTTAACCAATCCGAAGGCTTTCTGGACGGTTTCAGCGGTTTCGCCTCTTATCCCAAACAATATGGGGTCTGGACCCCGCGGCGTGATAACCACTCTGCCCTTCTCCGAATCCACGTTGTTAAACGTGTACGGCCTCGTCAACCTGTCCATTTCAAAAATAGACGCCTCATCCACCTTTCGCTTTACACCAAAGTTTTCTGGAACCCGATACGCGATTAACTCGTACGTGTAATCTTCCTCAAGGGTTCCGCCAACCGCCGCCAAAGCGCCGATTATGCCCCTGCAACTCTTAAAGCCTAAAGCTTCACCCCCAAACTTCGTGACAAGCCGTGTAGCCTCTTTCAAAGTTACGATGCCCGTAACGGCGTTTTTAGCGAAATCCTTAATCTCCTCGGGAATCGTCTCGTTCTGGAAAAAAACTATTCCCGGGTCTGTGCCCCTAAACGCCAAGTCAGAATGCTCCTCAACCAAGCCTATGGCAACTTCTTTTATTTTGCCTTCAAGCCCCGAGGCATGCTTGATTCTAAGGCACAAGGCGCCGTTGCCTCGTGTCTTCCACGGCACATTAGGGTTAAGCCTCACCAGACTGGGATAATCCAGAAACCTGACGCCCAGCCTTTCCAACTCCTCCACAAGAAGGGCTGTGACGTAGGTTGTGCAACCTTTCCTCGTAGAATCAGTATCATCCAATCCAATGTGCATTACTTGTTGATTCATCAACTGCAACCGTTCGCTCCGGCTGTAAAAGAAAGGTTGCGCGCAATAAAAAATATTACGTGTAAATCAGTTGCTTTGAACAGCCGCGGTTTCGAAAAAAATTGGCGCCATTTGGGTTTCCGTGATAATCATGGTCAGTTTAGCGTTGACTTTTCCGATTTCCTCGATTTTCTTGGTTATGATAAAAGACAATTCATCCATCGTGTCTGCTTTCACGCTGGCAATTATGTCGTAGACGCCCCACAGGTTATGCGCTTCTTCTACGCCTTCCACCTTCTTTAAGGCCTCTAACACGTTGAGTTCAGACCCTATCTCAGTGTTTAACAGGACATAAGCCATAGGCATTTTAAAACGCTCCATTCATGTTGTGGTGGTTGGATTAAGAGGCTCGGGTGCTCTCTCGCTCAAGGGGAATGTAAAAAGATATGGTGGGTTTCCAAACCCCATAATCCAACCGGCAAAAAACTGTGCGCATCCAATTATAGTAGGAGTTACTAATGCAGCTCGCCTCACTGTGTAGAACTCAACTTTGACTTTGAAGACTTCTCCCAACATCCCACTACCTCGACGACGCACAGCTTCATTTCAGCATTAAAAAATTTAAAAGTATGTGACTGCATGCGCACAGTCACATTTGACGGGCAAACCACATTTGCATAAAAGCGGCGCTTAGTTTTCGATTTTTAAGGAAAAAGAACTTAAGCGGTTATCTCTTTGCAATAATGGTTTCTGGCGTGAATATCCAACTCTTTCGCGTTATGAAAATTGCTGCCACACCAAGGGCACTTCAATTCTTCCACACCATCACCTAAAGTAAACTCCGCTTGGCGCTCTTTAAACATGTGTGATTGTGTTAAATTGACAACAAGAGCTTTTTAAGCGGCTAGCTGGCTAACCAACCGTTCTGTTAAGCGAGAACAAAAGAAAGGGAAATTTTAGCGGCTCTATCGTTCTTCTACGACAATCATTGTCAGCGTAGATCTCACTTTGTCAAGCCTGCGGATGCGCCAAGTTACTATCTCTTTCAGCTTGTCCATAGTGTCTGCCTTAACTCGTGCAACTATATCATAAACTCCGTAGACCGCAGAAGCTTCCTCGACGCCTTCGACTTTTTTAAGCTCCTTAAGCACATCTGACTCGGAACCTATCTCGGTGTTTATCAACACAAACGCTGTCGGCATGTAAATTCCTCAACTATTGATGTCTCACTGTGCATTAAAATATTTTTCTGAACCCTAAAAAAGCCCCATGAACCAAAGGTGCAGAAAACCCCAAAAAAGCCCCGTTTAATTACCAACACGAAGCCTCTCCACTTCATCGCGAGCAAGAACTGACACGGTAACAGATCTATCCAGTTTTTCTCTGCCAAAGTTAACCTTTACTTCGCCACTTTTCGCGTCTGAATAGAACGCAGTTAACGCCGCTGCCGCCCTGACTGCTTTTTCGGTTTTGGCTCCCTGAAGAACCGTTATCGGGCTGCCTACATCAGGAACTTCAAAGTAATAGTCGCTACGTCTCCTCTTAACGGTTAAAAGCTTGTTTTCCGCCTCGTTCCTCCCGACGATAATCTTGTTTCCGCCAAATCTGAAGTGCCGGCCAACCTTCAGCAAAGCCACATCCGCCATGGAGCAGCGTTTCTTATGCTGGAAAAGGTCTCTCAGCTTATCCGCGTACTCCTTATACGTGAGCAAGCACCCGCCTGCCGGACCAGGATAATCCTTTACGTTGAATTCCTCAGCAAGTTTAATCTGCGGCTTCCTTGACCTGCCCCGAATACTTAACAGCTTCTTTCTGTCAACTAAACCTTTCCTCTCAACAACCGTTTCAGGCAGCAACCGCGCAGACAACGGCCTCAAAATTTCACCTTTCAAGCCCGCCTCTTCCTCAATTAGCTTCATGGCTTTGAAATGCTGCGACATGGGCCTTTCATCGAGAACCTCGCCTGTGAAGATGAAAGAAGCACCCACTTCTTCAGCGCATTTCTTCGCCTTTTTAACAATGAATATTCGGCAGTCAATGCACGGGTTCATGTTCTTTCCATAGCCATGCTTGGGCTTCCGCACCATTTTCAAGTATTCATCGTCGGCGTTCACGACCTTAAGTGGCACACCCAGCTTCCCTGCGTCTTCACTTACGTCACAACCGCCTTTTTCGCAGAGGCAAAAAGGGCTAGCAAAGTTCAAGGCAACAACCTCAATGCCTTGGTTAAGAATCAGCTTAATGGCGAGGATGCTGTCTAAACCGCCAGAAAACAGAGCTAAAGCCTTCGTCTTTGTCATACAGCCAGTAAGCTATCCAACGCTTAAATAAGACTTTACCTACGACAAACATTCTTTTGATTAACATTGTACATAGACGCGCATTTTGGTCAGTGCGGTTCATATTTCTGGTATATTTGCAACGGTTACAACTCTGTCCCGTTTATTGTAAAGAGTTAAATAGCGCCTATTAGTTTGCCTATATTTCATCGAATATTAGGAGAAAAGAAAAATGCAATTGCCAAAATATAGAACATCTGCTACAATTGCTTTGTTACTGGCACTAACTGTCACATTAGTTGCTTTACCTGCTGCTAGCGCGCATGACCCCGCATGGAGTGTCCCTACGTGGACATACGCCTCTGTTACAAACAGCGTTATAGGCGTAAACCAAGGCACGACTATTGTCTTCTGGTGCAACGCAGTACCGCCGACAGCACAAGGTACTTACGGAGACAGATGGACCTTTGAGTTGGACATAACTCACCCAAATGGTGAAGTCGAAAAAATAACAGACCTCACCTCTGATCCTGTGGGAGGCTCATGGCAATCATACACGCCCACCGAAGTGGGTACGTACACCATTGTAGCCAAAATGGAGGGCAAAGTAATTGACGGCACCCCCAACGGGTTACCGCCTAACTTTGGTCCTTTCAGCTCAGGATACAATAATATGGGTGATACCTATGAATCCAGCCAAAGTGATCCGATAGAAATGGTGGTGCAAGAGGAACCAATACCGGTTTGGTCTGAGGCTCCTCTTCCATCAACGTTCTGGACGCGGCCAATAAACGATATGAGCAGAAACTGGAATGTGCTTGCTGGAAACTGGCTAGCTGGCTCAGCCCAAATGGTTGGCCCAACTACCAACTTCGGTTATGGCACAGGACCAGAGAGCGCTCACGTACTATGGGCAGCTCCTATGTGGTCTGGAGGCATAATGGATCAACGATACGGCGACACGGGCTACGAAACTGCACACTATGAAGGTCTAGGTTTCGTTCCACCAATAGTTCTTGACGGCAGAATCTACTACAACGTTCAATCATACCCAAGAGAAGGCTGGTACTGCCTCGACTTGTACACTGGTGAAACAATGTACTTCCGTAACACCACCGGTCCCGTAACTGGAGTAGGTGGAGGCTTCGCTTCAGCAGGAGCTATAACAGGCGGAGCACTGGCATTTGGTCAGATATACAACTATGAGTCACCTAACCAGCACGGAGGCTTCCCATACTTATGGAGCAAACCGGCGGGCTCAATTTTTGGTCCGGCGGCAGCTGGTGATTGGATGATGTTCGACGCTTACAGTGGTAACTACATCTGCAGCATAACCAATGTCCCCAGCTGGGTAACTGGCGGCGGCGGCTTCTTTGCTGACTACTCACAAGTCTACGGCAACGACGGAAGCATAACAGCCTACCACATTCAGAACTACGGAAACTCTTCGAATCCTAACAACTACCTGCAGATATGGAACACAAGCCAAGCAATATGGTACAAGCCATCCTTTGCAAGCAACGACTACTGGATGTGGAGACCCATACTAAATGCCACATTCGACGGCAACAACGGCTACTCACTGAACGTTTCAATACCAGCTGACATCTCTGGCACCATCTACGCTGTTAATGAAGGCGACCAGATAATCGGCGGATCAGCAGGAGTAAACACACCTGGCATGGATGTCGTTCAGGGCAATCTGTGGGCTTTGAACCTAGACCCTGGCACACAAGACAATCCTAAGACTGTCGGAGCAAAATTGTGGAACAGACAATTCACACCACCAGAAACCACATACACATCGGCTTCATCATTCAACATCTTCACCAGCGGATCAATGACCGGACCAAAAGTAGACATACAAGACGGCGTCTTCCTATTTTCGGAGTCACTGTCGAGAAACTGGTGGTGCTACAGCCTAGACACAATGCAGTTAATGTGGAAGACAGCGAACCCTGAAACCCAAATGGCTTTCTACGGAATGTCCAGCAACATCTACGAAGGCATGCTCTTATCATGCGGCTACGGCGGAGTACTATACGCCTATGATATACAGTCTGGAGACCTCTTATGGAACTACACTGCTGCTCAGTACGGCTACGAATCTCCCTACGGCAACTACCCAATCGGCATCGCATGCATTGCTGACGGCAAAATCTACCTGACCTCAAGTGAACACTCGCCAACTCAACCGTTATGGCGTGGTTCATACCTACGCTGCGTCAACGCTTCAAACGGAGTTGAACTATGGAAAATCAACAACTGGGGCATGGGCATGGGACCAGGCAGCGGCGCAGTTGTCGCCGACGGCTTCATTGTAAGCCTTAACGCGTACGACAACCGCATATACTGCTACGGTAAAGGCGATAGCGCTACAACAGTTTCAGCAGCACCCGAAGTTTCAGTCTACGGAGACAACGTATTAATCACAGGCACAGTCACTGACGATTCTGACTCTGGCAGCCGCGACATAAACGGAAACTTGGCCGTACCACTCAAAGGAACTCCAGCGATATCTGACAAAAGCATGGAAGCATGGATGGAATACCTGTTCATGGACCAAGGAATGCCAAAAGACGCAACTGGCGTTCCAGTCAAGCTGGAAACATTGGATCCTAACGGCAACTTCTACGAAATCGGCAACGCAACCAGCGACGCAAGCGGCAACTACGCTTGTGCGTTCACACCAGACGTTCCTGGAACATACACTATCATCGCCACGTTCGAAGGCTCTAACTCTTACTATGGCTCGTACGCTGAAACCTTCATAAACGTTGCAGAAGCACCTCAAGCATCTCCGACACCGACACCTCCAGCACCATCAATGGCTGACACATACTTCCTGCCAGCAACAATCGGCATAATCATAGCAATCATCGCAGGTGTAGCAGTGATCGTGCTTATGCTTAGAAAGCGATAAGCAAAACAAGACAGAACTCTCTACCCTTTCTTTTTTTGTTTTTATTCTTAAGAGCTTAGAGGATTCTACACTTTCCTCTGTCGGAACGCGTTCCGAAAAAATTGTCATCGCATAATTTTTACATTCTTTCCCAGACAGATACCCTTAAGACAAACCTGTCATCTTTATTTGAAAAAGGGTCCGTGGCGCAGCACGGATAATTGGCTAGGCGCCACACGATGACGCTTAGACAACACGGATAGCGCGTCAGCCTTCTAAGCTGAAAGTCCTGGGTTCAAATCCCAGCGGACCCGCCATTTTCAAATTTAACCTTGGATCTTTGACCATTGAAGGTTTTGAAGCCGTCTAGAAAACTTTGCCTTTGTTTTTTGTTTGTCAAATTTTTTTGAGTCAAAAAATCTTTACAAAAAACGATTTATTCCATGAGTTAGAGGTTAGTGTGAGCTGAAGGGCTCTGGATTAAGATAATGATATTCCCCTCCCGAAAAAAATGTCATTTCTTTCTCCTTTATTCGATTCTGTCCAGAGCCCTCAGCAAACCCAACAGCAATGCTCCGTTGACTAACAGTTTTGGAACGTAGAGAAAACTTTGGTCAAATAAAACAGCAGTAAGGTAGCTGGGACAGAACTTCACTCTATATTAATATTTAATTCTATGTTAGAATTAAGTTGTAAGGTAATATCGCTTGTCTTTTGTCTTTTTCACTATAGCAAACAAACCGCCAGCGATGTAATTTAACCAGTTTTTTTCCTGCATATCTAAATTGGCTTCTTGGGCAGTTACAGCTTTTTCTCTTGAAGTAGCGCCAATTGCTGAGAGTTTTGCAATAATGCTTTGTTGCGTTGCATAAAGAGTTCCTGAAGCTACCTGCATGATCCAATCTCTCCCATTTGATACATCAATATTTGCAATAAAATAGACAATAATTTGATACGCTCTGTAAATATTCGCTACCAGAAGTCTATCTATTACAATTATAGTATAGTGAATCAAGTATTTAAGGCAATTTTGCTTTTAGCAAACACTCCTTGAGGCATTAGGTCACTTTCACTAAAAACTTGGAAAAAGACCACTATGGAGCAATTTTGGAGCTTAGAGAAAACTTTACTGAAAAAATGCAGGGTCATAACAAAAGCTAAAGGTTAGTTTAACGTATACTATGTGGTACTGTTATGAAGAAAACAATATTAGAACTAACAGTAACCTGGGCTCTTTTAGCCTCATTGTTAGTTGGAACTCAAATGGTTATCTTGACAGATGCAAACCCAAATTTCATGAAAGGTCATTACTGTAACATAACAATACAGTCTCCACAAAATACGATACATTACACAGAAACGCTCTTTTTGAATTTCACCGTAAAAACGCATTGGAACGTTCCCCCTTTATACTTTTACTTCTACAGTCTAGATGGACAAGACTTGCAGTCAAGTGTTAAAATTGAAGATGTTCAGATTGCCAAAGAAGAAAACATAACAGATGACACCAGTGTACCCTACATTGAGACTACCCTTAGAGGGCAGGTAGAGCTGCCTTGGCTGACCACTGGACAGCACAGCATAAAGGTTTTCGCGGGTTATTTTATTAATGAAACAATTCACCACGCAAACATAGACCCTTATTCTGCAAATGCTAACTTCATTGTTAACACTGGAACTGCATCACCGTCTCCCGCTCCTTCACCAGAATCCACTCTAAGCTCAGACCCAAATTTCGGTTCCTATACTGGTTTAGCTTTATTGATTGTTGTTGCTGTGTTTGTCGGTCTTCTACTTGTCTACTCCAAGAAACGCAAACACTAGAAACTTCACTGAAGAACGGTCCGCTTGATTTTCCATTTACGCGAGAAACCCATTTGACAACATTCTATAAACTGAGATTTAAGCCTCTTTCAATGCATTTTCTGGATTGCAGTCATTGTTTTAGGCGGTTTAGAATAAAATGTAGCTAGCCCAACAAGCAGCGTCATGAACCCTTGAACTAAAATAATAATTTTCAGATGCTGCGGTATCAGGTAAGTGACATCATTAATCGTTATGGAAAATTGAAAGAACCCCACTATCTCAAGAAGACCAACGGTAATTAAACCCGCCCCAAAAAATTTCTTGTAAGCGGAAAACCTCACGGATAGAAACTTGCCAGCGTAGAGAATAGCCAAAGGCACCACCAACGTGATTATCATAGCTGAAACAACAGCGACGGATGCTGAAGACATTCTTTTTCTTCACTCTCCCTTATTATGGCACCTGCGCGCTTTATTATTTTTTGCCGCGAACCTCCTTATTGCTTATCAGGTAATTTTGTCCCGTGGAAACTTTGGTTGCTCAGCCGGTTAATGTTAGTCAAAACTGCTTCATGAAAACATGGGGCGTCAGCTTCATAAACTAAACATGTTGAGTTCAAACGTCAGGGGACCCCGCATTTTCCAGCTTTAAACGAAATATAAAAAAGGACTTTTTCAACACTCTATAAGAAAAGAATGAACCAGACGGTGATTTTGATGAAACGGAAGGATTACCTGCAGAATCCAGTGAAGCACATAAAAATAAACGCGTTACGCCCAAAGCGAAAACCCCTAGTGGACACGCTGTGGAGTTGCGGCGACTGGAATCCTGTGGTTTCAAGCCTGCCACTGCGTCCGAGACGCGCTTAAGGAAAAGAACGGCGAATGACGCAACGCTAAAGTTAATTACGGAGAATCCCGTGTTTGATGGAGTAGACTGGAGCCCGGTGGTGTAGCGGTCAAGCATAGGGGCCTCTGGAGCCCTCGACGAGAGTTCGAATCTCTC
>CAZPND010000073.1:0-10771 GCA_964587975.1 uncultured Candidatus Bathyarchaeia archaeon
ATTAAAAGTTTAATGGAAGAAGGAATAACAAGTCTCGATACTTTCAACCTGAGGACTCATAAGGTCTATAATCCACCAATAAAATGCGGATTAATCACTGGAACAACATCTGAAAGCTACAGCGGTTATTATGACAGTACTGAAAAACGCTACAAAGGCGGAGTGAAGTACAAGTGGCGCAGCATGGGCTTGCTGTCAAGGTTTATACCTTTCAGCTATGAGTACGAGCTATCCTTTCTTCTCTGAAATTAGCATAATATCTCCTCATAACGCAACATACCGTGACGACCTTCTAACGCTGAATATTACTTCACTAACTTTGTTTAAACCCAGCACCGTAAACATAACAATAGTCTACAGCGTAGACGGTGAAGAAAACGTCACAATTCCCGTAGAGGAAATTCCTGAAGTACGATTAGTAACCGTAACCTACGCGAACGGAACAACAGAAACGGTTCAAGGCGAACCACCCTTCGTTCCCGCCAGAATCGGCGGTTGGGTCACTTTACCAGAACTGCCCGAGGGGACACATCACATAACAGTCTACGCAAGAATGGAGTACAACAACGGCGACCACGATTTTATCGGATTAGACAGCAACACGGTCTATTTCATCATAGATGACGGCGCACCTCCAATCATATCCGCGTTGTCGCTTGAAAACAAAACCTACAGCCAAAAAGACTTAGCCTTGAACTTCACAGTGGATGAACCAACCTCGTGGATAGGCTATTGCTTAGATGGACAAGCCTATGTAACTGTAGCTGAAAACTTCACTCTCACCGAATTATCGTATGGTTCACACACGTTAACCCTTTATGCAAACGATACAGTTGGAAACATGGGTGCCTCTGAAACAATCAACTTCAGCACTGCAGCGCTCTTTCCAACAACAGTAGTTGCTACTGCATCAATAGTTTTGGTAACAGGTATTACTGCCGTGTTATTGGTCTATTTCAAGAAATACAAACACTAAACCTTAACTGTATCTTCAGCCTTTTGAATAGTCGGCGTGGATAGCTGGCAAAACGAGCTTTTCGTACTTTAAGCCTCAAGAAGAGCGAAACCTTGCAATTTTCTGGCTTTTCGGAGAGAACGGAAGCAACAGACCGCTACGTTTGGGGAATCAAACATGAGCAAACAGGAATGAAAAATAGTTCGAAAAAAAATTCTGTCTTTGCATAAACCTTGGTGTGTGTTAGGTTAGTTGGTGTGCTGGCATTTTAACGGATATGTTCTGCAATGTGCCTTGAATAAGGGGGTTGGTGTTGTGTTGCAGTCACAAATGATTCTTAGCGTTTAGGCGAGTTAGGTTACGGGGTGAAAAGTGTTTTGGGGAAGGAAATGTTGAAGTGTCCTGAGTGCGGGGCTAGTTTTGGCTCTCAAGAAAAGTTGGATAAGCATATTAGAGAGAAGCATCCTATGTAGGCGTCTGCGCTGAACGCGAAACCAGCGCCCTAATCTTTTCGCAGGAAAGCGACTTAAAAATGGGAACAAAACCAAAAAAGAAAGAAAAAGGAAAGAAAACCTACAAAAACACTCACGGCACCCGCTACAGGGTACTGCGGGGCTACAGGCTCAAACAGGCTATTAAGCAAAGAAAAATGTTGAAAGAAATGAACCAGCAAAAAGCCAGCGCTAGTTAGCACGCTAAAAACAAACAAAAAGAAAAGGTGCCTTGCGGCTACTTGGCTGCCGATTTCTTCTCTTTCGCTTCCTGGAACAAGTTCTTAACGGCTGATATCCTGGATTTCTGAGCAAGCTCCTGCGCCGTCACGAACGTTAACGCTTCCTCAGGACACCACTTCACACACTGCGGACCATCCTCTTGGTCTTTGCAGCTGTTGCACGTGAACACCACTTTCCTCTCCGGATGCATCATCATCGCGCCGAACTGGCACGCGCTAATGCACCACGCGCATCCGTTGCACGCGTCTTCGTCAACCATAATTATCCCCGTGTCTTCTTCTTGACGCAAAGCATCTCTGGGGCAAGCAGCAATGCAAGCGGGGTCTTCACAGTGACGGCAAGTCACAGCCATGTTGTTAAGCGGACCTAACCGCAACGCGCGGATTCGCGACTTCGTCGGGTTAAACGTCTTCTCATTCGTCATGGAACACGCGTACTCACAAACTAAGCAGCCAATGCATTTCTCAGGGTCAGCCGAAACAAACTTGCGGTCTTGTGGACGCACCATCACGCTTTCCCTCCCTTAGCCACCGCCGTCTCCACATCCTTCTTCAACAAGCCCTTCACGATATACGCGTACTCGCCGAGACCCAACGACTCCAGCTTCTCAACAGTCGGCACACCGTTGCTGTCCCAGCCCCTTGCCGCATAGTAATCATCAAGTCCCAACTGGAGTTCCTCGTCGCTGACGCACACGCCCTTCGCCGGCCCCTCATCAGGCACAGGCACATTCTCTATCTTCCAAGGCAACGTATCATACTCCCTCGTGCCCTTACCCTCACGAATATTAAACAACCGCGCCAAATTCTCAATCCGCTCACCCGCCTTATCAAGCTCCGCATCCGTCATCGGAATCCCCGTAGCCAACGTGTAATAATTCGCCAAATCCTTCAACCCATCATAATACGTGCCCCTCGAAAACTTACACACAATCAACGAGTCAATCACGTTGTAAACGTGCCCGTCAGGCACAATCATCTTACCCCTGCCCGGCTCAATCTTGAAGCGGTTGACTTTACCCTTCACGTCAGGCGAGTAAGCCCCATTCCGCAAGTGACAAGCACCACGGAACGAAACACTGAAGCCAAGCGCGGCGGTCTTCAAAGTCCGCAAATCATAACCAGGCAGCTCCAAACCTTTAATGTGACAAGCATACTTCCACGCGTCACCACCGATAATTTCAGCAGCCTTCGCCGTGCCTTCAGCCAACGCGTTACCAAGCCAGCCTTCCCGTTTCCCGATTTTATGAATAATCTGTATAAGCGCCTCAGCATTCCCGAAGCGGAGATCTATACCGTCCGTCTGCTCCTTCGTAATCACACCATGCTCATAACAATCCATGGCAAACGCAACCACCACACCGATGGAAATCCCGTCCATGCCGTACTCGTTCACGATGCGCATAGCTTCAATAATCGCGTCCAAACGGTCAACCCCACACAACGGACCCATAGACCACAAACACTCAAACTCCAACCGGCTCGTGGAACCCTGATAAGGCCCCTCAGGCACCACCGCAATGTGGTCACAACGCATCCCACAAGTCGCGCATCCCACAATCTTCTTCACGTAATGCTCATTCAAGTACTCGCCGCTGACTTTCTCAGCGCCCTCAAACTGAGAATTAGAAAAGTTCCTTGTTGCCAACGCTGACAACGAGTTAAGCACCAAAACGTTTTCGGGCGTACCCAAAGTCTTATACTTCTTGGTCGCCGGACCCTTCATGCGCTCAAAAATCATCTTGATAAACTCCCTGAAACCATCAAAGTCCGCGACGTTAACGTCGTTTGTTCCACGCACGGCAACTGCCTTAAGATTCTTTGAACCCATCACGCCGCCCATGCCGGTTCTTCCGATGGCGCGGAACTCATCGTTTATGATGGCTGCAAACCTGCAAAGTTTCTCTCCCGCTTCGCCAATGGCTGAGACGCGGATGTAGAAGTCGCCGAGTTCTTCTCGGATGGCTTTGTCAGTTTCGTAAACAGTAAAATGCTTAAGGTGTTCAGCGTCCATGATTTGGACTTTGTCATCGTCAATCCAGAGGTAGCTGAGTTTGGGTGCTTTACCCGTGATTATGACAGCGTCGTATCCTGAACGCTTCAGGTCTGGACCAAAGAAGCCGTGAGCTTCAGCATTGGCGACACCGCCCGTGGCGGGAGATTTAGACACGACGGCATAGCTGTTTCCGCCTGTTGGGCCTAAGGTTCCGCTGAGTGGACCAGTTAAATAAATTAATGGGTTATCGGGGTCAAACGCGTCCGTGCCCGGCTTAGAGTTATCCATAAGCAACTTGATGCCAAGACCTATACCGCCAATGTAGTCCTTAGCCATCTTTTCACTTAAAGGTTCGGTAGAAATTTTCCCTGTTGTAAGATTAACACGCAAAATTTTACCCGCGTAAGCGAACATTTACTTTTTCTCTCCCCTCGTATTACTGGTTTATATACCTTCAACAAAAACTATATTAAGTTAATGGATTCCCACCTGAAAAAATTACGTAAAAACATCCGACATGCTTCAGCGGTGAATTCGATGCAAACCCGACTTCAAGCCGCACAGCATGTTAGGCATGTTGCTTCAGCTAAGAAATGATTATATAACTTCAGCGCTTGTATCCTATCGTCGGGGGCGACCACTGTTGAAAGTAACAGTAGACTATTTGGGCAGCGTTAAACAATCCTTGGGCTTAAAACAAGCCGAGCAAATTGAACTGAAAGACGCCGCCTCAGTGCTTGACCTGCTGCATTTACTCGCTGAAAAACACGGCGACCCCTTCAAAAAATCCGTTTACGAACCTAACGACTCCGACTTAAAACCCTACTACATACTATCCATAAACGGTTTACTGACAAACCAGCTGAACGACATGAAAACTGAACTTAAAGACGGCGACCGCTTAATTTTCATGCCTGTCGTCACCGGCGGCTGAAGAAGAGCGAAAGCGTTAAGCCGAAAACCAGCAACGTTACTCTGTCAGTGAAAAGCATGAACAGAACGGAAGCCGTGAAACAAGTTGCCTTTGAAAACGACAAGATTGACGGGCTATTAGTTTTTAACAGCTCCAACCTGACGTGGCTTACGGGTTTTTGCGGCGCCAGCGCCATGTTGATTCCGCGAGCCGGCGAAAGTGTCGTTTACGTTCAAGGCGTCAACTACGCGCAGGCGGAGGCGGAACTGCGCGGTTTTAAGGTGGAGCTGGTGAAGCACGGCGAGAACATGATGGATAAAATTGCGAAGCAGGCTTCAGCGCTAAACGCCAAGAGGCTTGCCGCGGACACCCTTAACGTTGAAAGCTGGCGCGCCTTATCCAAGCGTTTGGGTAGTGAAAAAACGCTGGAGGTTGACTCTGGCTTTCTTCGGGAGCTTCGCAAAGTCAAGGATAAAAACGAGATCAAGCTGATGCGCAGGGCTGGCGAGTTAACAAGCGAGGGCATGCGGGTTGCCTGTGAAGTGGTGGCGGCTGGCGTGAAGGAGTATGAGGTGGCAGCTGAAATCGAGTATGCCCTGCGGAAGAAGGGGTCCTCTGGCACGGCTTTCGAGACGATTGTAGCGTCTGGTCTTGCCTCGGCGTTTCCTCACGGCGGCTGCTCTGACAGAGAAATTAGGGAAGGCGACTTGGTTGTTATCGACATGGGTGCCACGTACAAGTTTTACCGGTCTGACATGACGCGAACGTTTGTGGCGGGGAAACCTTCGGCGAAGCAGAAGAAGCTCTATGAGGTTGTGAGGGCGGCGCAGAAGAAGGCGGTTGAGGCGATGAAGCCGAACGTTGAAGCGAAGGATGTTGACGCGGCTGCCAGAAAGGTGATTGCGGACGCAAGCTACGGAGAGTATTTCGTGCATGGTCTGGGTCACGGCGTCGGATTGGACATACATGAGCCGCCCACTTTGAGCCCTGACAGCGAAGACGTGCTGGCGGCAGGCAACGTGGTGACCCTGGAGCCAGGCATCTACCTTGTGGGCTACGGCGGCATCCGCATAGAAGACACCGTGCTGGTGCAGAAAAAAGGCACGGAAAAACTCACAAACGGACCTTACGCTCTGGGCAAAGAATACCTGTAATATGAGCAGGGATGCGTGTCCGATGCCATAATGCAACAAAGAGAAGATGCCGTATTGTTTTTTCTCAGCTGAAAATCCATAAGAGTTTTAAGCTTAACGCTGAATCTTCACGAAGCAGGACCGAGAACAAACATGGACACTTGGCGTTTGATCCCCCTTGAAACCCACAACGGCTTCATGAACATGGCCATCGACGAAGCCATCCTCACCAGCCGCATCCAAAACCTGGTTCCCAACACCATAAGATTCTACCAGTGGAAACCCAGCGCCGTAACCATCGGCAAAAACCAGAACCCCAACGAGCAGGTTTACTTGGACGCGCTTCGTGAACACGGCGTGGACCTCGTCCGCAGAACAAGCGGCGGAGGAACAGTCTACCACGACCAAACAGGCGAAATCACCTACAGCGTCACTGCCCAAACCCGCGACCTCGGCAAAGACGTGACAGCGGTCTACACATCCGTTTACGCGGCCGTCAACGATGCGCTTAGGCTGCTAGGTATACCAGCCGACTTCAGCGAAGGCAACCAGAAAAACTGCCCCAACCTGACCGTGGCGGGCAAGAAAATCAGCGGCAGCGCCCAAACCATCAGGCACGGCGTCGTCCAGCAGCACGGCACCCTCCTGCTCAGCGTGGATTTACCCCTGATGTTTAAGCTGCTGCGCGTTCCGTTCACAGACGACTGCAGCGTTGCGGCGCAGGTGGCTCAGCGCAAAATAACCAGCGTCCAAAACGAGCTTCACCACGCGGTCTCGGCGGAAACGGTTCAGAACGCCCTCGCCCAGGGCTTCAAGGCTATTTTGAAAGTCAACCTTGAAAAAGGCGCGTTAACCCAGTTCGAGCAGGCTCTCGCCAACAAGTTTTACAAGGAGAAATTCTCCACCGCAGGTTGGAACGCAACGGGCACAATCACTTCTTCTCAAGGCGCCACCTAACACCCTGCGCCGTGTCCTCCACAACCACGCCCATATCCTTCAGCTGCACGCGAAGCGCATCCGCGGTCGCCCAGTCCTTTGCCTTCCGCGCCTCTTCACGCTCAGCGATAAGCTTTTCAGCACCCTCGGGCAGCACCTCAGTCTCAACCTTGCCGATTACACCTAAAACCTTGTCCAAATCCGCCATAAACCTGCCAGCGGCTTCCGCTTCACTGCTACCGACTTCGCCCTTGTCAAGCAGGTTGTTGACTTCACGCACAAAATCGAACAGTGCGCCTAACGCCACGCTGATGTTCAAGTCGTCATCCATGGCACCGCCGAATCCCGCCTGCACACCACGCAGCAACTCCGCAACCTGGGCGTTTCCGCTTGCACCGTTCGCGTCTTGCAGCCGCCGCACAAAGTTCCGTAGCCGTTCCACGGCGCCTTTGGCTGCTTCTAAACCTTCAAAAGTGAAGTTGAACTGCTGCCTGTAATGCGTTGACAGCAGCAAGTAGCGGATCGCAATCGGGTCGTAACCTTTCTGAAGCAGGTCGCGCAGCGTGTAGTAGTTGCCAAGCTTCTTCGCCATCTTCTTGCCCTCCACCTGCAGATGCTCGTTGTGCAGCCAGTAACGCACAAACTTCTTGCCCGTGGCCGCCTCGCTTTGGGCAATCTCGTTCTCATGATGAGGAAACATGTTGTCGATTCCACCGCAGTGAATGTCAAAGGTTTCGCCCAGATAGCGCATGGACATGGCGGAGCATTCAATATGCCATCCAGGCCTGCCCTTGCCCAACTCGGTTTCCCAACAAACGTCTCCGTCTTCAGGCGTCCAAGCCTTCCACAGCGCAAAATCCTGCGCTTCCTCCTTCGCGTACTCGTCCGTTTTCACTCTGGCACCCGCTTTGAGTTCTTGGACGTTGATGTGGCTGAGCTGGCCGTACGCTGGAAACTTGCTGATGGCGAAGTAGATACTGCCGTCCTGAGCCTTGTACGCGTAGCCCCTCGCCATTAACGTCTTGACTAAGCTGACCATTTCTTGGATGTGCTCTGTCGCCCTCGGGTAAACGGTTGCCGGCTCCACGTTCAAGGCTTGGATGTCCTCGAAAAAGGCTTCCGCGTAACGCTTCGTGAACTCTCCAAGCGGCACACCCTGCTTCTGGCTGCCCCGTATGGTTTTGTCATCCACATCCGTCAAGTTCATCACGTGTGTGACCTTGTAGCCGCGGTATTCCAGCCACCGCTTAAGCAAATCCTCAAACAAGAAAGCCCGAAAGTTGCCGATGTGCGCAAAATCGTACACGGTGGGTCCGCATGTGTACATTCCCACCTTACCCGCCTCCAAAGGAACAAACTTTTCCTTTCGCCGAGTCAACGTGTTAAAAAGGCACAAGCCCTCTGCAGAAGCGCTCATTGCTGTTCCCTGTGAAGTACACGGACAGAAATTATATAAGCGTTCCACAAGCGAAAATTTAGTTGCGATGCATAAGCTTTTAATTCCCCGTTTTGCACGCCCTAAACCAAGGCAGGTTATCCAGCAAATGGTTACCTTAAACCTCGACAAGATTTTCAACCCTCAAAGCGTAGCCATCGTAGGCGCCAGCGACGTTGAAGGCTCAGTCGGATACGCAATCGTGAAAAACTTCACTCAACTCGGCTACGCCGGCAAAGTTTACTTCGTTAACATACGCAAACCCGAAATTCTCGGGGTAAAAACCTACCAGAAAATAGGGCAAATCCTGGAACCCGTGGACTTGGCGATGATTGCCACGCCAGCGAAAACCGTTCCCGCCGTGGTGGAAGAGTGCGGAAGCGCAGGAGTAAAAGGCGTCATCATCGTTTCAGCGGGCTTCAAGGAAACGGGCGCTGAAGGCAAAGCCTTGGAAAACAAGATTCTGGAAGCAGCTAAAAAATACGGCGTAAGAGTGATCGGACCTAACTGCATTGGCGTAATCCGCCCCCGAATAAACCTTAACGCCACGTTCGTGGATAAAATGCCCAAGCCCGGCAAGGTGGCTTTCATCTCTCAAAGCGGCGCGTTAGGCTCCGCCATCCTCGACTGGGCGATGCATGAGAACATTGGCTTCAGCAACTTCGTCTCCATAGGCTCCATGATAGACGTGGACTTCGGAGACCTTATAGACTACTTCGGCACCGACCCCAAAACCAAAAGCATACTCATGTACGTGGAAGGCATCACCGAAGCCCGCAAGTTCATGAGCGCCGCCCGCCACTTCGCACGCACAAAGCCCATCATAGTGGTTAAAGCAGGCAAGTTCAGCGAAAGCGCCAAAGCCGCGGCATCCCACACCGGTTCACTTTCAGGCGAAGACGCCATCTACGACGCCGCGTTCAAGCGTGCAGGCATCGTCCGCGTGGAAGAAATTGAAGACCTGTTCAACGCCGCCGAAGTGTTAGGGACTCAACCTTTGCCGCGTGGACCCAACTTGGCGGTTATCACGAACGCGGGCGGCCCCGGAGTTATGGCAACCGACGCGCTTATCGCGAAGGGAGGCAAGCTTGCCAAGCTAAGCCAGAAAACCATGGATGCGCTTAACCGTGTTCTGCCGTCCTTCTGGAGCAGAGGCAACCCCATTGACGTTCTTGGAGACGCGGGCGCTGACCGGTACAAGACGGCGGTTGAAGCCTGCCTGAACGACGCAAACGTTGACGGCGTACTTATCGTTTTCACTCAGCAGGCGGTTTCGCAAGCGGTTGAGATAGCCACAACCGTCGTTGAGTTGGTGAAGAGCAAGGCGTACCAGAACAAGACCATACTGACCAGTTTCATGGGTTACGGCGCGGTGCAGGAAGCAAACTGTCTTCTCAACGCGAACAACATCCCCACGTACTCCACGCCTGAAAACGCCATAAAAACGTACATGTACATGTACCAGTACCAGCGCAACCTTGAACTCATCTACCAGACACCAGAAGAGCGCCCGGTGGACAAAGTGCCGCCCAAAAGACCGATTATGGTTATTCTGAGAAACGCGGCCGCGGAAAACCGTGAACTGCTGACTGAAGACGAAGCCAAAAGGCTCTTGGATTACTACAATTTTCCGGTTGTGAAAACCGAAGTCGCCACCACCACGAGTGAAGCAGTTGCCTTCGCCCATCAGATTGGTTACCCTGTGGTTCTCAAGATTCTTTCGCCCCAAATAGTGCACAAAACTGATGCGGGCGGCGTGATGCTTGACCTGAATTCTGACGCGGAAGTCAAGCAGGCCTTTGACATCATCATAAATAGGGCAAAGAAGTATAATCCAGACGCCGAGATAATAGGGGTTACCGTTCAGCCCATGGTAACGGGGAAGGGCTACGAGGTCATATTGGGCGGAAAAACTGACCCGCTGTTCGGTCCAGTAATCCTTTTCGGCATGGGCGGCGTGGGCGTGGAACTCTTCAAAGACTACTCGATTGGGCTGCCGCCGTTGAACACGACGCTTATCAGAAGAATGATGGAGGAAACCAAGGTCTACCAGCTTCTGAAAGGCTACAGGAACGTGCCGCCTGCGAACCTGAAAGTGCTGGAGGAAACGGTGGCGCTGTTCTCGCAGTTGCTCATCGACTTCCCGCAGATAAAGGAAATCGACATCAACCCGCTCCTGATAAACGAGAAAGAAGCCTGCATTCTCGACGCAAGAGTAAAAATTGACAAAGACAAGGTTTGCAAAAAGTTTGAGCCGCACGAGCATCTGGTGATAAGTCCGTACCCGAAGAGGTACGAGACCTATTGGAAGCTTAAGAACGGGCAAGAGGTGCTGTTGAGACCCATAAAACCTGAGGACGAGCTCATGTGGCTGGAGATGTTCCAAAGCTTCAGCGAAGAATCCATCCGCTATAGGTTCTTCCAGCTGCTTAAGGACACGCCGCACGAAGTCCGCGTCCGCTACTGCAACATCGATTATGACCGTGAAATCGCCATAGTAGCGGAACTCAGCGAAGAAAACCGCCGAAGAATCTTGGGAGTTGGAAGGCTCAGCATTGAACTTGGCGGGAAAAGCGGCGAACTTGCCTTCATCATTGTTGACCAGTGGCAAGGTCAAGGCTTAGGAACCAAAATGGTGGATTACGTGCTTGAAATAGCCAAAGACATGGG
>CAZPND010000074.1:0-10613 GCA_964587975.1 uncultured Candidatus Bathyarchaeia archaeon
AATGCGCCTTCTTTAAAAGAGCAAGCGCCGGATGATCCTGAGAAGGTTTATGGTGTGTTATTGACTTTTTTGAAGCGGCTTTACAGGAAGGCTGATCTTGTGCATGGTGATTTGAGCGAGTATAATGTTATGATGTGGAAGGGTAAACCTGTGATTTTTGATGTGGCGCAAGCTGTGCCGACTTCGCATCCTATGGCTGAGTTTTTCCTTCGAAGGGACTTGACTAACGTGAACAAGTTCTTTAGTCGGTTGGGTGTTAAGGTTCTTTCAGTTGAGGAAGCTTACAATAGGGTTGTTGGTTAGAGTGTCGAAGCCTAATATGTTTGTTAGAATTCCCAAGGAGCGAGTAGGTGTGCTGATAGGTCCAGATGGAAAAGTTAAGCAGAGAATTGAGGAGAAGTTTATGGTTGAGCTTCTGATTGATGGTGATTCTGGCGGCGTGACACTTGTGTTGTCAGAGAAGGCAAGTGATCCTTCGTTGCTTTTTAGGGCTAAAGATACTGTGACTGCTATTGGGAGGGGTTTCTCTCCTGAACAGGCGTTTCGTTTACTTCGCAACGATGATGACGTTTTTGACTTTATAGATTTGCGTGCGGTTTTCGGTAGGTCTGAATCGGATATTAAACGCGTGAAAGGACGTGTAATCGGAGCGAACGGGAAAACGCGTAAGCTGATTGAAGAGTTGACTGAAGCCAGCATGGTTGTTTATGGGCACACGATTGGGTTTATCGGCTCTTTTGAGCAGGTGGATGTTGCCAGGAACGCGGTGCAGATGCTTATTAACGGAAGCCAGCACCACACGGTTTACAAGTATTTGCAACGGAAACGTAGCGCGTTTAAGAAGCAGAAGCTGGAGTTGTGGCAGAAGCCACCTGAAGAAAAATAGTTTGGAACTGACGTGCGATTTTTTGTCTATACCCCCTTATTTATACTATAAATAGAGTTTAGACTAGCGCTGGCTAGCTGCTCGGAAAAAACTATAGCCCCCTTATTTGAAGAAACTATGTATAGTCCGAAGAGAAACAGCAGCGGCACCTAAGTTTCAAGTTACCATTTGTGTCAATTTGATGAGCAGCCAATGGTTGATTAACCTATGTATTCTCATAATTTATATACAACTTGTTGTGAAACACTTGCCTCTGGGAGAGTGACTTGCCACGCGGATTCTTGCGAGCAAAATAAAAGGATACACACTTTTATCCGTTTTAGTATTCACCTGCCTATACACCAGTTTACTTTTCGTTTCTTTCACTGCCGCCTCAACAGGATGGAGCCGCACCTATGAAGGCGACGGTTACGATGCGCTATTTCCGAAATCTGTCATTCAAGCGAGTGATGGAGGATATGTGATGGCTGTTTTCGCTGACACCAAAACTGTTGTGGAAACGCCTTCCTGGCACATGATAGAACAATACGAGCTGTGGCTTATCAAGACTGATTCTTCTGACAACACTCTGTGGAAGCAGATTCTCGGAATAAAGGACCAGTATGCTGCCAGCCGCCAGTATTCTTTGGTTCAGACACGCGATGGAGGATACGCGATTGGAGGCGGAACCTCTAGCGATGTGTGGTGGCTTATCAAGACCGATTCGGCTGGGAGTGTGCAGTGGGAAAAAACATATAGGTATAGCGATGACGAAAACTCGTATGATAAATTTGGTTTTTCGTTCTCGATGGTTCAACTTTGGACGGAGGATTCGCCTTGGCTGGCACCGCATTTATGTATAGCTCTAGCGAAAGCTGGGATTTCTGCTTAGTGAAAGTGGACTCTTCAGGCAATGTTCAGTGGAAGAAAACCTTTGACAGTGGAACATACGAGAATTTAGCTGGCGACGTTTACAACCGTAGTGATGAAGCTTACTCGTTAGTTCAGACCAAAGACGGCGGGTACGCTTTAGGGAGGCAGTCCTTAGGATTTAATACGGCTGATTTCTGGCTCGTTAAAACGGATTCTTCAGGAAATGAAGAGTGGAACAGAAAATACTCGGAACCCTACTTGGCAATGGGTAGCCATTTTCTCGAAGACACTCACAGAATTGTTCAAACGAGTGACGGAGGCTTTGCTCTGGCAGGCTCCGAAGAGAAGGCTCCAGAGACAACGTTGCTGGCGGTGATAACGACTTTTACTTGATAAAAGTTGATTCTTTCGGAAACGTGCAGTGGCGAAAGACCTATGGCGACAGGTACATTGATGTGCCTTGTTTTGTGGTGCAACTAGGAGACAGCGGATTCGCCCTCGGCGGAACAATGACGGAGGCTGGAACCACAGGCGCGATCGGCACAGATTTGGGAATTGTCAGGACTGATTCGGCGGGGAATCAGATGTGGGCGAAGGTGTATAATGCCAAAATAAATGAAACTTGGGGTTGGAAGAGCGAAGAGTTTGCTTACTCAATGTGTCGGACTAAAGACGGAGCTTATGTTATTGCAGGTACCACAACAAATAGTTGGGATGGAAGTCACGTGGATATTTTCTTTGTCAAAACCGAAAGCCTTGAGCAACCTCCCGAACCTTCACCGCCGCCACAATCTCTTGCCGTTAGCGGCGTATCGGGTTCAGTGAAAGTACAATCACTTGGACAGGGAGACGCTTGGACGCAAGCAAACGATAATGCTTCGCTATCCCAAGGCAGCAAAATCAAAACCGAAGAAGAGGGCGGCACAGTCAAATTAGGCAACATAACCACGCTTGAAATACAGCCTAACACGCTTATCGAAGTTGAGGCGCTAACGGACGATAGCAGCACTCTGCTTCTTCAGGAAGGCGAATTCACCGCAGATGTAGAAGGCTTGTCCGCTGGCGGTTCCTTGAAAGTTGACATGTCTCAGGCAGTCGCCGAAATCACGGGAACTGTCTTCACCGTGGCGGAGACTGGCACGGAATCCACACTCAGCGTCAAAGAAGGTTCAGTTGCTTTCACTTCTAAAGTTGACGGAGAAACCGTAACCGTCGAAGCTGGTCAGAAAGTCACTGCCACGGTCGAAGGCTTAGGGTCAATACTGACTGAAACAGGAGCGTCAGGCGCAACCACTCTGATAGCGGTCACTGTCGTTGTAAGTGTAGTTCTCATAATCGTAGCCATTCTTGGAATCAAAAGAAAACGCCTAAGGAAGCCACAAGCATCATAAATGGTTTTATCTTTTCAGAAATTAGTTAACCTGAAAACGGAAGCAGTTTTCAGCGTGGGTTCCAAATGCACCAAACAGCCTTTTGCTCACAAGCCAACACGCAGGGCGCCTTCCCGTTTTCAGGTTTGCATGGAGAACATGCGTATTTGATGTTTTTGCGTTGTTGCTCTGTCACTGCTGCCACCGTCTTGTCTTCCAAGTCAATCAGCATATCTATCAGTTCAAGGGCTGATTGAGGGCATTGCACTATGCATTTGGCGCATCCGATGCATTTGTCTGCGTCAATAACGATGTAGTATTCGCCTGAACCGTCGCTGTAGCCGTAATGCGTGATAATAACCATTCACCTCTCAGCTTTTCTGCGCCTTTTCATATAACGCCTTCCCGAACAGCGCCGCGCCTATGGCGCCTGCAATCATGGGGTCTAACCCGTTGTCCCGCCAGTCAGGCATCGGAAGGCATTTGACGCCAAGCGCCGTTTCTATTCTTGAAACGATGCCGATGTTTTTCGATTGACCGCCCGTGATGACGAATTCCTTTTCCAACCCTACGCGTTTGACGAGGTTACCCATTCTGATGGCCATCGCGTGCGTGTAGGCAGCCAACACTTTTTCTTTAGACCAGCCCTTCCGCAGCAGCCCCATAGCCTCGGTTTTCGCGAAAGCCACGCAGGTGCAGCTCACTGGCGGCGGCTCCTCCTCCACGTTTAACGAGACTTCTCCGATTTTCTCAATCGGAATTTTCAACAGGTCAGCGAAGACCTCCATGCCTCTGCCCGTTCCGGCCGCGCACTTGTCGTTCATCAGGAACGAGGTGACCCTGCCTGTTTCGTCGCAGTGAATCGCCTTGATGTCTTGTCCGCCAACGTCCAGCACAGTTCTGACGCTGGGACCCCAAATGTAATTTGCGCCTTTCGCGTGGCAAGCAATCTCCGTGATGGCTTTATTCGCCATGGGAACGTTCACGCGGCCATAGCCTGTTCCAACGATGTACTTAAAGTCGTTAACTCTAAGCCCAGTGCCCTCCATCGCCCAATCCAAAGCTTTTTTGGCGCTGTCAGGACTGTTCGACCCAGTGCGCATCACGCCCCAAGAATAAACCTCACCATCAATCAGTATGGCGGCTTTGGAGCCGACCGAGCCGACATCAACGCCTGCGGTGATTACGTCTTTGTTTTTCCACTTCTTTTCCGAAAAAATCCTGTGGTACTCTTGCCATCTCCAGTATTCCACATCTTCTTTTTCCGGGGTTCCCTTCACTTTTTACACCTTTTTCGCACGTCGGACGGCAACAAGTGCCGCGCCTAAAGCGCCAGCGTACTCTGGATACTTGGGTATCAACACATCAATACTTAGCTTCCTTTTTAAAGATGCCACAAAACCAACATCTTTGGCGACACCGCCCACAAGCACGACATCTGGGTTCACGCCCAGCCGATGCACCATCGATGAAATGCGGTCTGCCATAGCGTCAAATATAGCCCGTGCAATCTCAGGCTTCGACTCCTGCCGATGAATCAAAGTGACTACGTCGGACTCGCCAAAGATAACGCAGCTGGCGTTTATCGGGCTTGCACGCTCCGCCTTAAGCGAAAGCGGACCCATGTCCTCCAGCTTCACCTCTAGGGCTCTCGCCATGGCTTCGATGAACGCGCCTGCACCTGCCGCACACCGTTCATTGACCACGAAGTCCATCATGATCCCGTTATCATCACATTTCACGGCTCTTGCTTCCTCTGCACCCACATCAATTATGGTTCTGGCTTTGAGAAAAAGGAAAACTCCTGCCTGAGCGTCAGCACCCATCATGCTTATGGTGCTGTTGGCGTTAGGAGCCATCTCCATACCTGAACCCGTAGCCGTAACGTGATTCACGTCTGACAACGACAACTTGGCTTCTTTCAACGCTTCATCAACGGCTTGCTGAGCTGATTTCGTTAGGTCAAACCCTGAAAAGGCTTTACCGCGGGACACCACCGCACCGTCCTTCAAGACCACGGCTTTCACAGTTTGAGTGCCTAAGTCAATTCCAACTGTAATCATCAACCGCACCGCCTAAATGTCAATCCTCGCCGTAAGCATCTCCAAGAAGGCTTCAACTCGCGTTTTCATCTGACCCACATCTTCTCGCGTGTACTCCGTATCCAAATAGTACACAGGAACATGGATGTCATCTAAGACTTTTTTGACCCGAGTGTACTCCATAGCGTAAAGCATGCAGCCGCGATGCACGTAGTAGATGACCCCTTGAATATTCCAATCTTTAATCTTAGTCAATAACCAGTTGATTCTATCTTCGTTTCCGTCCTTAGAAGTGAAACACGGACACGTGGACGCCATCAAGTACCTTTCAGCAATAGCGTTAAACATGTCACTCATATTCCACTCGTCCACGCCCACAGGGTCGTACAAAAGCCGCTCACTAGAACAGAGTTCATCAGCCACAAGAACACCCTGCGGCGTGCCTTCCTCGACCAACGTGGGAAGCTTCCAGTTGTCAGGCCATATCATCGGCGTGCCAGTAACCATCACCCGTGGCGTGTCTGGGGGACAAGCCCACATCTTATTCTGCGCTCTCTTCTCAAGCTCTTCACACAAATCTTCGGTCTTCTCAGTCCAACGCTTTATGTCATCCCACATGTACGTCTGATTAACAAGCATGGCGTCTCTTCCCATAATCACGGGTGCACCTTTTCTAATCTCTTGGAGCCTGCGAAAAGCCTTTGTCGCCTTCTGAGTAAGTTCAATGGCTGACTTCAGCTTCTTCCGGTCTATCTTGTTGCCCGTTAAAGCCTCAATCTGGCTTTTCATAGCTTTAATTTCATCATTCCACAAGCGAAGCGACTGCGCAGAATCCTTAACCCGTGGGATAGTCATCGCCCAAACAGGCTTGTAATCACTTAGGATTTCGCCGAGCTTTGTCATGCCATCACAGGTTAACACGCTTATCAAAGCGTCACTTAACTCAAGATACGGAGATAACCCAATCATTTTTGCGCCAATAGTGGATCGTATAACAGGGCAAACCTCAACCGGCACAACACGGTCTCCGAGTTTAGCGGTGTCGTACCAACCCGAGTTTACACGAATCGGAATAGCATCTGCGGCCAAAATAAGCTCGGTGGGAGCAAACAAGCACATGTAACCGATAACTTTCCTACCTTTCTCCTTTGCCGCACGTATCTCCTTTTCACGTGTCCCAAAAAAGTTTGCAATATCGTCAAAATGCTGCATCTCTTCAGGCCTGTTTTCTGCTGTCTTCTTCATCCGCTCGATGTTTTCCGCTATAATCTTCTGGGAAGCAGCTTTAATCGTGCTTCTTAGCTCTTCTACTTCTTTTTGAGAGATTTCAGGCACGTATTTTCTTTCTTCACTTTTGCTTTTCATTTTTTTCTCACTCAACCGTTGATGGTTCCAACCAGTTTCGAGACTTGAAAACGGTTTTTCCGCCTATGTTCACTTTCAAGCATCCTTCGTAAGGGCACATTTCAACGCATCGCATGCACAGCATGCACATGGAGGTTTCAATTTTGCCGCCCTTCTGCTCGTACACCTCGGTAACCTGCACTGGACAAACTCTCTTGCAAATCCCGCATTTGGTGCATTTTTCCTCATCCTTATCGATATGCAACGCGGGAGCCCACTTAAAACCCTTAAAGCGATTCAGCACGGCAAGCGATGAACCTGTAGGACAGAAGCGGCACCAAACACGCCTCACAAAGAATGAACCGACAAACGTTAACGCCACGAAAATTAACGCGGTGACGTTGACAAAAATTTCGCTGAAAACCACGTTTGAGTAGAGTATAACTTCTTGAACGTAGGGGTAACTGAAATATACTCCGCCAATTTCCAAAGGTCCAACCCACGGAACGATCAAAGGAATCAGAGGGCCAAGCAGCACTCTGAAGGGTTCGAAAGGGCCCGCAAAAAGTAACGCCATAACAGGAGCAAAGTCCAATGATGGAATAGGAAATAGTATGCTTAGGATAACAGGCGTGATAATCAAGAAGATTAGCAGCAACACGTATCGGAGGTTATGCAAGGCCCTGTTGAGTTTGTCGGGAAGGAGGCGGTAGCGCACTTTTAAGGCCTTTCGGATTAGGGTAATCGCATCCATGTATAGGCCGAATGGGCAAAGCCAGCCGCAGAAGAACCTGCCCAGAAAAAGAGGCATCACCAGAATCACGATTAACACGATAAGCTGGTACACAGGATAGGTGAATAAGTAAAAAACTGCAACCATGGTCACTATCTGGATAATGAACCTGAGGTAGGTTACCTTTGTGGCGAGACCTTTCTTCCATATGAGAATAACCAGGATTCCCGCTACAGCAAATCCTGCAAGAACCATTAACTTCAGTACTTCACCCAGCAGCTGCATAATCATGGGTGTTTCGCCTCAGCAAGGTTTGGAAGCCACCCTGAGGTGAAGAACACTAAACGGTGTGAGAGAGCGACAGCAAACGCGTCAAGATACTGCCTTGCAATTTCAAACACTAACGACATAGTTGGAATCTCAAGGTTTTTAGATGAACATGGAGGCTGAAGCATTTAAAGTTTACACAAACGGCAGTTTTGACAGGAATTAACTTTTTCAAACCTGAAGAAGCGTGCTTTTTACCCCGAAATGGCACGCAACGAACGTTATCGACGACGTTTCTTGAAGTAGACGAGAACGCCTAAGTCAACAACAGCGACCAGTATTGCGATGGCGGTTGCCCATGTTGCCAAGGAAGATAAGGGTGGGTTTGGAGCCGTTCTTACGCGGGTATTGTATTCTCGGAGGTACTGCATGTGTGCAGCGTCGTAGGGATAGCTTTCCGTGTCTGGGTATGGGAAGCCGGTCATGTTTCGGAAAGGCATTGGGTTTACTGTGAAATCAAATTGGTAGCCCCAGTTTCTTGGCGGGTCTTTGAACCAGCAAGCTACGAATATGAAGAAGTCTCGTTCCATGCCGTCTTGGAGAGGCGGTATGCTGGTTGTGGGGAACTGGAGGGAGACTTGGTCGCCTTGCATTCCGATTACAAAAATGTCATCCTCGGTGGATAGTAATTGTGTTACGTCGCCGTATCTTGTGAAGTTGCCTGTAACGACTGAAGGGCTGGAGATTATTTGTTCAAGAGTGGCGGCGGCGTTGATTTTCTGAATTGTGGTGTTTTCTTGCGGGGTGGTGTCTATCCCAATGTAATCAAACGTCACGTTCCAGAAATTGGTGATTCTGATCTGGTAGTCACTTACGTCCTGGGGGAAAAGCCCAGTTAAGTCAACGGCGAAGCTTCGGGCGGTGTAGTCTGAGGGTGTGGGCATTTGCCTGTCTGCTGGCACGCGTAGCCAATTTCCATTTCCATCCATAACCTCCATGTAAGGCGCTGGTGAAATCTGCGTGCCGTTTGGCACCAAGCCTTCTGCGTATGCCGCTTTGAAGCCGTCTATCCAATCGTAATAGGGTTGAGCTGGACCCCAATCAACCATTCCGTTGATTACGAGCTTAATTTGCTGTGCATCAGATAAGTCGCCTAAGTCTATTGTTAACTGGTTTAATGTGATGTTGTCCCATGATGGGCTGAGGAGTCCGTTGCTGCCTGGTGTGAAGATTCCGTCTATTTTGGCGATTTGAGGCAGGATGTTTTCGCCTTTTTCGTTTACGGCTGAGACTGGGGTTTGCAGGTTGTTTTTGCTTACGGTGTAAATTTCGCCTGGAAAAGCTTTGTTGACGTAGTTGACCATGGTTGAGTAGACGTCAACGTTTGCTGGGTGATCAACTACCACCATGTATGCTGAGTCCATGTAGAAGATTTCGTCCCATCTTTGCTTAAGTATTATATCGTAATTGCCGTTTTTGGGCGTTAATTGGTTTGCGTCGAGTTTGATGGTGTCCCATGGGTTTCCTCCGCTGAATATGATGTTGCCGTTTTCGTCGATGTAGTCCATGTATCCTAGCCATCCTGCGTTTGAGACTTCGGTGACGTAGACGTAGTCGGTTCCGTTCCAGTAGTAGAGTGATGGGCAGGATGCGTATCCGCTGATTAGGATGTACGTTGCTACTAGGGTTGTTCGTTTATCCAGGTTTACTGTTCTTGAGGGGAAGGTTACGCCATCTTGCCAGGTTCCGAATTCGAATACGGCTGTCTCGGTTGTGAATGGGCTGGGCATAACTACTTGGTATTCTCCTACAGGCAGGAGTATGGAAGATTTTGTTTGGTAAGTTTTTCCGTTTACGGTGAAAGGTACGGGTGTGGAACCGCCACCTGTTCTTGCAACTATTAGTGTGTGGTAGCCTGTTGGGACGATTAGGAATGTTCCGCTTAGGTTGTTTATGGCGAAGGTGTGTTTTCCTTCGGTTGTGGAGTTAAACGTGAATTCTACGGTTGTTGATGCTCCTGCGGATAGCTCGATTCGTTTAACGTCTGCTAGTTGGTCGTCTATTATTAGGCGTACTGTAAGGCTGTCTGTTTCGCTGCCTGTGTTGGTTGCTGTGGCTGAGACGAATATGGGGTCGTTGATCCAGGATTCGAAGGGGTTTGCCCATGATTCATATGGCGGCAGCATTATTTTTTCCAGTTTGATGGTGCTGGATGAGGGCGATAGAGGTGTTATTTCGAATGTTCCGGTTAATCCGCCTATTTCAGCGGTGTATGTTCCTTCAGTTTGCTGGACCACTGTGAATTCCAGGATGGTGGATTCGCCGCCTTCAAGCAGGATGGTTTGGTTATCTTCCAGCACATTGTTGATTGTGAGGTTTCCCACGTAGTTGCCTGGTTCATCTCCGATGTTGGTTAAGTTTGCGGTTATGGTGATGGGTTCAAACTCTTCTGCTTTAATCGGGTTGATTGTGAGGTTGGTTACGGTGAACTCGGCTGGTTTTGGTCCGGCAATGATTAACCCTTCAGCTTGGAGGTAAAAGTAAACTCCAGCGGCTACAGCCACGATTAAAACGTCGATTACGAGGATTGCTTTCAGTTTGGCCATTGCAGAACGGGAGCGTATTCGCTTTTTCATGTGGTATCTAGGGCTTCACTGCAACATTTAAGCTATTCGGAAATTCAAAATGCGTCAAAGAAGGCAAGAAGAATTACGTGAAATATCTTTGTTGGTTGTTAGTGGCTGGCAACGCCTTTTTTCTCTGAAAAATCGTACCATTTCCAAAGTTCATCCGCAAGCTTCGTCGAATACCCGTTGGCAAAGAGTAGGTTCTTGAATGTACGCTTGGTTTTCTTGCCCAACACTGGTTCACGGTTTGATACTGGCTGCAAAACAAAAATAAACGTTCTGTATCCAAAATCACTTTTGTAGACATGCACAACACAAATACACAAGTCACGGAACTGTCGTGCGATTTTTTGTCTATACCCCCTTATTTAAAGGCGGAACGCTCATGCGCGAATAGACCCCCTCTACTGGTTTCTGCAACGATTGGCTATTAGGCTCCAAATATGCTCGGTTTTTCGACATGCTATTGGGCGGTTTTTGCGTCAATGCGGA
>CAZPND010000075.1:0-10437 GCA_964587975.1 uncultured Candidatus Bathyarchaeia archaeon
CTGCGAGTACCGCGAAATCTGCGGCGGCTGCAGAACACGCGCCGAATACTACACCGGAGACCTGTTCGAGAGCGACCCGGCGTGCGCGTACATACCTAAAGTGCTCAGAGAAAAATAAGCGAATAAACCCCAACATTTTTTTCCTGAAAGAGATCAGGGCATCCCATGATTCTTCACCTATAGGGCGTTTTCCAGAAAAACTTTGGTTTTAAGGGTTATTATTGATTTTGAAGATCACATAGCGGTCGTTTGAGTAGACTAGTTCTAATATTTTTGCGCGCACCACCTTGGTGTCAAGCTGGTTTTTGTCGTAGACCAGAAAGTCTATGTTGTTTTCTTTAATGTAATCGTGGTAGTCTCTGGATTGCACTTCAAACGCGACGGCAGGTTTGAAATCGAACAGCCCCTTCAAGTCGCTTAGATTCTGCATCTCTGGAAAGCTACTTTGTGAAAAAGCTATAGTCCGATACGCAAATGATGCAGAGTCGTTAGCATTTATTTTGTCAAAATTGTATTGGAACCTTACTGCGTCTATCTGCCTGCTTGTTAGGACACCTACGTTGCCCCAATCGGGCAGCTCTGCGAATTTAATGGCGAACGCAACCGCGTTTTTGTCGTCGTAAAAGCCAATGTAGTTATCTGTTAGTGTTGTGCGTGAAAAATCAATAACCGCCCATTCGTTTCCGTTAACTTCTGAAGGACGAGTCCAAGGATTCTCCCAATCCAGCAATCCAGGAATATAGGCTTTCTCGAACGAGAATGAAAGGGCAAAGTGGCTGCTTATTTGGAACGCGACATCGGTGATTTCGTTCTTTAGGGAGGTTACTGTCCAAGAGACATCTAACGGGTAACTGTCATTCTGAACAAGGATTGTCTGGGTTAAGGCCACATCGTCGTTAGAGTATTTTATCACCAGTTTCTTTGGGTACCCCTGATCATCAAAAATGATTTCTCGGCGAAAGTTAGAAAGGTTAGAGTAGTGGCTAACACCGTTGACGGTGTAATTCAGGAAGTCTCCGTCCGCTGAAGAGAACGCGACTCTCTGCCAAACACTGTTTACGGAAACGTAGTCTTCGTCGGAAATGGCGCCTTTCGACTCGTAGGCTCTAATAATTGTCAACGGGTTCTCAAATTCATAGGATAAATCTAACACAGACGTGGCAATAACGTTCCGGTCCACTATTGGATCAGTTTGCGCAATTACTGATTTTCCTGAAAACAACGCGAACCATGAACCAGGCACTTCCGTAACCACCACTGTTGACGGCCCAGGATAGTTAGTCTGGAGCCATGTACCAGCATCTAACCCCTTAATGTCGGATGTCGAATAGAACACGCTGCTTTCCATAATCTTGCCGTAGACAACCCCAGCACGAAACAGGAACAGGGCACACAATAAAACAACCACAGTGGTGGCGACTATTTTCAGGCGTTGATTTTTCCACTTGTTTTTGTATTTACCATAGAAGACTGAGAAACGATCCAGCGCAAAAGAAAAAGCAACGGCTCCAAAAACCGCAATCGTGGGCAGCAAGTAGTAAACGAACCGCTGAAACGGCAGATAAAAGCCCAACAGGTAAGATTGAGAAAAGAATAAAGGAACAAAAAACGCCAAGGACAAAAGCAGGTAGGCACTCAACGATTTCCGCTCTCTCAGTTTGAAAAAGGCTATTACGAGACCTGAAAAAGCCAAGAAGATTATAAAACCGAAATTCACCATGAACGCCTGGGGGTAAACGGATGGAATCTGATAAACCATTTCTTTCAGCTGGAAGAAAACGATGTCGATGAGGCTGCCTAGGTAAGGCAGTATGGGCAGCAAGTAATAGACCGCGAAAGCTATAGCTCCACCTAAGAGAGCCGCGACCCAAGCCCTAGGATAGCGACCTTTGTACTTTACAAGCATGACCAGAATGAACGGGGGGAAAATAAAGAGCGCCAAGAACGTGGTTAGCTGGTGAGTTAAAACCAGAGAAAACGTGAAAATGAAAATTATAAACGTGACACCCAAGCTTTTCTTTTCTGACGATAGATACAAGAACAGCAGGCACAAGAAACCCATGCTTAGGACAGTGGTGTAGCCACCCCAAAAGTTGAGTTCGTACAACGGAAAACTCAGAAACAACAATAACGACGCTAAGAAGCCGATTTTCCTGCTGAAAAACCTGGCGCCTATTAAATAAACGGAGAAAATCAGCAGCCAATTAACCAGTGCGGCTATGCTTTTCACTAGAAAAATCGTTTGGCTAATGCTGGTTGCGCCGGTGAATGTGATGAATGCGGCAAGCATTATGTGGAAAAGCGGCGGGGTCCATGCTATGTCACTTATCGGAATAATTCCGGTGCTTAAAAGAGATTGGGCTCGCTGCAAATGAACTGCCGGGTCATTACCTAAAACCAGACCATTCATCGAAAGAAGGGCGAAGAAAAACACCAAAATAAATACCGAAAACGCCACTAACAAAATGATTTCGAAAACTTCCTCTTTTTCAAGTGTAAGGATTGAGGCGATGGTGTTCTCCCCACCTAACTGGAGCTGCTCTTCACCATAAATATGGCTACTTCATCATTAATAAACACAAGACTAAACGCGGGATCGTTTACAAATTTTGGCATAACTTCAGAATCGCGGCAGGCAATGTACGAAATGTTCCAAGCCGTCATGGATTTTTGGTAGTTGAAAACTTCCAGGGGCAGATCGGAGATTTGCTGTTGGTATGAATTGAGGTTGTCGGTTATGATTTTGTTCATGTAGTCTGCTGTGACCGCAGGGTCTTGGTAATATTGAAGATCATCGGTAACGGAGTAAGCGGTTGCTGAAATCTGGATTTCGCCTTTAGATTTGCCCTGCAAGCTATAAAGCAGTTCTAAGATGCAGGGGTTCTCGCCGTTAACGATTTCCACGTTTGGTTGTTCTTGATTGAAAATCAGTTGGCCAAGGGCTTTCACGCCTTCATCCAGCAAGCCAACCGTGTCGGTTCGCATTGGCTGGACTACTTTGCCTTTGCTGTCCACAAGGAACTGAATCCAATCAAGAGAAACGCCTTCAACTGTAGTTTCCACCGTTATGGACATGTTAACAAATCGTACGCCTCGGTAAACGGTTGTTAGCTGAGTGTAATTGAAGAATTCGTTACCTTTCGTTACAAAAATGGTGGCGTGTTCGGTGTCATTTTCTATTCGCATGTCTTTTACGGGAAGCTGATCTAAATACGAGAAGTATGGGGTGCCGCCTATGCGGTATTGGATTTTCGTTTTGCTACTGTTAAAGTTCAGGAACGAATAGGGGAAATATGTCCAGTTAAGTTTCGCCAAAAAATTTGGGTTATGTCTTCCGATGTAGCCTCCGTCCGCCCTGACTTGAATCAAACCGTTGTCTATCATGTAATCCGTATCAAGCAGGTTTTTGGCAACTTGGGCGGGTGCAAATTCGCGGGCAAGCGCCAAATATTGAGGGTCAACTGCGCTCAAGGTTGGGCGCTCGGCGAAGCCTGAAAACCACCATCCGTAAAGGGCGTCAGAAACGAAAATTGAGCCAACCGGAGTGTTCTGGCGCGCCCATTGCATAGCTTCGTATCTGGGGGCGTCCATGGTTTGATAAAAGCTTTGCACGGTTACGCCTTGAAAGGGAGTTACAAAGATAGGCACCGCCCAAAACAGGATAAGCAAGAAGCTCAGAGCGAATCCCGCGTATATGTTTTTGCGAGACACACGCGCCCTCAGCCTCGCGCGTACGCTGTTGATTTTTTTCTTGGCTTGAGGTATTTTCTTCGTTAAAGACAAGTAAGTGTCTATCACGCGTGCGAAGAAGCCTGCTCCGTGATCCAGCCCCAGCCCGATTAGAACTATGAGGGGCAAGATGATGAAGTACAAGAACCGATTGTAATCGGTGTAAAAGCCTACTAAGTATCCTTGGGTGAAAATCATTGGAACTAAAATCCATAATGTGAAAAGGAAAGCTGGAACGGTGAAAAAGTTGCCTTTGTATTTTTTGGAGAAGAAAAAGAATAGAATCACGCAGGCGAAGAGAGGAATTACCCATTCCAGAGGAAGCACTCTGGTTGAGAGCAGCGCCGACTGGATATCTGCTACGCCGCCTGAGTTTGCACTTAAATATGCAGGCACCGCTTGCGCTAAAAATGGAGAAACAAGAATTGCTCCTAGGAAAAGGGGTAGAAGCCAGATGAGAAGATGTGTTTTCGGAACGCCGATTCGTTTGGAAAAAAGAGCCACTAAAATCACGGTGGAAAATGTTATGCCTGTAAACATAACTGCGCTGAGGGAGTGAGTTAAGAAGATGGCTCCACACAAAATGGATGTAGTTGCTATGAAGGGAACTAGAGAAAATCGTTTCCTTTCAAGGTACAGGTAAAATACCAGGGGAATCAGCATCAGAGTTATGACGTTGGGGTAGCCACCCCACAGTAGCATCTCTACGTCAAACCTTGAAATTGCCACCAAAAACGCAACTATGAAGGCGGTTGATTCGCCCCAAACCTTTCGCGCTATCAAGAATGCGCATAAGACGATAAATGAGGAAAAAAACGAAACCACCAAAGTGTGGGCTAAGTAATCAGGAATTCCAGTCATCAAAATAACGTATGAAACGAAAATGTGGTATCCTGGAAAAGTTAGAGAAATGCCGCCGCCCATCTGATAATTGTTCCACATGAAATTTGTGCTGCCCGAAGAAGTGATAGAGTGGATTATGCTTTCGTGTAATCCGATGTCGGCTCCTGGCGGGTAAGTTGCCCAGAGCATAAGCAGCACTCGATACACAAACGAAAATGCCAAAACAAGGAACAGCACTAGATACTTATTGGATGTTTTGAACATTTTTGTTTTCCCAAGCTTCACTTTTACTTCTTGAATGAACCGCGGAGTGGACTGAGTTAAAGTTTAAATATAGAATTCGAATATAAAAATCGAGGGTATAAAAAACTAAGGGAAGTAATGTTAAATGTCATGGCTAAAATCTATGATGGAAAAAGAGCCTCCAGAACCAGAGAACCCACTTGGCACAGTTGTTATAGGCAACATCGAACCCGACATGCACGACACAGCTAAAGAAGCTGTTCGAAGGGCACTGAAGAGAGCTGGATTCAAAACTGTTGACGCAGGCAAAAGCGTTGCCCCACAAGCTTTTGTAGATAAAGCTAAAGAGGCAAAAGCTGACATACTAGCGCTTTCGGTTAACACGGTACCTGCCAAAAACAACCTTGCAAAACTAGATGAAGCTTTGAAAGCGGCTGGGCTTAAGGGAAAACTGATAATCATCATGGGCGGCGCTGCGGTGAAAAAAGAAGACGCGGAAGCAATCGGAGCAATATTCGGTAAGAACAAGGAAGAAGGCGTGGAAATCGCAAAAAAAGCAATAGCTGAAAAGAAGTAAACTTGCAAAATAGATGAGGCAACATGCAAAAATTCAATACGCCACAAAACATATACGAAGTAGGAAAAGTAAAGATAGGCGGTCAACCCGGAGAGTTACCAACGGTTCTAATAGGCTCGATTTTTTGGTTAGGCCAAAAAATGGTTCAGGATGCAAATAAAGGAATATTTGACCCTAAACAAGCTGAAGAAATAATCAACAAAATGGAAACGTTAAGTGACGTAACTGGCGTTCCATTTGCTTTTGACATAGTCGGAACCACAGAAGAAGCTTTCGGAAAATACATAGACTTCGTCGCTAAACACAGCGAAGCTCCATTAATGCTGGATGCCATGAGTCCAAGGACTAGAATGGCAGCGGCAGAATTGGTCAAGAACATGGGACTCCAAGACAGATGCTTATACAACTCGGTCTACAAAGGCGTCAGAGACGTTGAACTGGAAAAGCTGAAGGACAGCGGAATCAAAATGTCCATAGTGCTCGCTGACAACCCGAAAGACAACAGCTTAGAAGGAAAGATGCAGGTTCTAGAAGAAGCGTTGGCGCTGGCGGATAAAGCTGGAATCACAAAACCGTTGATAGATACAGCTATTCCAGCATTTGAACCAGCAATGGGCACGGCGGTAAGAGCGATACCTAAGATAAAAGAAAGATTCGGTCATCCCACAGGATTGGGAACTGGAAACGTTGTAACCACCATGGGATGGGTCAAAGCGCACTTCGAAAAACAGTTCAGGTTAGGAACCAGAACTGCCACCAATGCTATAATGCAGACAATGGGCGCTAACTGGCTGATGTTCGGGCCAGCTGAACAATCGGATTATGTCTTCCCTGCAGTAGCAATAGTTGACGCATACGTTGCATCTGCAATGGGTGACCTAGGCGTAAGACCGTTACACGAGCAACACCCGATCTACAAAATTTTCCTTTAAACATCCACCCTTTATTTTTTGGGGAAGGAAACTATAACTCGAAGGATAAAAATGTGAAACCAACCCGCTGGTTTGGAATCATTGTACTATACACCGTTTTAACATTGCTGTTTGTGTATTTTATTCCTGAAGGCTCGCCATTTTCCGTTTTCACAATGGTGTTTGGATTTATTTTCATCGCAGTCGTACCCGGATACTGTCTGGTCAGCCTCTTGTTTCAAGAGGGAAAACTGGACTTGGTTGAAAAGGCAGTGTTGTCAGTGGCGTTAAGCTTCAGCGTAGCTGGAGTGTCAGGGCTTTTTCTAGGATTATCACCAATAGGAATGACCGCCACGCCGCTTACCATTTCTCTAATCATCATAACTTTGGTTTTTGCTTTCTTTGCATTTCTTAGGAAAAGAAAGTTTCAAATGCAGAGCGCCAAGCAAGTAGCAGTTGCTGTTGAGAAAAACCTGTAAATTTTGAAACAGCAAACATGTTGAAAACCGTTTTTGAGCCCTTATAAAAGGGAGGGGGATCTCTAAAAGAGCACGTAGCCTCTGCTAAAAAGGCTGACTCGTATGGTTCTTGAAAAAACTTGAAACTGGAAAGCGTTTAGAAAGGAAGTTTATGTGCTGTGTGTCAGGTTTTCAGGGGCGAATTCCCATGCGATGTTTCCTTTCCAGATGTCGCCTAGTTTCGTTATGCGAATCTCTTTGCCGTCGATTTCAATCAGCCCTTTTTCCTTCAGTCTTTGAAGCTGCTGCGCGAAAACATCTTCGGGCAATTTGCCGAATCTCTGCTTGAAGTCCACTTTGTCTATTGGAAGCCGCAGGTAAAGCCGCGTCATAGTTCTTCTCATCATGTCTTCATCTGAGGATTCGGAAAGCCTCTTTATCGGCAGTTTCCCAGATTTCACGGTTGCCATGTACTCGTTGATGTCCTCAATGTTTGAATAGGAGAATTTCTGCAGATACCCCATGAAGCAGCCTGCCCCTGTGGTTAATATTCCGCCCCAAGGCCAACCGTTAAGGCAGTTCTCTCTGAAATGCCAGTCTACTCTGCTGAAGCGGTCGTGACCCACCGCCTTGTAGCCTGCTTCAGTCAACATCTTGTAAGCAATTAAGTACTGCTGCTTCTCGTATTCAGCGTCTCCCTGCGGAGGAGACAAGCCGCGCTCAATCATTTTCTCAAGCGGGGTTCCCGGGTCCACATGTAATGAATAAGCGTCAATCTCAACGTCCAACTCGATAGCTTTTTTCAGCGTATCTATCCAACTTTCCATCGTTTGTCCCGGCAGATTGTACATGAGGTCTACGCACACGCATAAGCCGAGTTTTTTAGCGTGCCTGATGGCTTTCTCCACGCTTGCCGCAGAGTCAGGTAGGCACAGCATTTTCCTGAGCTTGTCGTCGAAGGTTTGAGCGCCCATGTCCATCTGGTATATGCCGTACTCTGCGAGCTTGTCGATTTTCGGCAGCGCCAACGTCTTCGAGGAACCCGTGACTTTGATGAAGTATTCCTCGTTGGTGGTGAATCGTTCTTTGCAGAAGTCTATGAGGTCAATCATCTGCGCGGCTGAAAGGACACTTGGTGTTCCACCACCCAAAACTATTTCGTCGAAAACGCTTGTCTTCACGTACCGTGTTTTAGCGTACATGTCCAACTCTTTTTTCAACAAAGCCAGATACGGTTCTATGGGCGCTTTGGCTGTGGCTGTTGTTGGAAAATAGCAAAACGCGCACTTGGAGTCGCATATGGATATCCACGGTTGCAGCTCCATCAGCCTGCCTGACGTGTTCTCAGTTGACAAAAACTCCATAAACGCCTCGTACGTCTTAGGCTCTATGTCCGGGTAATCTCTGTAGGTGTAGGGCGGCCAATTCTCCCTTGAACCGTAAACGTCTGGTTTTTTCTGTTCAGGCGCAATATTTTTCATTGTCGGCTTCCTCGGGCATTCAAGAGTTTAAACCAAGCGGTAACGTAATAAAGTTTCCGTTAAAAACCCTCAATTAAAGCTTATTCCGCGGTGAGGTGAACTCGCAACATAGCAATGTTATAAGCGGATTATCCCCTTTCCAAGATTGTTCCGTTCCAAAAAATCAGCTTCTCGTATAATGCACCGTTTTGCCCGACATGGTCCTCATAAATTATGTCCAGCCTATCCTTGTACTGCTCCAGCAAAGAATTTGTGTCGTTCCATATCTTGCTCGACTGATTATCAGCGTTCCATAATCCCCAAATTTTGTCATTTGCCGTACGGAAACCAAATCCGTAGTCTTTTGGAAGAACATAAGCTACTCTGTCCTCAACCTTGTTAGTTGTTCTTGGATTATCCTTCACGTACTGCCAAAATTGCTTTAAAGCACCCAAATGCTGTTCCGTTAAAATTCCGAACGTAGAATTCTCTGGGTAATCAAACACAAGTATGTATTTCGCTCCGCTCTGATAGGCGTAGACCATGTCGTCATAAAGTTCCTGCCAAGTCTCGATGTACGGCTCGCTGTCGTACGTCCAAGTAATCATGACTCCCCAGTTCTTGTTCTGCATCGAAGCGGCGCCCCTGCAGAGAGCCACGTTTAAGGGTCGGCTGTGGTTCCAACCAAACTCGGCGAAGACAGCATCGTAACCAGCCTTGTAATCGAAATCGTAAAGAACATAGTCTGAAGTCACCAACGGGAAGTCACCAACGCCCCAGTCGTACCGGAACTGGTTCAGCCAGCTGCCTACATTTGTCACGAACTTGTCGGCTGCGTCTGTATAGTTATCGGCTTCTTTAACAACCATGTACTGTGAGTGTTCGATTTGGTATCCGCCAGCCTCGTCGTAAGCGTACAATCCCAAAAAGCTTGAAGGCCATTTTTGCCTTGCTTCTCGGATCCATTCAGCGTCAGAAAAATTGTATTCGGGAAGACTGGGATGTATGTAAGTGGAGAAATAAAGTCCACTGTCATTAAGGTACTGGCAAACCTCATTTAGCCGTGTGGCATTCCACGTTATCGCCGTGCTACCTATCACAAAAAAATTCGTGTACGATTTAACCTCGTCAATAAGCAGTTTGGTGTTTTCGACACTCGCGAAGACCGCGTCAACCCCGAAAAAGAGGTCTACTTGGTCGGAGTCCGAACGAGTATGGAGGTATAAACTGATTCCCACGAAAAGTAACACGATAAGCAGAGCGGAAAAGAAAATTCCGAAAAACCACTTGTTCCTCATTTCGGCTCATCATACACTAAGCGGTTCAAATAAATTACTTTTGCGTGTTGCCTTGAAAAATGAAGCATGCAAAAAAAAATGGGGGACACGCATGTTTACTTCTTACGCAGGCTCTCCGGTATATACGCGCATGCGGGGTCGGCTCCGTAGATGTCGCCCGTGTACGCGTAAGCCCTGTTCCTGCAGCCGCCGCAGATTTCCCGGTACTCGCAAACCCCGCATTTGCCCTTTAAGTTGCTTCTGTCTTGGAAGCTGGTGTAGTAATCCGATTTCTGCACTTCCTCCCATGCTTTGAGCAGGGTTTTCTGTCTTATGTTCCCCAGCATCATAGGTTCCGAAGGCGTCAAATCCGTGTAGAAGCATGGAATTAAGTCGCCGTTCTCGGTTACGCTTATGTACCCGCCGAAGGCGAAGTACGTGCATTTGCCATGGAACTTGTGATCATACCATTCCTGAAAGTTCTCAGGGTTCCTTTGCTTAACGACACGCGCGTAATGCGGACAGTGCACGTGGATTTCGAATTTTCCCTCGTATTTTTGAGCTAAATCCCATATGTGGTTTAGAACCCATTCATACTGTTCAGGGGTTGGAGCTAACTCCATGGTTTCTTTCGCTCTTCCACTAGGTACCAGATGATTGAACCAAACAAAGTTGGCGTGGTACTTGTCCGCCAGTTCGGCAACATGATCAAGGTGCTTATAGTTGATGGTTGTGATTGCTGCTGCCAGCCCGTTCAGGATTTTTCCTTTCGACAACTTTTGGATGGCGGCTAACGCTTTCTTGTATGAGCCTTTGCCTCGTATCTGGTCGTTTATTTCTTCGGGTCCATCTATGCTTACTGACGTCCAAACCTGGTTCTCTACTAGTTTATCGTAGATTTCTCCGTCCACGAAGCATCCGTTGGTCAGCAGGCACACA
>CAZPND010000076.1:0-10405 GCA_964587975.1 uncultured Candidatus Bathyarchaeia archaeon
AGTGGAGCAACAACTTCTTCCGGATCCTGTTCAGCTACGAATGGGAACTGACCAAAAGTCCAGCCGGCGCGTACCAGTGGAAGCCGAAAGGCGGCGCAGGCGCTGGTACCGTGCCGGATGCGCACGATCCGTCAAAGCGTCACGCGCCATCCATGCTGACCACTGACATCGCCCTGCGGGTTGACCCGGTTTACGAGAAGATTTCAAGGCGCTTCTACGAGAATCCAGATCAGCTAGCGGATGCCTTCGCCCGAGCCTGGTTCAAGCTTACCCACCGCGATATGGGCCCCCGCTCGCGCTATCTCGGTCCAGAAGTCCCAGCCGAGGAATTAATCTGGCAAGACCCCGTGCCCGCAGTCGATTATGAGCTGATTGACGCGCAGGACATCGCAGACCTCAAGGGCAAAATCGTTGCCTCGGGTCTGTCGATTTCGGAGCTGGTCTATACTGCCTGGGCGTCGGCGTCCACGTTTCGCGGCTCCGACAAGCGCGGCGGTGCGAACGGGGCGCGAATCTGTCTTGCGCCGCAGAAGGATTGGGAAGTCAATCAGCCGGCTCAACTGAAGACTGTGCTGCAGACTCTTGAGGGAATCCAAAAAGGGTTCAACAGTGCGCAGTCAGGCGGGAAGAGGGTTTCGCTTGCCGACTTGATTGTGCTGGGTGGATGCGCAGGTGTCGAGCAAGCTGCGAAGAACGCCGGTTACGACATAACTGTTCCCTTCACGCCGGGACGCACGGATGCAGTGCAGGAGCAAACCGATGTGGAGTCGTTCGCCGTTCTCGAACCGGTTGCGGATGGGTTCCGTAACTACCTCAAAACCAAATACGCCGTATCGGCAGAGGAACTGCTGGTTGATCGTGCGCAACTGCTGACGCTGACCGCTCCTGAGATGACGGTTCTCGTTGGCGGTATGCGCGTCTTGAATGCCAACTTCGGGCAGTCCAAGCACGGTGTCTTCACTAAGCGGCCGGAGACGCTCACCAATGACTTCTTCGTGAACCTGCTCGACATGAACACGATGTGGAAGGCGACCTCTGAAGAGGAAGATGTGTTCGAGGGTCGTGATCGCAAAACAGGCAAACTCAAGTGGACTGGCACCCGTGTTGACCTCGTCTTCGGTTCGAACTCCCACCTCCGGGCTTTGGCAGAAGTCTATGCATGTGAGGACGCTCAGGAGAAGTTCGTGTACGACTTCGTAGCGGCATGGAACAAGGTGATGAACCTTGACCGCTTCGACCTCGCCTAGTCATAACAAGAAGGCAACTATCTCTGAAGAGCTTTATTTGCACAAAAAAACGCCTGAATTGAGGGTGGTGGGGCCGCTGGGATTTGAACCCAGGTTCTCACGCGCCCCGGGCGTGAATCTTGGACCAAGCTCGACTACGACCCCAACCTGCTGGACGGCGACGTTTAAACGGTAAAGTCTTCAATGCGGTGATTAAACTTAAATCTTCTGGGTTGGCAGACGGCTCGGTGAATCATGCTCTTGACGGTTTTAGGTTCTTAGCTGATTTTTGTAAGTGGATAATCCTGAGAGAACAGCGTATTTGCCGTCTATTTGGATCCTATTAGTGGTTCGTTGCAGAAAACTATAGGGGGTAGGTCCTATTGACGCAAAAACAAGCCAAAAGCATGATGAAAACACGAACCTATTTGCCGCCTAATAGCCAATCGTTGCAGAAAACTATAGAGGGGGTCTACCGTATTGATGCTGAAACCGCACAATGGCATGCAGAAACCAGCGCTCTGCAGTCCTTTAAATAAGGGGGTATAGACATTTTTTCACGCGTTAGTTCTGTTGAGACGTTGCATGAGCTGCTTGCAGTTGTTTTGTTTAACCAGCGCCACAGCACTTGTTCCTTCCTTTTTGTTGCAACCGCAGATACATGGAAACAACCCCTGCAGCTTACATCGTGAAGCGCAAGTTTAACATACGCCTAACCCGATTAACACAATAGCAAAAACCGTCACGCCGCTTCAGAAGGGAAAACAAATGAAAAAGTTAAGCTTAGCCGTCTTCAACACGCAGCCCCCACACCTGTACTTCGGAGGCGTGGAACGCCGCATAATGGAAATGGCCAAAAGCCTGCGCAGCGAAGTTGCCACAACGGTTTACAGCGGCACAAAAGCCGGCTTCAAAAAACCCGCCACAATAAACGGCACACACATCAACCCATGCTACTCCACAGACGCAGCTTTTCCACTTGACAACTGGTTCTTCAACCACACCCTCGCAAACGCAACAAACACCATCAAAGCAGACGTTTACGAGGCACACGCCGTCAGCGGCTACGGATTTCTAAAAGCCCTAAAAAAACGTGGCATAAAAAAACCCTTCATCCAAACAATCCACGGCGTCCTCGCAGACGAATACACCCAAGCACTCCACATGGGAACACCCACCATCAGAGCAAAACTCGCCAACCTCATCATGCGGCAACAAGCAAAACTCGAACAACAAGCAGCCAAAAACGCCACTCTAACCGTAACAATAAGCAAATACTCAACCCAAAAAATAATCCAACACTACGATATCGACAAAACAAAAATACGCATCGTACCCAACGGCGTCGACACCCAAAAATTCAAGCCTTCAGCGGAATGCGAAAAAATCAAACAACAAATCGGACTAGACAACAACCTCTGCATACTCTTCGTCGGCAGACTAATCCCGCGAAAAGGCCTAACATACCTCACAGAAGCCGCCAAATACATCACCAAAAACTACAACCAAACCACCTTCCTAATCGCAGGAAACGGACCCCAAAAAAACCACATAACCACCCAACTACAAAAAATCAACCTAACAAAACACTTCAAATTTCTCGGCGACATAAACGAACAAACACTACCAACCCTCTACAACTGCGCCGACATCTTCGTCCTCCCCTCAATCCAAGAAGGACAAGGCATCGCACTCCTAGAAGCCCAAGCAACCGCCAAACCCGTCGTCGCCTTCAACGTCGGCGGCATCCCCGAAGCCGTCATAAACGGCGAAACAGGATTACTAACCAAACCAGACAGCCGCGAACTCGCCGACGCCATCATAAAACTCCTGGGAAACTGGTCACTAAGAAAAACCATGGGAAACAACGGCCGCAAATTCGTAACAGACAATTTCTCCTGGAACGTCTGCGCACAAAAAATGCTCAAAGTCTACCAAGAAGCCCACGCCGCCGCATAACAGCACCTCACGGACAGGACACATCCACCGCCCTCGCCAAAACCCTCAGCTCTTCACAGCTTATCCACTCAGTCTTCAAATACTCACAAATCCGCGCATCACTCAACCCAAGCCGCCTCGCTTCCCGAACCGTATAACGATACGCCTCAATTTCCGTAGGCCGCTCAACATAACTGTAACGCGGATCAAAAAGCTCTCTCCCATCCATAAGCTGCCGAACATGGCAAAGCTCATGAATCAGATCCAAGTAAATATCCACCCTGTCACCACTATTCAAGTAACGTACACTCACCACAAGATGACCATTAGCACCGTCAACAAACATGTAACCACCCAACCACGTAAAATCAACCCTGAGGCTGCGCAAAACATCCACAGTTCTTTCACCAAAAATCCCCCGAACAGCCGCCACCTTCTCAAAATTTATGAAATAATCCGCAAACACACGGCTTGAACCACCCACACTTAAAACCCTCTTCAACGGCAACCTCCGAAGCAAACGCACCACACGAAACACCACGTACTCAAGCCAATTCATAACAGCAAACGGCTCCTACCTGAAGGCAGAAAGATACTCAAGCCTCATACCCCTCCCCACCAGAACAGCCAAATCATCCACACAACCAACGCTAGCATCGATATTACGGTGCACAGGATGAACCCACATAAAATCCGGAACAAGATTAAACTGCAACGGCACCTCAATCCACACCCCATACTTCCCACGCAAATCCTCAATCAACTGCCCCCTTCCACAAGACTCCCGAACAGAAACGTAACTCCGCAACAACTTCGGCGCCGCAAAAGCCCCAATGCCATGCCACAACACAGCATTCTCAGGCGAACCCAACGAATAAAGAAAAAACTGAGGCGAAGAAGGCGTCTCCAAAAAACTGTAATCAACAAGCCTATCCCCCGACACCGTAAAGCTATCCTCCGCTTTCGCGACGCTGACATCATCAGGGTCAATCTCATTCGGATAAAGCCGCGTAGTGCGGTAGTTGACGCTCACGCTTTTCAATTTTGCACCTTCAAAATGCAGCTTGCCTCGGGCCGCACGCTTGGAACCATACCCTTTCGTTGAATGCGGCACAGTCAACAACGTTGTTCGCTTGGTCATGCTTCGTCGCATGCAATTGTACGCCTCGCTGACGGACTCGTAATCCCTGTGGACCTCGCTGATGATATGGTGTAACAGGTCATTTTTAGTTTCAGCCTGCAAGGTCGCTATGGGCATGCGCAACACGCAAAGCCCTAAATCCACCCCAAAGGTTTCGGCGATTTCTTCCATCTGCGCATATTTCACAGCGTCCACAAAATCCACATACGAACCGCTGGCGTTTTCCAGTTGCTCGTTAATAGGCTCCACTTCACGCCTGCAAATTATGTTTCCTTCATACTTGTCTACGAACCGCTGGTCTATACTGAGGTTTTCTGTTTTTACGTAGGCTGCGGGAAACGCGCTTTGACCGCTTGTCACAATTGACGCCTTCAGGGGATTCATGGAGTACCTGTCTGGCTCTATGTCATCAGTGTTCAGCAGAAACGCGACGATCGGGCCTTCAGACGGCTTTTTCAGCGCTTCGCATATTTCGGAGATGTCATTTGCGTCTGGTTTACGCAAGCCGCATTTATGAAAGTAGTTTCCGCAGGTTTCCAGCATGCGTGCTCCTATGATTCCTTGAACTTCCTCCAAAGTCAACTGCGGATTTGAATATTCAACTGAGCCTCTTAGGAAGAAGTGGTCGCCTGCAAAGTTCTGGGAGACTTTTCGGCCGTTTTTGAAGCGGAACATGGCGACGGGTTTACGCTGTTTTCCCACTCTCTCCTTGAAGCCCTTGAGCTGTTCAACAATTACTTCAACGCTCGACCATGAACTTACTAGAAAGTCTTCCAGAAGCTTTCGGCACAGGTCATCAGGCATTTGACATCATCCTCTCTCCAAAGATTCCGCGGCGTATATGCACTTTTTGGAGACTGCTGGCCCCAGGAACATTCGGACTACGCGAAAGTCTTCTTTAAACCCCATTTCGCCTAGCATGGCAAGGAGCGGCTTCTCTTTTTTTGGGACGTACATGAAAACGTCAAGACCATTTAATCGGTTAAGAATGTTTTTGAGGAGCAACGCGGCTGCCTCTTGGCGGTTCGCGTGACATATTAAGGGTCCAACTTCAGCCATTTCGTCATAAACTTTCGCGGTGACGTAGCCTGTAATCTTGTTGTTTTCGGTTGAGACGAAACAAAAATTTCTTTTATTTAGAAGGATTTGCTCTAACAGTTTCTTTCTGTTGGCTCCGATGCATTTGCCGTCTAAGTCTATTATTTCAGGAATGTCACTTTTCTCTGCCTCTCTAAGTGGCTTGTGAGTTGCGGGACTGGTCGCTTTTCCTTTTAGGACCGAGAAATCAATGTCGGGTTCAAAACCAAAGCGCTGGTAGAACTTTACCAGTTGCGGGTAAGCGTAAAGCCCGATTGTCTCCGCTTTCTTAGTTTTCAGGTAGTCTATGGCATGTTTAAGTAAAAAGGTTCCCGCGCCTTTTCCTCGGGCATCTTCTTTAAGTATGAAGTTGCCGAACCAGCCAGCTTTCTCGAAGCTGATGGTTGTGGCTATGCCTATGCGTTGGTTACCGTTAAATTGAACAAAGCATCCTTGAGGCTCAAGGTTCATCATGAACTTGAAATCGTCTTCGGTCATGTTCCAGTTCATGGTGTTTGCGAGTTGAACCGCAAAAGGAAAATCATCCGCTTTCATTTTCTCCACATGAAACATGCTTATACTTTCTCCCTCTGAAACATAAGCCTATGCCGCGTCAGCTTGAGCATTCTAAAGTTTACAAGACGCACAAAAGACAGTGGAAATGGAACGGTTTATTTATTTCTATACGTTTGATACTGCAGGCTGTTTTGTGGCGGGTGCGAGGGCAATTTTGTCTCGCATAGCTTGGGGTGAAGGTGAAGTGCAGCAAAAACGGAAAAAATTCAAAGTTGGCGTAGTCCTTCTAGCGCTGATTTGGATACTTCTGTTAGCTGTTTCACTGTATTTGCTTCAAGTCCTTTTAGCCATGTTTGTCAGTAACCCGCAGGGTCAAGGTTTGATTAGCGCGGACTGGTCGGGGTATCTTGTTACGTCGGATTTAGAGAACCCCCAAAATCAGGTTGTTGGGATTAACGCCTCTTGGACTGTGCCTAGAATAGGCGTTTTCTCATCGGATGCTTACTCTTCAGCTTGGATTGGCATTGGAGGGCACTCTGAAAAAACTTTGATTCAGACTGGAACCGAGCAGGATTCCGTAAACGGTCAGGAGTATTATTCTGCTTGGTATGAGCTGTTGCCTGCTAACGCTGTTAGAATAGACACTATAAGCGTTTCACCCGGGGACGTAATTACTGCTTCTATAAACCTTGTTAATTCGAATACGGACCAGTGGGCTATTAGGATATATGACGTGACAAAAGGTCAAGGATTTTACCGAACTTTCACCTATAATTCATCTCAACTGTCGGCGGATTGGGTTGTTGAGAGGCCGCATGTTAATAATCAAATTACCCCTTTAGCCAATTTCGGAACCATACAATTCACAGGTTCATATGCGAAAATCGGCGGCACTGTTGGAACCATTGCCAGTTTTCCCTATTCCCAAATAATAATGACCACTGATTTGAGTCTTCAGTTAACATCGGTGTCTTCTCTGGGTGATGACGGCGCCAGCTTCAATGTCACCTATTTAAGCAGCGGCTAAGCAGCGCCTGATGATTAAGGGCTTTAGATTTCTATGGGTTCCTTACGACTTGCTTGACTATTCTCTTAAGCTCTTCCTCAGATAACCCTTTTCGCAGTTGCCGCAGCAATTTTTTGATTTCGTAAAATGTAATCATCATTTCACCTTTGTCTAATCTTTCTTGGCTTCGTCTTACTCTTCGGGCTATTTCGGTCACTTGCTGAGGAGTTGCCTTTATGCCCTGAAGGTCCAGGTAAGCCTGAACAGATGCTTCTCCGAGGTGTCTGCCCATGTACAGTGTGGTTTCTCTGTCAATCATTTTTGGAGGGAAGGGTTCATACGAAAGAGGGTGCCTCATCATTCCTTGAACCTGCTTGTCAGATGCGTGTGAGAAGGCGTCTTCGCCGACGATTGGTTTCTGGAACGCCAATGGCCAGGTGAAGCTTTTTTCGACAAACTGGCTTAGCCTGTTAAGTTTGTGGGCGTCTATGCCAGTGTTTATTCCGTAAAGCAGTTCGAGGGCTATGACTACTTCCTCCATGGGTGCAAGGCCAGTTCTTTCGCCGTATCCGGCAACGCACACTTGTGGGTGGGTGATGCCTTCTTCTATGGCGGCAAGAGTGTTGGCGGTTGCCAAGCCGAAGTCGTTATGGCACCTCACAGATAACAACTTGTTGTCCTTTGTTCGTTCGGAAAGACCGTCTCTAACTCTTGAGATGAGATAATGTGTTGATAAAGGTCGTAAGATGCCGACGGTGTCCTCGATTACTAGGCGGTTTGCTCCTGCTTTTGTAGCCGTGTCGTAAATCTTTATGATGTCTTCAAGAGGGGTTCGTGAGGCATCTTCCAGTATGAAGTTGACTGTGAAGCCGTGCTTTTTAGCGTATTCAACGGAATCAGCTGTTTGTTTTATGATTTGTTCTTTTGTAGTCTTCAGTACGAATTTGAGGTTTAAATTGTTGAATGGGGTGGATAGGGCGATTTCTCGGATATGAGAATTCAAGCAGGCGTCTATGTCTTCTTTGGTTATGCGTGCTGAAGCGGCTAATCTGGCCTGTGTAAAGGTTTCGTTGGAGACTCGCCGGACGGCTTCTCTTTCCTCTTCAGAGAAGCCTGGGAAGCCTATATTGATGATTGAAACGCCTAACTCGTCCATGTACTTGGCTAGTCTGACTCTTTCAGAGTATGTTAGAAAAACGGTTGGGGTGTTTTCGCCTTCGATTAACGTTTCATCCCAAATGGAAACTTGCTTAGGTAATTTTGATGGAAGAGTCTTTCTAAAACGATTGTAGTCTTCTATAAGGTCTTGGTTTCTAAGTTTCCTGAATACTGTTTTCTTCACAATCTCACCTCAATCGCGCTCTCATGAAATTAAGTATTTTAGTAATATTAAAGTTCGCAATCGTCTTTTTTCCCTTCTTCTCCAAAGTTGCAGCCCCGATGGCAAAGAGTTTCTATGCTAATGATGAGAGGACAACAATCAGGCTGAGAATCACAAGAAGCACCGCGAGAATTAAGATGGAGTAAGCCGAACGTTTTCTCGCCTCGGTTTGCTGATATTACTTGCGAGGCAAAACGCCTCGTATTCTCAGCATCAAGGTAGAGCCTAACTGAAGACCAAACAGGTAAATTAAAGTTAAAATTAACGCGCCGATGAAAAGGTTTGTGTTGAAAAGGGCTAAGCCGATTCCGCTCACTGCTGCGGGCGGCACTATAGCCACGGCGATGGCAACGCCAACGAGAATTTCGGGGAACCCTACAAACAGTGCTATTCCTGCCGCTAAACCGAGGATTAAAGCGATTAAGATGTCGGTTAAAGTTGCATGGTTTCGGATTGCTATTTGTGTGGTGTTTGTTGGTAACTCTACGATATGTGACGCCAAGAAGGTTATTATGGCAGCTAAAATTACTATGGCGGCTAACAGAGGAAGAACAGCGGCTTGACTTCGCGCCAGCTTTCTGATTCTGCCGAGATTGGCGTTTACCGCGAAAGCGTTAATGGGTCCAAGTAGCGGTGAAAGCAGCATTGCGCCGATCAGGATGGCAACGTTGTCTAGAAAGAGTCCTGCCAAGGCTATCATTGTCGCAAAAAGAGCCATCGTTAAAACGTCTCTGCTTAAACGCGTATATCGTTCGGTGCTTTCGACAAGTCTTTCCAATGGACTGGGTGGCGTAGGCTTCTTGGCGACTTCTCTCTTAACCTATCAAGATACGTGGACACTGCCCCTTCCATGCAGATAACGCCTATGGTGTTTTCTCTTAGACGGAGGTCAATTACGCTGGAAATGTCGGCGACGGTCTTGTCGGCTAAATTGTCTGGTAAAACAATTGAGTAGAAGCAGCATTTTTCTCCTTCAATTTCAACCTTAGACGAAAGGTAGACAAGCTCTGTCTTCTCCAGCAGCGCCTCAACTTTGCTAGCCTCATCGTTGGTCACGGTTACTTCAATCTTCTTCAAAAGGCATCAACATTCTCCATTTCAGCAAAAAATGTTTTTTATGAGAAAGCAGCGTTCACGGCGGAATTTCTTTAGATTTTCCTCTTACACAATAGTACTCCATGTTCAAATTGTATTTGTCGAATACCGGGCAATCCCAGCACATGCAGCCAGCTTGCAAAACGTCTTCCTCTTTTTCTGTGGCTTTTCCTTTCGCACAGAAAAGTCCAACACTCAACTGAGAGTTTTTGAAGGTCGGACAGTCTGGGCAAGAGCACATTTTCAGGTTTTCTTTGTTATCATCAACTTTGCTGCCCATGCTATCATCCGATAAAACATCCATGTGACCAGCCATTTAAGTTTTTGTAGCTGTGCCTTGTAGGTAACAATCTCCAATTAGCATACGCAGCTTCATGGCTCAGCCGCTTATTTTTCAAGGTACACAAGGTTTTTATATAGTCAATTTTTCAAGTACCATAGGAGGTTTTGTTTTGACGAGCCACCCAAGCACATTCGGATCTACATTTAAGCGTTCAGTTCTAGATAAGAACGCCGTTACCAAAATTCTGAGAACCGTTTCTGAAAGCGAAGGATTCCATTTCTATTCAGCTATCGGGAAGCCCACTGGAGAATCAGCGGTGAGCTTAGCCGATTTCGTTAAGAAACTGGCGTCTGTAAAGGTGCACTCTGTCAACTTTCATTACCCACGCAAAGACTTCGAGAAGTGGATACGCGGGGTTTTCGGAGATGCAGAGTTGGCTGTGAGACTTAGCAGAATAGGCAAAATACACGTGGGCATACAGGGCGAAGCTCTTAGAAGCGAGATAACACGCACCGTAAAAGTACGCTTGAATGAACTCAAAGCGGCGCTATAAACTCCACAAATCATTTTTCTTCGCCTATAAAACGCCTATCCCCCTCGCACTCCATTACCATGCCGGAAATCTTTGATCATCAACACATCCAATACGCCAATGCGTTGTAACCAATCGAAGCCTGAGAATCATACAAAACGCGATACTCTTTGTCCCTAAACTTCTGTCGCAAGGGGGAGCCCATGCAAT
>CAZPND010000077.1:0-9608 GCA_964587975.1 uncultured Candidatus Bathyarchaeia archaeon
CTACCTCGTTTATGGAAACATTGCAGGGGAAAGCGGGTTTGCCGCCTTTTTCTCGAATAAGCGCCTCGGCTTTTTCGCATACTTGAATTATTGGCATGTTCTCGCGAACAAAATTCCTCATTTCTTCTCGGGTTTCGCGGAGAATCTTTCCAGACAAGCGAAATTTGTCAAGAGCTTCTTGATCATAACCGTTCATCGGCGTCACCTTCTTTTAAGCGATTCAACGTTTTATGTGGTATTCTTCAATTACGTCTTTTGCTTTTTCTCGTTTTTTGCGGTGTTCCTCTAGGAACCTGTTAAGTCTTGTTACCAAGTCGGTTTTGCATTCGCCGCACAGCATTTCACCTGATCTACATTTGCGTTCCCGTTCCATGAGCTTCGCGTCTTCTTCTTCAAACAGGTAAACGTAATATTGGAAAATAGAGCAGACCATCGGCTCGGCGCCTGTTTTTCGCTGCTCCGCAGCTGTGGGTTTGCCGCCTGTGAAGGCGTTCCAGATTTTGCGTTTCACAAGCTCCGGCGGGTCCATGGTGAAGATAGAGGTTTCGGGTTCAGAGGCGCTCATTTTTCCGCCTGGTCCTAAACCTGGAAGGAAGCGGCAGTGAATTTGGGCTGGCTTGTAGTAGCCGAGTTTCTGCGCTATGTCGCGGGTGACGCGCCAGTACGGGTCTTGGTCTATGGCTGCCGGAATCAGCGCGGGCACGTTTTCGCCTGTTAACTTCTTGTGGATGAAGCATGGGGCTGCTTGCAGGGCAGGCCAGAATATCCAGCCGATGTTGGTGCTGTCTTGGAACCCGAACGTTGCTTTCGCTGTGGAGTATGTGATGCGTTTCGCAACCTCAAGCGTTATGTCATAGAGCAAGTCGATGTCTTGTACGTCGTAGATTATGAAGGTGTTTTCAGGTTTGAAGCCTATCGCGATTAGGTCTAGGGCGTTTTCGTAAGCGTACTTGCGTGTTTGCGGGAGATTAGCGTCATCGTCTATGAGGAATTTCTCGTCATCGGTCATCTGGAAATAGAGTCTTGTGTCAAATTTTTCTTGCAGGTGACGCGTGAAAATCCAAGGTACCAAGTGCCCTATGTGCACGGGACCTGAAGGTCCTCTGCCGGTGTACAGGACGAATTTTGTTCCTTTTTCGTAAAGTTCCAACACTGTATCTAAGTCGCGGTGGGAGAAGAATAAGCGTCTTTGAAGCTGAAGATGCAGGTTTCCCGTGTATTTGGTTATCTTTTTGAGTAACTCTTCTGTCAGCGGTTGGGTGCCGAACTCGCGTATTAAGCGTTCATAGTCTACTTTGCCCTTTACTTCCCAGGGTGTGACAACCATCTCGCCGTTTCCACTGTTAGACGAAGCCGTTTAAATCACCCAAATCTTTTGACAAGAGAGAATCTATTATGTCATATATCTCTTTTCGCAAAGCACCAATCTTGAAGTTAGCTTACGCGTTTTTTGTCAAAAATTGTTTGCGTAACAAAAGAGCGAGTGCTTAGTCGAGAACTCTTTTTATTTTTGGTTGTGTTACATTTTATTGCCGGATGATGAGAAGGCATTAGCTTGACCATTGTGGATGAAAGTTCAGAGTTACTCGGACGGCAACGTATGATAAACTTTTTATTTGCTTTGCAGTGTATGAGTAACTGTCATTTGACATCCGGTGTGTTGAGATGAGGAAGTTTCCTAGGGAGTATATGGAGAAGTATCCTAGTGTTGCGAAGATTTATGATGCTATTGCTGGTTCACGGCGGTTAGGTTCGGAAGGCACGGTGCAGAACTACGTTAATTATGTTGCTAAGTTTGTGGAGTTTATGGGCGCTAGCGACCCGGAAAAGGCGCTTGATGATATGCTAGCTGGCAGGGTGGACGTTGGTGAAAAAGTGGATGCTTTCATTAGCTATGCTCTAGATGAACTGGATAAGTCGCATTCCACTGTGAGAAACTACGTTTTTGGAGTTAAGAAATGGCTGGATCTGAACGGCGTAGAGGTCAACTGGACTAAGATTGAGATGCCCACAAGCAACATGGTGCGCGAAGAGGACAGAGCGCCTACAAAGGAGGATCTGAGGCGGTTGCTTAATCATGCGAGTGGCAGCAGAGACAGAGCCGTAATTTACATCGCCACTTCAAGCGGTTTGAGAATTGGCACTTTGTTAAGCCTTAGGGTTGGGGACGTTGATTTTAGCTATCCAGATGTGGCGCGGCTAACCGTTAAGCGGAAGCGAGGGCGCAAGTTCGGAAATAAGAGGGGACGCAACGCTGGAAGATACTTCGTCTCCTGGGTGACGCCGGAAGCAAAGAAGGCTTTGCGTCATTACCTGGAGGAAAGACAAGCCGCTGGCGAGAAGCTGACAGAAGAGTCGCCTCTAATAGGGGATTCCTACCATAAAGGTGAGTTTCAAAACGTCGAGGGTTACGAGCGGGTGTGGGCGAGGCTGTTAAGGCGAGCAGGGCTGGCCCAGAAATCAAGCAGATGGTACAAACTTCATATTCATACCCTGCGCAAGTATTTCAGAAGCAACTGCGTTGGAGTGGACGCCTCCTATCGCGAGCGCTGGATGGGCCATAAAGGCCTCTATCTGGACATGTCGTACTTCAAGGCTGAAGAGCCCTTGCACCTAGCTGAGTATCGAAAAGCAATACCGCATTTAACGATCTACGGCAAAGCCAAAGAAGAGAAAGAACTAAGGACTCAGATGCTCTTGGACTTCGCCAAGCTTCAAGGGTACAACCCCGATCAGCTGAAGAGGCTTGAGGACGTATTAGCAAGGGCGAAAAATATCGACGACGCGATCAGCGAGTTCAGGCATCTGAAAGACGAAAGCGTAAGAAAACTGTCAAACGGCAATCTAAAAGCTAACGGCGTCTACTCGGTTATTCGGGGAGAGGCGGAGCTTGTCCAACGCTTAAACCACGGCTGGAGTCTGGTCAAGGCACTCAGCCAAGACAAATATCTGCTGGAACAAGCATAGCTTCGGCCTTCCAGCTAAATGAGTCCGCAGAGGGAACTACTCTGCTTCCGTCACCGCTTGAGAACATACTGCCTGCGCCCATTTTGCAACGTTTTGCGCTTATATTAACATTAAGAAAAAGATGTTAGGGTAGCTAGGCATTAAACTCATCCGTTTTTTCGATTCTTAATGCGCAAAGTATAGCGAACTGATCCTGCGATGACTAAGGACACAAAATCGGCAAAGGTTACAGCACTGTCTAAAGTACAACAGCCATTTATTATTAAGGGGTTGGTATGTTGTTTTCTGAATAATGATTGTTAGTTCATAAGACTTTTGTTGTTCTTCCGAGTTTTTGTTTTAGAGGTATAGAATATGGGTTTAAAGCGCATATTAAGTGGCAATTGGTTTACTCGTGTGGTTATGGTATGCTGGATCATATGTGCGATTTCTATCTTTGTTGCGTTTAAGAATATGGAGTTGATCGTGCATGGGCAGCTTTATTCCTACGGTTTGTCGTTTAGTCCCGATTGGGCCGACCCGTATAGAGTTTACACATGGTTGATTTACGTTTGTTTGGGTGTACCTGTGGCTTTGAGTGGGGTTGCTTTGGTTTCGAGCTTTCTTAAGGTTGAGAAGGTTCCTGAGAAGCAGATTTTAGTTCCGCAGCAGACCAGACCAGTGCAAGTGAATGCTAAAGTGGCGTCGAGGCCCGTCGTTAGAGATGTCTCTAAGAATGTCGAGAACGGTAATGGCAGCATTAACGGTGATGGAATTTCCTGTCCTCGCTGTAAAAAGGTCTTTGGTAGAGCCCTGGTCATGCTTGATTTTCGCAGTGGAAAGAACCGAATGGTAAGCGTTTGCCCCTACTGCAACTATCTCCTAGGATATACTAGCGAAGAAAAAGGGGCAAATGAAGAGGTTTATGTTGCGAAGCCCGACGAAAAGAAAGTTTACTGAGTCATGAACGTGCTTTGAGAAAAAGAGCATGTGAAACACGATGTGTTACCTGCGCATTGCTTGTTGTTGATTGGGTTTGGATGATTGATATTTATCGGTGTTTCATAAGGTTTATTACGATTTAAGTCAATGTTATTTTGCTGTGCAAGCTCTCGTTTAGGTTGGTTTCGGGATTCCTTACCACTTCCCGTACCATCCTTTTCGAGTTTTTCTTTGGAGGTTTAGGTCTGCTGGTTTTTGGGGTTTGCACGTGCGAGTGTTGTTTTAGTCCTTCTTTTGGATCTTGATTTTTAATATTATGCGTTATTACGTTTTAGTCATAGATATTAGAGTGCCAGAAAGCTTTAACGCTTAGTGTGTACAATTTAGAGCGCGGATAGAAATGAGTAACACAGATGATTCGCTACAGATGATCTTAGATGCTATCTTGAGTGAATATGCAAATGCTGGCGAAGAGACAGCGGATTCCGCGGTTAGTGGGGAGGTGGGGGAGGTTACTTCTAAATCAGCGGTCATTCTTTTGGATAAGTTGAAGTTAGAATCCGCATTGAAGTTGGGTGCGAGTAGGGGAATTGAGGAAGAGTTTGAGGCGGCTGTTCTTAGAACGTGGAGGAAACCGCTTGAGTTGTTGGATTTGCTGTTGCATATTTCTCTTGAGGTGGGCAGTGAGTTTAACTCGGGGAAAATGAGTAATTCTTCGAAGCGTAGTTACGTTAAGGTGGTGTTAGCGGGTCAGCAGGCAAAAGCTTGCTTGATTTTTAACGAGATAGTTCATCTTCTCAAGAGTGGCTTTCCGAGTGGGGCTCATTCCCGTTGGAGAAAGCTGCATGAGATAGCTTGCGTGTCTTACTTTGTTTCTAAGCATGGTGAGGATATGGCGAGAAGATTTATTGATTATGAGGCGGTGGAGGGTTATTATCAGGCTCAAGCCATTTTGGATCATCAGCGTAAGATGGATTGCGAAATTCTTTCGGAGGGAGATTTTAAGGTTTTGAAGAGAGAGTTTAGCAAGGTTAAGAAGCGTTATGGACCTGACTTTGTCAGTAAGGCAGGTTATCCTTATGGTTGGGTGCCGCGGGAGGTGCTTAAGACTCGTTCGCTTAGGGAGATAGAGAAAGCGGTTAAGCTTCATGTTCTTAGGCCCTATTATGACGTTGCGAGTTATAATGTGCTGGGTGGTCCGAATGGGCTTATGTTCAAGATGGGAACCGTGAAGAAGGGTAAGCGGGCTATGACTCCTGTTGGACCGAGTAATTATGGCTTAGCGGATCCGGGTAAGAGCGCGGCTATTTCGTTGGGTCAGGTTATGGCATGCGTTTTGCAGGCTGAATCCACTATTGAGCGGTCGGTTATTGTTGAGGCGTTGCGTATTTTGGTTGATGAGATATGTGATGCTTTCTGTGAGATCCAAGCAGAGTTTGGCAAAGAATACTCGCAAACCAGCCGAAACTTTTTACCAGCAAGCTAAAATCCATGTTAAAGCACGTCGATTTCAGGTATGTTTCAAATCTTTTTTCGGTGGAAGTAATGATATTTGACCAAAAAACGCTGTTCATGTCCACCACAAATGAAAGCAACATAAATAAGATAATTTGGCTGCGCACAAACAATCCGTTGATATTGGAGATGGCGAACGGCTACTTTGAAGCAATGTGGGGAAAAACCAAGAAAAACATAGATAAAGCTCTGCCAAAAAAAATAGGCTAAAGCTCGCCTGAGTGTTAAATTCCCTATTTTATTATTGCATGCTTTATGATTTCTTACACAGCTATCAATATCATCAAGATCAGGTAAGAAGAATGCTTACTAAAAATGCCCATGGAATACAAAAGATCTGAGAATATACCTCATCCATGAATCAGAGATAGTGGCTTAATGGTTATTTTAGCCTGCAACGTTAGAGGTGATTTTGTTGCGTAGGGTCTCTACGGTTCCTCTGACGATTGGAGACAGGCCACCGCCAGATCGTTCGTGTTTTTTAGGAAGTTTTCTCCGTAGAGCATTTTCAGAATGTCGCAGTACGTCTTTAAGAAGGTGATGCCCTTTTTTGTTGCTTCAAAGAACCTGGTTTTTCTACCTGCCTTTGCGATAATCTGTTTCGTAAGCAAGCTCTTTTCAATCATGAATTCTAAGTAACCTTTTATCGTTGAATTGTTTGTTTTTGTATGCTGGACTATGCGTGTTGAAGTTGAAGGCTTCAGTGCCACGGCTACTATTGCAGCGGTAAGTTCCAATTTGTCGCGTTTTCCTGATCTTAGTATGTCGTTTTCCTGTTGCTCTATCAATTTGAGGTCACTTTTGTCCCAATTATGTTTAGATTCTTTAAAACGATTCTGGTTCCCACAATATAGTTTAGCTGTAACATAGCAAAGACGGCGTTTAGCAAAATAATTTGTATGTTTCACTTTTTATTGTCTGAGGTTTGTCTGTATAATGACTACACTGCAAAGATACGCAAACTATTATCTTTTTGGGATATGTTCGGACGCATGTCTTTTAGTCTTTCAACCAACCAAAAACGGACTGCAGCTGGTTACGATCTTTGGGGTGTATGTTTTTGATATAGGTTTTAATTGGGGTTTTGTTCTTTTGGAGGCATGTCTGGAATGAAGAAAGGCGTGGGCCTTGTGCCGATTTTGTTTATGGGGGGTTTGTTCGTTTTTGTTGATTTTTTGGCTTTTTTGGTGGCGGGTCCGTTTGAGGATGTTGGGGCGGTTGCTTTTGAGAACCCAGGTGACCCGTTGAATCTGTTGTTTTTCGTTGTTGTGCTGGTTGTGTTTACTGCTGTAATTCTGTTGATCATAAGGTTTAGGAAGAAGCAGGCGTTGCGGTTAATCTTTCTTGGTGCGGCTACTTTGTTGATTTTTTATGTGCTTTATCCTGTGTTGTTCATTTTTGTGGCAAACGATGTTTTGGCTCTGGGTTTGTCGATGGTGGGTGCGGCTTTTCTGTTGGTGTTGCTTGTGAAGAAGCCGGAATGGTACGTTATAGATGCGGTGGCGTTACTTATCGGTGTGGGAGCTGTTGCGATGATAGGGATTTCGTTAGACGTTTGGATAGTGATTGTTTTGCTGATTGTTATGGCTGTTTATGACGCGTTGTCTGTTTACAAAACCAAGCATATGATTGATCTCGCGGACAGCGTCATGGGTCTGAATCTTCCCGTTATGTTTGTGGTTCCGAAGAGGAGGCGTTATTCTTTACTTGAGAAAAGGAAGGGGTTGAAAGAAAAACTTGAGTCTGGAGAGGGGCGGGAAGCGTATTTTTTGGGGGTGGGTGATGTTGTCTTTCCCGGAATTTTGGCGGTGGCTGCCTTCCACAATTTGATTAACGACGGTTTAGTTATGGCGGTGTCGGTGTTGGCTGGCACATTGCTGGGTTTCGTTGTTCTTACGGCATACGTAATTAAAGGTAAACCCCAAGCGGGCTTGCCTTTCCTTTGCTCAGGGGCTGTATTAGCGTATATGGTTGCAGGTTTTCTCCTGTTCGGAATACCGCCTCTGTAATCTGGTACGCAGATTTTCTGTTTTGAGCGTCTACGGGGAAAGTTTGCACATAACTGCACTAAATTTCTCTAAGATTCATGCGGTAATGAATTCTTAGAGTAAACAAGTCGCCTATTAAAAATCTGATTTATGTTGAAGTAGGACGTTAGTTTTTACTTCAGTTAGCTGATACAAGCTGTTGGACTCCTTCGCTCTGTTTTCTTTTGATGAGGGGTCAATTTGCATGATGGAAGAACACGCCAATGGATAGAGCTGTTAGTAATGCGAAAATGAAAGAACATAGAAGCAACTCAGGCACAGCAAATAGGCTGCTTATCTCATCTAATCCAACAAGCCAAACAATGACCAAACCCACTATCATTATACTTAAAAAAAGTAGCAAGAAATTTGAAATGACCCTATTCATTTTTTTATCTGCATCAGACAACACTAATGCCTTCTGAAGGGGTTTACTATTACTTTGGTGATTGCTTAAAAATTTTGCTCCTTGGTGTTTATTCTGAGTCTGCAGTCCATTTTTCAACAATCAACTGCTTCTTTGCAGTGTCGAAGCTGATTTTAACAGGAATGCTAACCTCAGCTTTTAGTGAAATAGGAAACATGCTGTCTTCAGCTAAGGTTAGTGGGAGATAAATGAAATAGTGGCTCTGTGTGTTTTTAAATAATCGCCCTCTAGCTTCAGATACCAGTTGAATCACCTGTAAACTACTACTTCTCTTAGACGGGTTTATTATAAAGCTTTTCAGAACGGCATGCAAGAGAGTCACATAGAGAGGCTTAAATCAGGTTTTATAGAGTGCTTTTGTGTCTTTTGGATTAGCGTATAAGGTGTTTTATCATGTTTAGGAGATTTTGAATGCATATACCCATTATTCTGCTAATATCTGAAACTTGAGGGCCCCAGAATGTTCAAATATTATTATGAGAATAATGATTCATCTGTGATTTTCATGAACGTCAAAAATCAACTCTTATGGTTGTTTTATGGTCAAAGCGAAAAGTACCGTGTAAGGAAGGGAGGTGAAAGATATACCTGAAGAGGAAATTAGTGTACCTGAGAGGCTTCAAGAAATTGGTAAGAAAATAGGCGAATACAAGGACGTAGTTGTAAATGAGTTTAAGGATATGGAAGTGGATGTTAGAAACTGGACCTTTGCACTTGGAAAGACAGAAGCGGAATACACTCTGGAAGTCAATCTAAAGATTGCAATCAAACCTAAAAAGAAGCAAGAATAGATTCATTAAACTCAACATGTTTTTGTTAAACTTTGACAGAATCTTGGCCTAAACTGAAGCTTTATCAAACCCATTATTTCTTTTTCAAGCAAAGCATTTTCATAAGTTTTCTCTACGCTCCAAAATTCTTTAATGAGTTTTCTATTGTTTGCGTTTTTTAAAGTAGAATATTCTTCAAACTGTTGAGACGCGGCTTAAACTCAAACCGTCTTAATAAATCACATAACTTGAATTACAGGAATGTCTTCACCTTTTAGGGAATAGTTATTGTTTGTGTGCTGCTCCAGCCGCTTCTTTCACCGGCAAAAGCCCAAGATCTTAAGTCAGTAGATTCTTCATAAATATAGCCTATCATTGCTTCCACTTGGAAATCCACTTGACTGTTAGGAGTGACTTCTAAACTTTTAGACGTAGGCTCTAAAATGAAAGCGTAATTTCCTTCAGAATTGTAGTCTATGATTGTGTATGCGGAATTTGACTGTGTTGGCATTTCTTCTGCATTGTAAGCTTCAGTCCAATTCTCTTTATCGTGCTCTTTCAAGCGGATGTTGTAGTAGAAATCAATGTTGCGTCCGTCACTGTCCGTATAGGGTGTAAAGGGTTGATTTGCTATTTTCACTTCTATAGTTCTAAGATTAACCTGGTAGCTCTCGTCAACGAGTTCCACAGTAAACTCTGGGACAGATGGTTTGGTTATGGCTAATGGTTCTGTTGGTGCACTTGGTGACGAAGCAGATTGACTGTATAGGTAGTAACTTAGGCTTGCTGTGAGAGCAATGGCTGTTATTGCTATCAGGGTTAATCCGATTATTTTTTTGTCCAATTAGGCTCCACCCTGTTTTGCTTGCACACTCTTCTGCCCATAAATACCCATAGTTTTCTGAAAAGAAAAACGTTTTCCAATGGCTTTACAGCTTTTGTGGATTTAAGAAATTAAATATTTTGGTAAGTGATTGCGAG
>CAZPND010000077.1:9618-10318 GCA_964587975.1 uncultured Candidatus Bathyarchaeia archaeon
AAGACTACTACACACGTTTAAAAGCGCTTGGAAGCAATATTTACAGTTTAGAAGTCAATAAGGAGTAAGTATGTCGTTTCTGGCTTCTTCCACTATAGGAAGCGCTTGCTTGAGTTCTTTGAAGTACTTGAGAACCATAACGCCACGCTGCGTGGCCGCGTAAACAACTCTCTGCTTACGCGCAATCCTTTCTTCGACTAAACCCTGCTTGATCAGGAAATGCAAGTATTCTTTCAGTATGCTGCAGTTGACGTTAGCCTTGTACATGATGTGGGTGAGTTTCAAAGGACCACGCTGCGCCAGAACCTTGATGATGTCCACGTACATTTCGAGCTTGGAGCGTCTCATAGTCAAACCTTTTTACTACCTCCGAAATAGCAGTATAAATGTTTTATGAATTAGATTTACGTTGCTTTTTGCCTCTGTTGGTTTTGTACTCAAAATAGCTTTGGTACGTTGGAACTAGCTCCTAAACAAAGTCAAGTCCCCCATCGGAAAACTGGAAACTGGGATATTCACCGTGTTGGCGACAGAAAACAGGGTAAGAGGGAGAGGTGGAATTCGAACCCGCGACCAAGTGGAGATGTCATCCGCTTAATTAATCTAATAATCAAGGTATGCATGCAACTCAGCCAAGCTGATGTGTTATTTTATTATTGATTGAACTCTGCCGACTTTGCCGTCTGTAAGTCGTACCTTG
>CAZPND010000078.1:0-10200 GCA_964587975.1 uncultured Candidatus Bathyarchaeia archaeon
ACCCAAGGAAACGGGGCGCTATGCCGTCTACGCGTATTTGTACGATGGATGGAGAAGATTAGATCACAAGATGGACTATATTTATGCGCAGAAACAATAGCATCACTAAGCCGATTTCGAAATTTCCAACTCCTTTTTTGTTTGAAAAATGACTACGCGCGCCAAGAAAGTTTTTTTAATTTTCGTGAAGGAACATTCACTTAACCATTGCTGGGGATGGGAATTGCATCCCATGCAGTTGGAGACGTCTCCCGAAGACCCAACTTTAAGTTGCCAATTCAGAAATGATATGCAAGCTATCTTTAACCATTGTTGCTTTTAACTTTTGTGTTCTACATCATCGCTTTTTGCGCGCGCTAAGCCACCATATTATTGTTTGAATTTTAAGATAATGTCTCCTACCTCAACATTCAAGTCTGATGCGATTACGGGGCATTTAGCCATGAGCAAAAAGAATAAGCCGTTATGTTCACTTAAGCCTTCGTAGTTGCCTTGACCCTTAGAAATAACAAGGTCATGATTCTTTATCCACCTCTTTACCGTTTGAGAGCTTCTCTCAGGTCCTGTACCTGCCTCACCGTTACCCATTGTTAAGAACTCGGCGTTCGGCAAATTGCAAAGACCCACATATTTTGCATCCTCCAAAGTTGCATCGTTTATAATCGGCCCGCCTTTTACGACGAAGCGTATTTTTTCAAGGCTCCTCGTTTCAAGAAAAGTTTCTACAAGGAGCTTATCGAAGCTTATCTCTCCAGCGTTATCGGTAAAAAATAAAAGAGTTTCAGCAACCTTGAGCTTCTCTTTCAGCTTCTCATAATCGTCGATAGCAAACTGTTTTTTCAAAACTTCCTTAACTGTCTCTTCCAAGTTGAACCCTTGTAACGGTCCAAAGTCAATGATGTTCCCCGCTATTGCGAGCCTAACCGCTGTTCTAAGCGGGTCCCTACTCGCTTCAACCTTCGCTTTGAGCGCAGGGTACATTTTCAAAACTAAATCGTTACTATCCTTCTTAACTTCTCTATAAGGATCTTTTTCGTGTGTAAGACTCTTCACTATTCTATGGACCTCGTAAGCTAATTCGGGTGGAGTTGCGTCCCAATTCGACTTCAGAAGCGTCTTCGTGACTTCCCTTAAAACCTTCTCATGAAGCTCTTCGTCATCGCTTATGAAACGCACAGCTTGCAGAGCTTGTCTCTGGAAACACGGGATGCAATCAAGGTTCAATTTCATTCTTTGTAACTCCTTTGGATACTAAGCAAAACAACAATTTAATTATCTTTCACATGCCCTAAGCAATCATTTTGTTTTTCAGCGCCTGCTTTAAAAAGGCTTAAAAAGCACGCGCCAACCGCTCTTCAAGATGTATTTCCTCAAACAAACAGAGAATCCAACAGCATCATAATGACAAAGCCAATTATCAATCCAAATGTGGCTTCACGCTCAAAACCTTTCTTGTGACTTTCAGGTATTATCTCATCACTTATCACAAAAAGCATAGCGCCAGCAGCAAATGCGAGAGCCCACGGCAGAATCGGATGAAAAACAGAAACCAAAGCAACGCCTAACAAACCCCCAACAGGTTCAACCAACCCCGTAAGTGTGGCGTACCATAAGCTCTTGCGTCTGCTGTAGCCTTCCCTACGCAGAGGCAGCGCAACCGCAAGGCCTTCGGGCATATTCTGCAAACCAATAGCCATTGCGATTACAAGTGCTGCGGAAATATTTCCGACGCCAAAGCTTACGCCCACCGCTAAGCCTTCTGGAAAATTATGGATAGTAATGGCTATGACAAACAACCAAACTCGCGATAGCTTTGAAGGAGGTCCTTCAGGACCCAAAGCCGGATGTAAGTGTGGCACAAAACGGTCAATCAAATGCAAAACCAAGGCGCCTAATATTATCCCCACTACAACAATCCATGGACCGCCCAAATCTATGGCGGGAACTATCAAACTAAATGAAGTGGCTGCGAGCATGATACCGGCTGAGAAGCCTAGCATTACGTCCAGCAGTCTATCAGAAATTTTCTTGGTGAAAAGTACGGGTAATGCTCCTGCGCCAGTTGCTAAACCCGCAGCTAAGCTCGCAATGCAACCAAGCCAAATTAAATCCCAGCTCATGTGAAACACCTAAACGCAGGAATTATTTGAAATTTTCTTTGGATATAAAAAGATGAGAATTTGTGGATAACACCACGCAAGGTGGTTTACTGCCAACACAGCGTGTGCCCACATCATAAAAAGTAATCGTAATTTTTGTTTTAGGCTTTCAGTCTCTCAGCTAGTCTGCGGCAACTTGCTTTTGTGTGTGAGCAACGCGTTTTTGATGGCTTCTTCAACGTTGGTGCCTGGTTTGGCTTGCATGTAGATTATGTTATATTGCTTCAGGATTTCAGATGCTCCGATTCCGAGTTCGTTGGCAATCACCACTTCCACCCCGTCATCAATTAATGTTTTAATTGCGATGGGTCCAGCTCCGTGGGAGTAGGATAGTGCAGGGTTCTCCAGTACTTTTACGCTGAGTATTTTTTCGTCTTCAGCGTCAACTACAGTAAATGTTTTAGCTCTGCCAAAAACATTTGATACAGCATCCTCTAAGCCATTCGTTCCGTTTGTTGCGACGGCTATTCTACGTTTTGTCATGAATATTTCATCTTCTCCCAGTTTTTAACTTCCTTAATGTGTTACGCGTTCATTTTGTGGTTGTCGTTATTTTTCAAGTTTTGCTTTTAAGTCTTCGATTCTGGCTTTGATGTCGTCCATTTCTTTTTCAAGGTCGGCTTTCTCTGCAACTAAGTCTTCGTGATAGTTCTTCAAGGCTGCAACTCCCTGCTCTGGCGTCTGCTGTTGTGTTACTGGCGAATATGCTGGTGGGTAAGCGGGTTGGACAATTGCGGGTGGTGGGTAAACGTACAAGCCTCTTCCCCATCCTCTGCCGAAACCTCGGCCCCGGCCTCTTCCGAATCCTCTGCCGTATCCGCGGCGTGGGTTCATGTATCCGGGAATTGAGTAGCCTGCGCAGTAGCCTGCGGCTCTTCCCGTCATGGGTCCAGTGCCGTTGGGGCCTGTTTTGTCTCCTGTGGGCATGTTTTTTGTTTCACCTCTATTTTGTGTTTATGCACAATTTACATTTATTAGATAGTGCACAAAAATATATAAGAGTTACGGAACGATTATAGTACAACTGATTGAAATGCCCTGGAGAAGAAGATACAGACAAGGAAGAAGAGGACGATTCCCAAAACCGATCAGCATACAGGATCCTCCGTCAGTGGACACTTTTTCTCCATCCCCACAGACAGACCCGTCCCACATCCTCATCGAACTAGCAGAAATAGAAGCTCTTAGGCTTGTCGACTTAGAAGGTCTTTCTCAGGAGGAAGCTGGGGAAAAAATGGGTGTATCCCGAGGAACCGTGTGGCGGTTTCTACAAAGTGCCAGAAAAAAAACGGTTCAAGCCTTAACCGAAGGAAGACCCCTACAGATCACAAAAGACCAATCAAACAAAGTAACTTAAAAATAGGTTGAAACTGCAATTAACATTTCGAAAATGCTAAATTGTTAATTAAATCGCGCGTGCTTCAGAGGAAAAACTGAATGCGATAATATCTCACAAAGAATCAAGGCTTTTCAAACCTTTCTACAATTACTTTGAAACTTAGTGGTATTTCTTCAACGGGTTTCGTTGATCCGTTACTATCTTCACGTACTTAGGAACGATTATGCCCTTCCAATCTGCTTTGTTGGCAAGGTGATGAGCTTTCAACAATAGCTCTGATACATGAAGCAGGTAGATCATTGCTTTGTCCTGAGGCGTCTCGATCTTTAGCATCTGCTTAAAACTCAGTTGCTCGAGCACTCGACGGATTGGACGCAGAGAATTGCCATGGCAAGATATAGCCACGTTACCCGGGTTGTGTCCAAGCCACTCTTCAAGTTGCACTAGAAACGAAAGTGTTCGCTTTTCAACCATCTTCAAACTTTCTCCATCTGGAGCTGCAAAGTCGTAGCCGCGGTGAACCTTGGCAAACCATTCAGGTCTTTCCATCTTAACTTTACTCTTGCTTTTGCCTTGCAGCAAGCCATAACAGCGTTCGATAAGACGATCATCTATGAAGACTGGAACAGGAGGGTGAGCTTCAAGTACGATTTCAAGAGTTTTCCGAGCTCGCTTAAGATGCGAGGTGAAAGCATAATCGATTCGGTACCGCTTAAGTTGCTCAGCGATCTTCTGTGCCTGCGCAAGTCCCTTTGAAGTAAGTTCGGAATCACGCCAACCCGAGAATATGCCACGACTGTTATCAAAAGTCTCAGCGTGTCTGAAAACAAACAATTTGCAACTCATCAAATCTCACTCGAAACCATCGCCCGAATATTTCTTCTTACTAACGAAAGAGAAAAACAAATCATGTTTTGACCTACTCGCAATTATAGCACGTTCACAGCCATTAACAGGTGTTTTTTAGTTTAAGCCTAGCCTTTTCTACCCTTATTTTGAACTCCTGGAAACTTAGAGGCTTTTCCTCTTTACCATGCTTGTATTTGGGCATTAAAACCTCTCCACCACAAAATTATGATGGACTCAATATCCTAGGTATTACGTCTTTTCCATTAAAAGCTTTGCTCTTTTCTGAGTAGCTACTCAAAAAGTGGCACCCATTATTATCATATGATATACTAATAGCGCACACACACAAACATTAACACTGACAAATGCTATGGAATCCCATTCTGGAGTTGGCTTTTTTCGTTTGAGGGCAGCCCTAGAGTTCATTGACAGACTGGAACTCTTTTGCATAGGATTAAACTCACCTGGAGAGCATAGCAGCCACTCAGAGGCTTAAAGCCTTCTCAGGGAGTTCAGGGTTCATCAAAAAATCTCAGGGCTAGTGTGCTTCTTTTTAACTACTGAGCCAAGACGCACATAGTATCAGGGTAACTTTTTGAAATATTCTGGTTCATGGTAGCCAATCAGGGCATCAATCAATCTTTTTCTTTCCGCTTGCTCTGACGCCTTATTCTTATCTGATGGTTGTCTCGGATACCATAAACCATCCTTATTCTCAGCTTTTCCCTGGTATCTGAGGCTGTTTAAAACATCATAGACAGCTGTCCTTTCGACACCTAACTTTTTGGCAAAGTCGGCAGCTCTTATTCCATGCGGAAACCGTTGTAACAATTTATACGCTTTGTTCAGTTTTTCCATGCTTTTCCCATGCGTCATTGTCACAACAGAAGAAAAAAGTTCAACCTAATAAGTATGTTGAACTCGGGTGGAAAAATGAGAAAACAAAATGAAAGAATATCCACGCGATTGACAGACCATGAAAGGCAACAGATTGAGCAGCTGGTTGGAAAAGGAGAGTTCAAGAATCTGAGTAATTTTCTGCGATGTGCTATAGAGAGGCTCCTGGAGAACACATAGGAGAGCTGACATTGAGTCACGAACTTGAAGATAACATAGAAAGAAGGGCGCGGATCCTTGCCAAAATGCGGCAGTACCCAAATGGTCTTCCATATACTAAACTGGTAGCCATGATTATGAAAGAGTTGGGATACAACCTCAGAGGAGCCAAAGAAAAAGTCAAGGAACTGCACTATATGGGAGACATCACGGAAAAGAGCCTCTATTGGTTCCCTGCAGACGCACTCAAGGGAGAAGAAGGAAGACGAAAGGTGACAAAAGCAAGTGTGCAAGAGGAGAATACAAGTCAAGAAGAGACTTAGTCACGCACACATGCAACCACGCGCACGCAGATATATGCTCTCACACACGCATGTTTTAAGGCGAATTTTTTTGCCGCCGACCTGTTCTGAGTGCATTGCATGGCTTGTTCGTTACCTTAAAGGAAAGAAACCCAGAATAACCAGCGACCACAGCTTGTGAAGATTTTCAGGAGAGGTGAGAATTAAACGCAGTGTCCTGAATGTTGCTCTAGGCGTCTATACAGGGATGGCGTGAGATATCTCACGGATGCACGTAGTATTCAGCGATGGCTTTGCAGAGATTGCGGCTACCGTTTCAGTGGTGGACAGTTCAGGAATAACGCCTATAAGAATGTTGAACAAACTACTGATAGCCATTTAGGCGTCTTCATAAGGGCGAAAAAAATGGACACCACAGCAATATCTAAGATTGCTGCGGGAGATGCGAAAGAAAAAGGGCTACTGCTACAATTCGCTTTCTACCTGAACAGAGAAGGAAAAGCCGATGGCACTATTAGGACCTACACTAATTACCTGAAAAGACTAGCCCGACATGCAGACTTAGACGATCCTGAAAGCGTCAAAGAGTACCTGGCGAAGATCCAAAAGGCTAAAAACACCAAAGCAGCCTACTGCGTTGCCTACACTGTGTTTCTTTCATGGCAGGAGAGAACATGGAAGCCTCCGAAATACTCATCCCGCTCTCCGATACCTGAGTTCCTGCCGACAGAGGAGGAAATAGATCGGCTCATAGCAGGAAGTGGACCAAAGACCGCTATCATTCTGCAGACACTCAAAGAGACGGGCATGAGAATAGGAGAGTGCCTCAGCCTGAAGTGGACTGCACTGAACGAAAAAGCCTGCACTCTGACTTTGAACACTCCTGAAAAGAACAGTCTCCCCAGAATATGCAAAGTATCGCCTAAACTGATCATGATAATGCAGTCTCTGCCTAGGACACATGAAAGAATCTTTGGAGCCACAAAAGCAAAGGATGCACAGAGCAACTTCTGCAGAGCCAGAAAAAGGATCGCTGCGAAAGTTGGGAACCCACGTCTAGCGAAGATCCACTTTCACCTGATACGTCACTGGTTTGGAACGATGGAGTATCATAAGAAGCCTGATCCTGACCATGTTAGAAGGAAGTTAGGTCACAGGAGCCTGCAGTCAACACAGATATACATTAACACGGAGCAGGCGCTGTTCTCAGGCAGCGTTAACGAATATCATGTCAAAGTGGCTTCAACAGTTGAACAGGCAAAGGCTCTGATAGAGGTAGGCTTTGAGTACGTCACTGGAGAATACGATGACGGCGGAAAGATCTTCAGGAAGCGAAAGTGATGGCAGGACACCATAGAATTTGTAAAAAAACCACAGAATTTATTAATTCAGCCCTAATGCTTAAGGTGTAAAGGCGGTCAAAAATGTCATTCGCGTCCAAACTCAAAAGTGCCGGAATCCAAACGTTAGCGCCAACTGTTTTTTACGGTGCAGTTGGCATAATTTTTCTCGTGTTGCTGCCGTTTGCCAATTTCCCGCCTCACGTTGGTTTGACTGGCATACTCAGCATAGTGACCGCATACGGCATTCTAAAGAAAAGGTTCTGGGCGTTATGGCTGGTTGTCGCCGTGTTCGCCGTCGCCACCACATTTTCCCTGTACACGCTATCCATTGAAGGGTTCACCAACTGGATTATTGGCGCAAGCATGGTCGTCTACGCCGTGCTAACATGGCTCGTCACACTTTACATCGTGCTAAAAAGAAAACCGTCCGAAGCCTAAGCCATACTTACAAGGCGCCTTTCAAAAGACCAACAGTAACCTCTTCATCCGCATCAACAAACTGCTGATTCGCTGGAATCTCAACGAAACCGTCAGCCTTAGCCAACGTTGTTATAGCTCCTGAAGCACCCGTTTCCACAGGCTCAGCCACAAGCCTATCCGCATTCTCACGCTTCAGCCTAACCATGACAAACGTTCTTCTGCCTTTAGCTTGAAACATCCTCTTAGCCGCCAAAGCCTTCACCGTCTTGGCTTCCGCCGCAGGTCTGCCAGCCATAAGCTGAATAACAGGGCGAGCAAACAAGTGAAAAATCAGCAAAGCAGAAGTCGGATGCCCCGGAAGCGCAAAAACCGGCTTCTTCCCAATAAGCGCTATCGTGGTGGGTTTTCCAGGCTTAACCGCGACTCCGCTGACAAGCACACCAGGCTCGCCAAGCGAATCCACTATTTGCGGCGTAAGATCATGCGGTCCCACGGAAACTCCGCCCGAAGTCAAAACCATGTCCGCAGACGCCAACGCGTGCTCCAACGCCTTTCGCAGCAAGACCTTGTCGTCTGGCACTACGCCAAGGTAGACTGGTTTTCCACCGCTTTCCCGCACTGCGGTGCTTAGGCTGTAGGCGTTTATGTCGTAAATCTTTCCCGCTGGCAGCGGTTTGCCGGGTTCTGTTATTTCTCCTCCTGTCGAAAGAACCGCGACCACGGGAACCTTGAACACCGTAGCCCGGGTTAAGCCTAACGCAGCTAACACGCCTATTTCGGAAGCGCCTAGAACTTGACCTGCTTTAAGCGCGGTTTCGCCTTTTTTTATGTCCGTTCCCCGTTTCATGACGTTGCCGTCTTTGGTTACGGCTCTGTAAACGCGAAGTTCCGCGGCTTCCTTGTCGGTGTCTTCAACCATGACAACGGCGTCAGCGCCTTCTGGAATAGGTGCGCCTGTGACGATTTCTGCGGCTTCGCCTTTTCCGATGCGGATTTTTGGTGGTTCTCCGATGTTTACTGTGCCGCGTATGGTTAGTTTTGCTGGTTGGTTTTCTTCTGCGTCGAATGTGTCTTCGGCTTTTACTGCGAAGCCGTCTACGGTTGACCTGTTGAAGGGCGGGATGTCCAGGGTTGAGATGACGTTTTCTTTGAGTACGCGGTTGTAAGCGTATAGCAGGGGGATTTCTTCTGCGCTTAAGGCTGTGGGTTTCAGCTGTTCGGCGGCAACTTTTTTTGCTTCGTCGAACGTCATTAATCGTCTAAACATTTCAGGTTGTCTCCACGGTTCCGAATAGGTGGACGAGTACTTTTTCGTTTTTTGTGATGCCTTCTCTGTTTTCTGGGACGATGACGAAGCCGTTGCCTCGTGTCATGGTGGAGATTGCGCCTGAACCGCGTGCGCTTACGGGTTCAGCGAGGAACTCTTTGTTTTTCTGGGTTACTTTGACGCGTACGTAGGTTTTTCTGCCGAGTGTTGTGGCGACTTTGCGTGTCATGGTTGCGTTTACTTGGGGTCGGGGTTCGGTGTGTTTCATTCCGAGCATTTTGCAGATTAGGGGTCTGGCGAAGGTTTCGAAGCCGATTATGGCGGCTACGGGGTTTCCTGAGAGAATCATTACGGGTTTTTTGTTTAGGGTTGCGAGGGCGGTTGGCATTGCTGGTCTTAGTGCCATGCCGTGTGTGATTACGCCTGGTTTTCCTAGGTTGTTGACTGCGTCGGGAACTAGGTCGAGTCCGCCAACGCTGGTTCCGCCGGAAGTGATTACGGCGTCGTAGTTTTGTAGTGCTGTTTTGAGTTTTTGGGTGATTTCCGTTAGGTCGTCTTTGGCTATGCCCAGATATGTTGGTTGTGCGCCGAGTTCTTGGCACATGGCTGTGAGCATGATGCCGTTTGATTCGTAGATTTGGTTTGTTGCTGGTGTTGTTCCTGCTTGGGCGAGTTCGTTTCCGGTGGTTATGATGGCGATTTGGGGTTTCTTGGTGACTTTGGTTTGGGTGTTGCCCATGGCGGCGAGCATGGCGATGTGGTGGGGTTTTAGGCGTGTGCCGGCTTGGATGATGTTTTCGCCTTTTTTTACGTCTTCGCCTTTTTTGGATATGTTTCCGTTGCGTGCGAGTTGCGTCCAAATTTCTAGTTCGTTATTGGTTTTTTTGGTGTTTTCGAGCATTATTACTGCGTTTGCGCCTTTTGGGATGGGGTTTCCTGTCCAGATTTGTTGTGCTTGTTTTGCGCCGACTTCTTGAGTGTTTGTTAAGTGGAGTGTGATGGGTTTGAATTGTGTTGCGCCTGTGGTGTCTTCGGCTTTGAGTGCGTAGCCGTCAACGGCTGACTTGTCGAACGGTGGCAAATCGCCTGAAGCAATCAGGTCCGTTGCTAAAATGCGGTTTAAGGCCTTGTTAAGGGGAACTGTGGTTTCGCCGCGTTTTTTGACTTGTAAAATGTCAAGCCACGTTTGCAGTGCTTCATCCACGTGTGTGAGTTTCTGGAATCCTTTCAATATTGCCAACGTGAATCCTCAACCTAAAGGGATTGCGACTTACAGTAAAAAACATATCGCGGAACTCTGCGTGTTGTGTTCTATAGTGCGTGGAACAGTCTATACCCCCCTTATTTAAAGGGGATTGCAGTGCGCTGGTTTCTTTTCTGCATGTTTTTGGTTGCGGAAAACGCCAATACGGTAGACCCCCTCTATAGTTTTCTGCATACATCTGCTATTAGGATCCAAATAGGC
>CAZPND010000079.1:0-10092 GCA_964587975.1 uncultured Candidatus Bathyarchaeia archaeon
CTAAGCGAAATCGCCCAGCCAGAACACAAAATCGCCATAGTCGTGGACGACTTCACCCGAAACACGCCCACCCACATCATGCTTCCGCCCGTGCTGGCAGAGCTGAACACGGCAGGCGTCAAAGACGAAAACGTCACCATCATCTTCGGCTGCGGCACCCACAGAGCTGTTAAATCCCAAGAAGCTAAGCGGATACTTGGCGAGGAAATTCTAAACCGCGTAAAAACAGTCAGCCACAACTGCAAAGCAGAAGACCTCGTGCCCGTAGGCAAAACCAAGCGCGGAACCGACGTTCGCGTCAACCCCGTTTTCGCTGAGGCAGACGTCAAAGTGCTCGTGGGCGACGTGGGCTTCCATTACTACGCCGGGTACGGAGGCGGACGCAAAAGCGTCATGCCAGCCATCTCATGCCGAGAAACCATCAGCCACAACCACGCCATGCTCCTGGACCAGAACGCGCGCACCGGAGTCTTAGAAGGCAACCCCGTGCACGAGGACATGACCGACGCCGCGAGACTGGCTAAGGTGGACTTCATCCTGAACGTGGTGACAAACAGCAAAAACGAAATCGTAAAGGCATTCGCAGGCGACATGGAGCAGGCGTTTCTTGAAGCCACCAAGCTGGTGGATGACATGTACCGCGTACCGGTGGACCGCAGAGCCGACATCGTGGTGGTCAGCCCAGGAGGCTACCCCGCGGACATAAACCTGTATCAGGCTTATAAAGCGCTGGATAACGCTTTGGCAGTGACTAAACGCGGAGGCACAATAATCCTGGTGGCTGAATGCGCCGAAGGACACGGCAACCAAGTGTTCTACGACTGGATGGCGCGGCTACAAGAGCTGAAGAAAGTTGAACGCGAAGTAAAGCGGAACTTCGAGCTAGGCGGACACAAAGCGTACTACCTGCTCAAAGCACTGAAAAGCCACCCCATCATCCTGGTTTCCTCGCTGCCCGACTACTACGCCAACGGCGTTTTCAAGTTAAAAACGGCTCGGGCGGTCAACGACGCGTTTCGTGAAACGTTGAAGACCGCGGGGTCACAAGCGAAAGTGTGGACCATGCCCCAAGGCAACTTCACCCTGCCCGAAGTAAAAACACAGGAACAAGCATACCTAAAAGGGCACATTCTCACGGGTTAACCAAGCCTGATGACGCATAAAGCGTAAGCTTTAAGTTTGATTCTTAAAACTTCGATTAAGAAGGCGAAAAGATGCAACAAACCTTCAAACTGCGCAAGTTTACGCCAGACGACCTGCAAAGCGTCATGCAAATCAACCGTCTTTGTTTACCAGAGAACTACATGGACTTCTTCTTCATGGACCTGCATAAACGGTTCCCCGAAACATTCATAGTGGCGGAAGAAGACGGAAAAATCATCGGCTACATCATGTGCCGCATCGAAGTTGGCTTGGCAAGCCTCGGCCTAGGCGGCTTAATACGGAAAGGACACGTCGTCTCCATCGCGGTCATGCCTCAGGGCAGACGCAAAGGCGTTGCGTACGCGTTGATGACGCGAGCGATAGAGGGCATGAGCCATTACAAGGCTAAACTCTGCTACTTGGAAGTCAGAGTTACAAACGACCCAGGCGTCTCACTCTACAAGAAACTCGGGTTCGAAGTAACCCGAACACTTCACGGCTACTACTCCGACGGCGAAGATGCCTACGTCATGACCAAACAACTATAAACAAAGTTTAGACGCCTTGACCAAAAAAAGAGACGCAGAGAATTACTTTTTCAGCTGTTGAAGCTCATCTTCCAACTGCTTAACCCGCTTCTTAAGCGTCGCGTTCTCGTCTTCCAACGCCTTAATCCTCGCGGCATCCTCAGCCGCCTTCTTCAGCATCTTCTCCCTGTCGATGTTCTTTTCGTCAACCCACGGCGGCGTGCCGCTGCTTCCCCAGCCCATAACACTACAACCTCTACAGCATATTTTCCATTCTAACATTTAAATATGCATCTAAATAGCTGCAAATGTTTTATTGGGAAAACCAATATACACCCTTCCCGTCAAGCTTTATCTCAAAAGGAGTCTGCAGAAAAATGAGAGGAAAAATAGCCGTTATCGGTAAGCGAAAGAAAATCGCGCTTATAGCCCACGACCACAAAAAACCAGACCTGCTTGAATGGGTCAGATTCAACAAAGGCACGCTGCTTCAGCATGACCTCTTCGCCACAGGCACAACCGGCAAGGTCTTAGAAGAAGAGCTTGGGTCAAAAATCACCATTTTCGAAAGCGGACCCTTAGGCGGCGACCAGCAGATAGGCAGCCGCATAGCCGAAGGCTGCATAGACTTCCTTATTTTCTTCTGGGACCCGCTGGAGTCCCTGTCGCATGACCCAGACGTGAAGGCGCTCCTGCGCATGGCCACGGTGTGGAACATTCCACTCGCCTGCAACCGCGCTTCCGCAGACTTCCTCATATCCTCACCGCTGATGCAGCAAGAATACCCGAGGGCGCTGCCCGACTACGACAGCTACAGGCAACGACTCACAAACCTTTGATGTCTTTTAGACTAAACATAGCCTACGGTAGAATTCAGTAGCTTATGGCTTAAATTTTAATGCAAAAAATGACGCGTGTCTTCATGTGTTGATTTTTGTCTAATGGCTTGCTTAGGTGAGGGTGAAATGCTCGTGCTTTTTTTGCTGAAAGGCAAGCCTTAGTCTAAAATTTCTGCCTGATGGCTCGAAAAAGGATTGTCTGAAGGGTGGAAAAGCGAAAGTGAACAAGGCATTTCTGTTATTTTCTTTTGATGAGATAGATTAGCAAACCCAAGCCAGCAGCGAATACTGCCGATGCGAAGGCTACGCCTGCTATAACTTCTTGTCCCTTTTGTTGAGGTTCAGTGTAAGGTGTTGATGTTGGTTCTTGTGAGGGAGATGGAGAAGGTGCTTGTGTTGGAATCGGAGAGGTTGGCGTAGTTGTGGTTGTGGGCGCAGCGGCATCATACTCCAATACCACGGTGTAATTCAAAATGTTTAATGTTCGTATCACCACGCTAACATTCGCGGGTCCCCTCCTGCTTGAAAAACTCGTAGTTCCTGGATAGTTATGAAATCCAGCTGCTGAATAATGATAAACAGCGCCTCCGAAATCATCGTATACACCAAACTGTGCAGTACCGCTTCCAGAAGTGCAATTACCATAAACTCTCGTATGAGCTTGACTGGGTACAAAGACAGTTGTTTCTTGGTTGCCAGTGCCAGTTATGGTAGCTACGTGTCTCCAGTCTGCACCAGTATACGTCCAATCGGGGTTTGCTTCTGCCAAGCTAACTATCTGAGTACAAAATGCCGTTGAGAAAAGCGCTAGAATGAGTGTCAGTGTAAATGCTGGTCTCTTCATTACAGCACCACATTACAATAAGTTGAACTTACATTTAACCTTTACTCTGGCTGACTTATGCTTACCAATGTCTAAACGAATCCTCTTTTCCGTTAAGCATTTTGTGTCCACTTACTTCACTGTATAGCGTATTTGCCGTCTATTTGGATCCTAATAGTTGTTCGTTGCAGAAACCTATAGGGGGTCTGCCCGTATTGGCGCTTTCCACAGCCAAAAAACGCTTGCGCCTTTAAATAAGGGGGCTATACTCACCGAGAGCACAAAAACATCCGCTCTTTTCAAAGTTGCAAACCGCTTTCGGCTTCTGCTTTTTCATGCATAAAGTTTATCGCCTGCAGAATTGTTCTCGCGAAGCCTAAGAGACTGAGCAGCACCGCCACCGTGTAAAACAGGGTGAGATTCACGGTTAAGCTAAAGTTTTCGTAGCTTGTGTTGAAAACGCCGTCTCCCATTGACAGCATCAGGTAAGCCATGAAGAACAGGGCTCTCGCGGTGCTGAAGAAGTACTGGAAAACCGTTTTCGCCGTGAGGTCGCCTAGAATCATAAGCACGATGTAGACTATGACGAAAACTTCAATGGATTCCATGAAGCCGGGAATCAACTCGAAAAGCGGCGCCAACATCGGCACAAGCAGGAAGTAAATCAGGTAAACAAGTATGGCTTTCACAGTAGCTTTTGCCACTCGGAACGAAACGTCCTTGACCAGATTCTTGCTCTTTTTCTGCTGCTCAACCATACGGAATCACCAAAGGCCCATACTCAAAAACCCTAGTGTCAAAGTAAACGTCAAAATGCCCACTTCGCGCCGTTGACAAAGACGCCGATTCCAACGGAACATTAAACGCCACACTTCCATCGTAGGCGGAGCCCTGCGGAACATCAACCAGGGTTTGGGTTTCATCCAGAAGCGAGCCCGCACCATCGTAAAGCTCTATTCTGATGTTGCCTGCTACGTCAAAGAAGGCGTGATTTTCAAAACTCATCGGAACCGTCACCGCGCCCTGCGTAGAACTAAACCTGCCATACGCTGGCGTGCCGAGAGCAAAATTGTAGAAGGGTGCACCCCACGGAAACGTAAAATTCGTTGAAATCTCAACGGGAAGCAACTCCGCAAAGTTCAGTCCAGCCGTGACTGAAACGTTAAGGTTGTTATCGTTGAACAGGTACTGTTCGCCATTTTCAAGCAGGCTGACGATGCTTAACGTGACGTTGTGGATGATTGTGGTTTTCTCCCCGTGCGGTATGACCGGAACGTAAGTGTTGGCTCTTGAGATTTCCGCGCCTTCCGCGTCAGAGAACACCGTTGAAAGATGGAACTCTTTGAGGCTGTAGTATCCTCGGTTATCAATGTACAGGGGTAGCGACAAGGTAAGCTGTCCATCTGGGGCTGGTGAGAACTGGGGTTCGCCGAAGTCAAAATTCAAATCCTTAACGGAGAACGCGGCTAAAACCATGAAAGCCATCAGTAGCACCCAGAAAACGGATGTAGCTATACCTAACGCTCGAATCGGCACGTTCATTGCAGTTCCTTCTTTAAAGACGGTGAAAAGCGGCTTTTTCACGATGACCGCTTGGCTTCCGGCTGCCTTGGCTGCTGCTCCATCTCTTCCAGCGGAATAACAATCAGTTCGGGTTCTGAGGGCTTAGTTTTCTGAGGCTTTGCTTTTCCCTTTTGAGGCTGAGCGCTTGGTTCCTGCTGTGGCGCTTGAGGTGCTTGTGTGGCGTCTGTTTCAGCTTTAGGCGCATGAGTCATGATTGTTACGCCTCGGATGGTTATCAGCGAGCTTACCCAGCCCATGACGCCTAGGTACATTATGTGTATGGAGGCGGCGATCAGCGGTCCTAAGGCTTCCCCGAAGGTCTGGACGAGGTCTTGGGTTGAGATGGGGGACAGGTCTGCTGTGAGTAGTCCGTAAGCGCTGAAGAAAGTGAATATTAGGAGGGTTACACCGATGCATAATACTGTGATTCCGGAGACGGCGATTTTGTCTCTGAAGTTTTTGAACATGTTTCCGCTTTACTCCTTTGTATTGCATATCACGATTTAATATTAAATCTTCTGAAACAACAAACAAAATCCACGCTAACTATCAAAACTAAAACACACATTCACTTTAACCCACCTCTCCACGTACAAAACCCTCCACTATTTCGCGTGTTTTAAATACACCTTTCCGCAACTGAATCCCAAGGTTAACCACATGTCAGAAGAAGACGAAAACATCGAAAATCAAGAAGAAGCGGAACAGGAAGAAACCACACCGGAACCCAAAAAGAAGTACTCGTTCATAGAAGACATCCCAGGAGTCGGACCAGCCACATCCCAAAAACTACGCGACATCGGCTACCACACAGTCGAATCACTCGCCATGGCCACCGCCCGCGAACTGGAACCCATCGGGGTCGGAGAAAAAAAGGCTTTCTCAATAATCGAAGCAGCCCGCTCAGCAATCGGCATAAACTTTGTACGCGCGGATGAACTGCTCAAGATGCGCCAAAACGTCCTGCGGCTAACCACAGGCAGCCAAGCACTAGACAAGATTGTTGATGGCGGTTTAGAAACACAAACAATCACCGAATTCTACGGTGAATACGGCAGCGGAAAGAGCCAGATGTGCCACCAGTTATGCGTTAACGTTCAGCTGCCTCCAGAACGCGGCGGTTTGGACGGCGGCGCCTTATACGTGGACACGGAAAACACCTTCAGACTTGAGCGGATTGTGCAGATGTCCAAGCACGTAGGTCTTGAACCTGAAGAAGTTGTTAAGAAAATCATCTACGCCGAAGCGTACACTTCTGACCATCAGATGTTTCTTTTGGAAAACGCTGATGAAATCATCAAAGAAAACAACATTAAACTGATAATTGTGGATTCTTTAACTTCCCATTTCAGAAGCGAATACGTCGGGCGAGAGATGTTGGCGCGCAGACAACAAAAGTTGAATAAGCACATGCACAAGCTCATCGCGTTAGCCCGCGCATTCAACACCGTGGCGGTCGTAACCAACCAAGTCATGGCTAAGCCAGACGTGTTCTTCGGCGACGCTGTTCACCCCATCGGCGGCCACATCGTCGGGCACACAAGTCACACGCGCATCTACCTGCGGAAGGCTTCGCGGGGTCCAGTGCGCATTGCGAGGCTGGTGTCAAGCCCGTATCTGCCCGAAGGCGAGGAAATATTTAAAGTAACCGAGAACGGTATAGAAGATGTCTCTGAAGACGAGAAAACAAGCAAGCATCGCGGTCATTAAAAATGCCCATATCTCAAGCCTTAGTCACCCGGTACTTCCAGCTCATAGTTACGCGACAGTTCACAGAAGCGATGCGGGAGCTGGACCGAATCAAACAGAAAATGCAGAGGACAGAGTGGAACAGAGGCTACTTCCGAGCATTGTATGGCATGTACCTTTCCCGAAAAACCAGCGGCGACGGATACGCGTTCTTTTCAAAACTTGACTTATCGGACAGCGCAGCCCTGCACGGGTATAGACGTGAATTTCTGGATCACATGCGCAATGGGCTTCACGGCGACTTTGACCGCGGATACTTCTCAGCATGGGCGGACTGCATGCGCATCTTAACGCGAATGGATATCCAGCCGCCTCCGAGCCGCAAGAGTAAGGAAGCTGAAACGGAAAAAGTAGAAACCTTGAGGGGCGATAAGAGTCAAGCCACGATGGCGAATTTCTTTCAGAAACCGTCGTGAAATAGTTAGTTAAGCCACTGCCGCTGAGCCTGTCAGTAAAGAGTAGAACAGTATGAAGAAGACCGCCCACGCGATGAAGTACATGAATATAGCTTGGGTCATGAGTTTTGATTGTTTCTCCACTTGGTTCATGAATTTTGCTTTGATCACGTAGTAGGATACCAAGTAAACCAGCAAGGCTATTGTAATCCCATTCACGAAAGTGTACAGGTCAGTTGCGTTTTGCATCGTGGCTACCACGGCGCTGATTGCGGCTGCAACTAAGCTTAAGCCTACTCTTATCCAGTATATCGTCACTAGCGGATTCAATGAACTTCAATCCTCTCAGTCTATATTTTGGTCATACATTAAAAAGTTGCCTATTTAAATCGTTTCTGCTGCTTATCAATGCAAGATGTATGCTAAATCACGATTTTTTCTTTAGTCGCATTCCGCAACTGCCACGAAGCATAAACAGCAATCGCTACTACAAAAATTCCAGGTGAAAAACCGAAACCGCTACCTATCACTGCAAGAAAATTATAGGAGAAGTGAAGGGAAACAGCAGCCATGTAGAAGGGTAAAGGTCGTTTTTTGGCTATGCCGTACGCAGTTATGGATGTGCTTGCGGGATGAAAAAACAGCCCAGGCAACCTGCTGACTATGGGCACGCCCAGTACGGAAACGTATGTTATCATTTCGACTATGCCGAAGCCCAGACCCACTAACAATGCAAGGTTGAAAATTGATCTTTGAGTTTCGCCGTGGCGATAGAAGAGGGGGTACGCCTTGGCGAATTCCTCGATGAAGGGTGCAATAAGCGTGCTTGAGATTAAAGTGATTGTGAATGGATTGAGACTGGCCAGTAAAGTATCTGTGTATTGGTAGATGAAGAGGGTTAGGGGAACGCTTATTATTGCTCCGCAGGCGAAGAAGAATATTAGTTCGCTTGTGTCTGGTCTATGGAGTTTGATTACGGTTTTGTTTTTTTGCATTGTTTTGTCTCTTTTTTGTTGTGTTGCGGGGGCAGAAATAGGTTGCTAGTAGCTATTCGGGTTCAGGGTTAAAAGTTTTTGTTGGGTCAGCGTTTCTGGTTCATGTATATTATATATGCTTTGGTATGTTCACTGTTCGGATTTAAACATAATGCTTATATTTTCGCTTGAGGGCGTATTAATTGGTGATAATATGTCTAAAAACAAACCTATTGTAGTTGGGTACAACACATACACAGGAGGGAAAAACCATGCCTAAACAACCCAAAAAATCCTGCAGAGCATCAACAGCCGTATTCGGAGTGCTGCTCCTAGTACTCGTAACCTTCGTCACCGGAATCCTATTTTACACTTTCGTAATGGACAACATCAACTTCGCAACAGAGAAAATCAGCACCCAAATAGCCGGATTACTCCTGGATTCATTCTCAATCAACTCCACCCACATAGTTGCGTCCCTGAAAAACGCGGGATCAACCCTAATTGAGATAACAACCGCCTACGTCAACGGCCTAGTCACAGCCATAACAAACCTAGTTAAAATAGCCCCAAACGCCATAGGATCCGTAATCCTAACAGGAAACTTCCTGCCTGGAAACACGTACGACGTAAAACTCGCCAACATCTTCAACACGGAAGTAACCTTCCAAGCCACATTCTAACCTCTGCTTCGGAAACACCGACTGCGAGCGCAACAAACAACATACTTTTACGTAAAAACACTAAAGAACCTGAAACTCGCTCAGCCAGAGGCGCCTCAAATTCCCCTCCCTTTTTTTCGAGCCTGCACCAATCACCAAAAAAAACAGTCAGTTATGAAAGGGTTATTTTATAGTCCGAACTATTAGATTCCAAACTGGTGCTGACCCCGTTGCGCAAGAAAGAATTCACAAACTTCGACGTTGCCATCGTAGTTCACGAACTGAAAGAAACCATAGTCGACTCCAGAGTCAACAACATCTACCAACTTAACGAGAAAACCATAGTTCTGAAGCTGCACAAGACCGATAAGCCTCCGCTGCGGCTTGTCATGGAAGCAGGCACCAGGCTACATTTAACCGCTTACGCGTTAAAGCCCCCTAAAGTGCCGCCTGCGTTCTGCATGGCATTAAGGAAATACCTGCGCGGCGCCTGGGTGGACAACGTGGAGCAGTACGAGTTTGAACGCGTAGTCACCGTTCACTTCAGAACCAAAATAGGCGTGCTGCGGTTAATTCTGGAGCTTTTCGGCGAAGGCAACATCATCCTCACGGGCGAAAAAGGCGAAATCCTCCAAGCCTTAGTCTTCAAGCATATGCGCGACCGCAACATCGTCCGCAACGAGGCGTACCAGTTTCCACCTTCAAGCGGGAAAAACCCCTTCAACGTCTCAAAAGACGAACTTAAAGAAGCCCTTAACGCGTCAGGCGACGTTGAAGTCGTCAGGGCGATAGCGCGTTTTCTAGGCGTAGGAGGCTTCTACGCGGAAGAAATCCTGCTGAGGGCTAACGTTGAAAAAACCAAGCAGTGCAGTGCCTTGAGCAGCACGGAAGTTGACGCCATATTCTGCGGTCTCCAAAGTTTACTTTCTACAGTTGCAAGCTTCAAGACGGAGCCGCACGTTGTTTTGGCTGAAGATGGCAGCTTTCAGGATGCCGCGCCGTTCAAGCTTAAACGTTACGACGCTTTGCGGTCTCAGCCTTACAAAAGCTTTAACGAAGCGGTGGATGAGCTGTACTTGAGAGCCACAGCCGCGGAGAAAGCGGTTGCCAGCGTTGAAGTTGACAAGATTACGCAGGAGACTGAAAGGCTTAAGCGGGTAATTGCTGAGCAGGAAAAAGCTTTGCGCGAGGATGAAGCTAAGGCTGAACGCAACAGGTGCATGGGCGACGTTATCTATGCGCACTCCAGCGAGTTCCAAATGCTTCTTAACAGGTTCACCGAGGCAAAAAGGGCGGAAAAAGACTGGAACACCCTCATTTCAGAAGTCATAGCCGCTAAAGATTCTGGAGCACCAGGCACCATGTTTGTTGAATCTTTTGACAAGCGGAACCTTTTGGTTAACGTTTGCGTAGATGA
>CAZPND010000080.1:0-9964 GCA_964587975.1 uncultured Candidatus Bathyarchaeia archaeon
TGCTGCATGGTGTCTTTGATGTTTGCAATCAGGATTAGGTTCTGAGCGGAAAGCTCCTCCATCTGCCTGTCCGTAACACCATATGCCTTGAGGAAAGGCAAGATCAGCTTTAGTATGCTGCCCGCTGAGTAGCTTGGTTTTTTCAGAACATCCGCCAGGACATCGTCGTACTTGCTTATGAGAGTGAAAAGCTTGTCGCCGTTCGGAACGAACTGTGCTGCGATTTCGTAGGCGTTGTCATTTTTGCTTATGGGTCCCTCGCAGTCTGATATGAAAACGCGCTTCAAGGCTTGCGCCTCAACCGCTCCATGTGGCTTACGCTCTGCGCTATGTGCTGCTTGGAAGCTATGTCCGTCCTGTTCCACAAAGCGCCGCCCTTAATGGCTTGGGCGCCTTCCAGCGAGACGTTGCGTGCTTCCTCAATGGTTTCGCCGACGCCTAACACGCCAACAGCACGAGACTTCAAAGCGTAAACTTTGCTGTCTCGGATTTCCATGGCTGCCGGGTACACGCGGATTCGGTCGCCGTACTTGCTTGCGAGCGCATAAGCCTTAGAAAGGTCAACTGGATTATCAACAGCCGTCTTATCCACCAGACCTGGAAAAACATTCGCGTAGCCCCCGTAACCAGGCGGAACCTTGTATGTCAAAACAGTCGCTGCCTTCTCTAACTCAACGCTCGTCAAGTTGCCCTCTATAATTCTGAAGCAGACATCCACAAAATCCTCCTTCAGGATAGGCAGGATGTTGATGATTTCGGGGTCGCCTGGGCGACTGTTGTTTTCAAGGATTTTAGCTCCAGCGCCGGTATGCATGAACGCCAAGTATAAGGGCACACCTCTCAACGCTGAGTCGTCGCCTATTTTTGTCTTCCATTTTTCAAAAATCTTCTTGGCTAATGCGAGTTCGCTCTCCCTTTCTGTCGTGGTTAGGAAGGGCAACGTGTCGTCTGTTCCTTTGTAGGAGCCCATTCCGCCAGTGTTAGGTCCTTTGTCGCCGTCAAATGCGCGCTTGTAATCCCGGGTTCCTGGCAGAGGAATGAGGTGTTTGCCGTCGCATAACGCTTGGAAGCTGGATTCTTCACCGTCCACTTTTTCTTCTATTATGACGGCGCTGTACTGGAAGTTAGACATGAAGTGTTCGAAGAGCTGTTCGCGCGTGGTGAAGTGGTCTCCCCAGACGCCTACGCCTTTTCCCGCCGAGGGTTTGTCAGGCTTGACTACGGCTTTGTTCTCAAGCGTGTCTAACCAGCTGTAAACCGCTTTTTTGACATCACTTGTGCCTTTGTAGTCTTTGGGGTCGAAAATCTTGAAGCGCGGGTTTGCATCGGGCGCTATTTCCTGAAATAATAGACGCTGCTCAACTTTGCTGGCTTCTATAGCGTATTGCTGCTTTGGGCAGATGACAGGTATGCCTGTACGCCGTTCTATGAGGTCGCGTACGCCTGCGATTATGGGTTTTTCTGGACCCACGATGGCGAAGTCTATTTTGTCCTTGTTGTTTTCCGCGAACCTGCAGATTTCCTCGGCGCTCAAGTCTGGGATAACCACATGTTTAGCGGCTTTTCCCATGTTGAAAGGGTTACATTGCTTGTCTGCGATGTAGAGTTCCACTTTATGATTTGGGCTTCTTGTGAAAGCGTCAACCATAGCTACCTCGCGGGCACCGTACGAAATGACGAGTACGCCTACTTTCTCCATAATAGACACCTTGTTTGTTAAAGAATAAACTGGAACGCTTAATTTGTTTTATCGCTAAGTTTGCGGTGAGGTTTCACAGGTTTCGTAGATTCTTCCTTTTTCCTCGTAACCTTTAAGGAACTTCTCTTTCATTTCATCAGCCATTTTCTGCGCTAAAGGTGTGGGATACTTGCCCGTTATGCACGCGAGACATAACTGGTCACGAGTCTGCCCAGTGGCGCGCACTAACCCGTCGATTGACTGGTAGCACACGGCGTCTGCACCGATGATTTTCGCGATTTCCTCCGCGCTGTGGTTTGAGCCGATCAGTTGGCCGTAAGTTGCCATGTCGATGCCGTAGAAGCACGGTCCGATTATGCGCGGGAAAGTGACGAACATGTAAACTTTTTTGGCACCTGCGCTACGCATCTTGCCTATTGTAACCTTTGTGGTGTCTCCGCGGACTATGCTGTCTTCCGTGACTATGAGGCGTTTTCCATCCACCTTTGAGCCTAAGATGTTGATTTTCCTGTCTATGGTTGAGCAACGTTCCCTGTTGAGCAGTATCAAAGCGCGTTCAGTGACGTAGCGGTGCCTGCGGGATGCCCGTTCCCACCTGAGCCCAGACTCTTCATGAACGCCCATGGCGGGGTCATCACCTGTTTCAGGCACCGAGAGGATAATGTCCGAGTCTTTCACGATGTCAGGGTACTCGCGTACGATGTTCCTTCCGAATTCTTCGCGGATTTCATAAACGTACTTGCCGTCAAACCGCGAGTCAGGTCTCGCAAAATAAGCGTATTCAAACGCGCAAAAAGCCTTGCGCGGATTCTTGATAACTTTTTCGCGTTTAAACCCCTCTTTTGAAACCGTTACCAGTTCGCCTGGCTCCAGTTCAAAATCTCTTTCAAACCCGTTCATGTCTAAACTGACGGTTTCTGAAGAAAGAGCGTAAGTTGCCTCATCGGGAAGGTGTCCTGCGCAAAGCGGCTTTATCCCGTGCTGGTCTTTGAAAGCGAAGAAATCCCCGTCTCCTGTTATGCCAGCCACGGAAAACGCGCCGTCAATGTTTCTCATGCACTCGTTTACGGCAGACGTTAAGTCTTTACGTCGGTTTAGTTCGAGCAATAGTTTGCGGCATACCAAGTCTGAGTCGCAGGTGTACGGCAAGTCAGCGAAGCGCGTGTCGGTTTCCTTTCTTAGCTGGTGTGTGTTAACGATGTTGCCGTTGAATGAAAGCGCGAGCTTCAACCCGTCTATCGAGGCGGTGACTGGCTGAGTGCCTTCTAGCAGCGAAGCATCGTCACATTTTCCCGACGTGGTATATCGCACATTGCCTACGCCTATTGAGCCAGGCATCCGCCCAAACCACTCTTGTATGGCGCTGGATCGCAGTTTAGGGACCAGATCAAGATTTTTATAAACGTAAAACTTTTCTCCGTTGTAAGTGAGAAAGCCGTGGGACTGGTGACCCCTGTGGTTTTGGGCGCGGAGACCCCAGTAAACGTATGGGAAGACCGGTTTATTTTCGAAATTTATTGCACCGAAGATGCCGCAGCCTATTTTAATCCCTTCTTCCGATGGTGAGAAGTAGAGAAAAAACGGGTTTATGAGCTTTTGGTACATCTTTAGCTAAAAAGCATGGAAAAGGAGATTTTTACTAAGCAATTTCCCATTTTTCGCGGTGTGGTTTTTGCCTTAATCTTGAAAAGCCAACTTGCATTGGTTTAACTGGACGCGGTCCAGATAGAAATTGACTGGGAAAAACATATGGTGCGGGGTTAATTTTGGTGTTGGCTTATTTCAGTGCTTTCCGCAGCACTTCTGCTTTATCGGTCATTTCCCATGTGAAGTCAGGGTCCTCTCTTCCGAAGTGCCCAAACACTGCGGCTTTTCTGTATATCGGTTTGAGGAGTCGCAGGTGCTCTATGATGGCTTTTGGTCTCATGTCAAAGTTCTTCTTAACTAATTCCAGAATGTCTTCATCAGGCAATTTTCCTGTGCCGCATGTATCCACGAATACTGAGATTGGATCTGCTACACCTATGGCGTACGACAATTGAACCTCGCACTCATCCGCTAAACCTGCCGCGACGATGTTTTTGGCGATGTACCTAGCCATGTAGCAGCCTGACCTGTCAACTTTTGAGGGGTCTTTTCCTGAAAAGCATCCGCCGCCGTGGCTTCCGAAGCCTCCGTAGGTGTCAACGATTATTTTTCGCCCTGTTAGACCTGAATCCGCTAAGGTTCCTCCTATTACGAATCGTCCGGTTCCGTTAACGATGTATTTTGTTTCGGCGTCTAATTTGTCTGCGGGTATGACGTTTTTTATTACTTGATTGATTATGTCTTCTCGCATTTTTTCGCTGTCAACTTCTTCGGTGTGTTGGGCAGCGATTACTACGGTGGTTACTCTTGTTGGTTTTCCATCGCAATATTCCACAGTTACTTGTGACTTGCAGTCTGGTCTCAAATAGGGCAGAATTCCTTGTTTTCTGCAATCGGCCAGTCTCTTGACAAGCTTGTGTGCGAGCATTATGGGTAGCGGCATTAGTTCTTCCGTTTCGGTTGTGGCGTACCCGAACATCATTCCTTGGTCTCCAGCGCCCTGCTCGTGTTTTTCGCTTTCGTTCACGCCCATGGCTATATCTGGCGACTGCTCCTCAATGGAAACTAAAATGCCGCAGGTTTCCCAGTCCAGCCCGTCTTTGGCGTTGTCAAATCCGATTTCCTTTAGCGTTTTTCGGACGATTTTAGGTATTGACACGTAGCACTGTGTGGTGATTTGCCCGGTGACTACGACGTTTCCCTGCATCACCAGCGTTTCGCAGTCAACCCTTGCTTTAGGGTCTCGCGCTATGATGGCGTCTAAAACGCTGTCTGAAACTTGATCCGCAACTTTGTCCGGATGCCCTTCGCCCACGGATTCTGAAGTGAACAAGTATCTTCCTTTTTTTCTCATAGGAACCAGCCAAGTGACTTTGTAATGAGGGTCTTAATACCTCATTTTTCTTAAAAAGGCTTTCTACATGATAAGACAGAACTGAACAAGTTAATTCGGTCGCTGTGTGCTTTTGCAAATCCATTTTAAGTTTATACAGTGCCGAAATGTGGCAGCCAAAGATTGAAGCAATCTGCAGTGTGGGCGGAGCGAAGCTTATGGACTGAGTTTCAGCGTAAAACGCTTAAATGTTTGGTGTCCAACCTTAAACGGTGTGAAGGCGAATGAGTGAATCCGCTGAAAAACCAAGCGAGAAACTGCCAATATCGGAGTTCTACAAGGTTGTTGATTACGTAACGATTTTCAAAAGCGGAAAATGGTGGGAAGCCATTGTAGTCTATGAGGGTTCAGGGAAACGTTCGATAGGGCTTTACCTGTGGGAAAACAGGAACGGTGTGTGGAAGCGGAAAAACAAGTTCAGCATTAGAAATCTTGATGAATGGAACAAAGTCAAAGACGCTGTGGAACAGCTTGCGCCGAAACTGGCTTCAAAATAACGGCTCAAACCCATCATATTCGAAAAATCCAAACAAAAGGTTGCTGCAACCACACAGTCTCATGTAAGACTCGCGTTTTCTAAGTAATAAATTATAATAATTAGCCATTTTAAATAAGTATGTGGCACTTATTATGACTTCCCAGTTCAAAAGATTTATAGAAAGCCTTGCTAGCCCTAAAGGTCCAGGTCCATCCACAACATTTTCTATGTTTCACATTTTTTATGCTTTGGAGATTCTGGCCCAGAAGCCGATTGGGCGTAACAAGCTTGCTGAGAACCTTAATGTGGGTAAAGGGGCAATCCGAACGATAATAAGCCGCCTTAAGGAGGCTGGTTTGATTGTAACTTCGAAGGAGGGGTGCATTCTCACAGATAAAGGGTTGAGTGTTTGGAAAAGCTTTGTTGAGGTTTATCCTAAGAGAGTTGAAATCGGGAAAACAGCTTTGACGACTTCGAAGTACAATTACGCGTTTTTAGTTAAGAACATGGCCCATAAGGTTAAGTCGGGTATTGATCAACGGGATGCGGCTATTATGGGTGGGGCGAGGCGTGCTCTTGTCATAGTGTCCAAGGAGGGACGCTTAAAAATTGAGTCTGTGAGCAACAGTATAGAAGATGAGTTCCCCGAAGCCGCGAGTGAGATTCTTGAAAAGCTTAATCCTGAAGATAATGATGTGATAATAATCGCTGGTGCGGATAATCCGTTAATGGCGAAACGCGGGGCTTTCGCGGCAAGCTGGGTACTCATTGGAAATGACAAAAAAACGTGACGCCTTGGAGAACGTGGTGCTTTAGAACGTGTATTTTTCTCCGCCTGTTAGAATGCGCTCCAAAGCAGTGTTAATGTTTGTTAACCCGTTGTTTGTTTTAGCTGAAACTGGAAGTAGCATGAATTTTATGCCAAGCTTGTAGATGGCGTGCATCATGTTTCGGCTGAAAAGGCGTTTTGTGCCTTCCAGTTTCTGCTCGATTGAATCTTCTAAGGCTCTTGGACTAGATGCCCAGTCGGTGATTGTTTCAATTTCTTTTTCTGGAAGCAAATCGCATTTTGAGAGTAAGTGTATTTGCGGTTGGAAGAAGCGGTTGTAGACGGCTGCGGAGAGAAACATGTTGGAAACGTAGTTTAAGGGGTTTATGGAGAAAACGGCGTCGAACAGGTAAACTATGGCTTTTGGCTCCTTTGTAAGCTCGTTCACGATGTAGGGTCCGCTTGCTCGGAACGCGAACAACTCCATTTGGCCAGGCGTGTCCACCAGAACCAGATCGGCGTCGGCTGCTTCGATGTCCTTTGTTATGTTGTCGATTTCGTCGGCGATGAGGTCAGCAGCCATTATCAATGCGCCGTTGGGTCCTAAACCGTATTTTTCCATTATATCACCGACATCCACGTAGTTTCGCACATCCACATCGGGTGAATATGGAAGCTTTAATGCGCCAGGATCCAAGTTCACAACTGCTACGTCCTGTTTTGACATTTTAAGCCATTCGCTCAGGGCTGCTGTGAACAGGGATTTGCCTGAACCTGCCGTTCCAATGATAAATGCTACTGGCATTTGCAATCTTTCCTCTGTGAACGGTGTGGTTTTGGATGTATTAACTTTTAGGTTGTTGTGTTGTGTGTGTTGAGAAATCCGGCGGATGTGAGACTATCGCTCGGAACAGTCTATACCCCCCTTATTTAAAGCAGGCTGCACGGCGCTGGTTTCTGCATGCTATTGCGCGGTTTCAGCACCAATACTGACCTACCCCTCTATAGGGAAAGGTTGTTTTGAGCGCTGAATACTTTTGGGGATTTTTGGCGTTCTGAACGATAGGCTTTTAGGGTTTAAACAAACATGTGAGGTAGATAAGATGAAGAAAATATTAGATAAGCCCTACGAGAAAGATGAGTTTTTCAAAAAATGGTTAGTTGGACTAAGCCCCCGAACAAAAAAGAACTACAGCAACGAATTCCACGAATGGTACATTTTCATTGATATGACGCCGACGGAGCAGATTAAGAAGCGAATGCACGACCTAACAACACAGGACATATCGCAAAGACTTTTTTTGAGAACAAGTGGCGAGCCTTCAAAGAGTATTTGGAGAGAAAAGGCGACCTTAAACACGCCAGCGTAAGAACACGATTAAGAACTGTAGCTTCTTTTTTCAGCAGAAACGGCTTGCCCCTGAACCTTAAGCGCGGAGACTGGGAAAGCACACAAGAACAGCCCGTTATCCAACGATGGAAAATCACCAAGGAAGAAGTCAAAGCCATGTACGCGCACGGGAACCTAAGAGACCGCACATTGCTTTTGGTTCTTGCACAGTCGGGTTTCAGCGAAGTAGACGTAAGCCAAATGAAGATTGAAAACCTCAAGGGAATCTATGAACAACCCGAGACAGAGCACTATTTTATTGAGAAGCCACGCGAAAAAACAGGAGAAATTCAAGCGACTTGCCTAAGCTATGAGGCAGTACACGACATTCAAGCCATGCTTCAAGAGCGCGATAATCCAAAGGAAGGCTACCTTTTTGTTTCGACCACCAAGAGGAAAGGCGACAAGTTAGCCGTTAGAACAATTCACACCGCTATGAAGGGATTAGCGGAAAAAACGTTTGGCACAGATAAGGCTAAGGAGTTCAAGACAAAAGCGCTTAGGAGCTTCTATAATAGCGCGTTGTTGAGAGCGGACATTAAGAGCGAGGTTAAAGACTTGATGATGGGACACGCACGGCAATCCGCAAGAAAACACTACGACGACGTAACCATTAAGGAAGCTTACGCGAGAGCCTTTGAACACCTATCCATCAATGGCTTGCAAGTCAGAAAAGACATCAAAAAAGTGATGGAAGCTCTACACCACGTTGAAGACGCGAATATGATAATTCAGAGACAGCTCACTGCTAGAGACAATGAAATCAATGAATTGAAAGACAGATTAAAGGAAATAGAGGGAAATTGGAGAGAATTTGAAGAGATATTAGCAGGAAAAAGGGACAAGGCAACCTTGAAGTTGGGCAATTACGAAATAGATTTTTCTGAAGAGAAACCAAAGAAGTCGAATGCGGAGGGTTCTGAAGAATCAGCTTAGAACCCTTCTAAGATTAGCCAGCCGTCTTTGTACGCCCATCTCTTCTTTTTGTAACTACTCGCTTTTTCTAGCTGTTTGAGTGGTAGGCTTTCGATTCTTGCGCCTTTTCGTACTGTGACCTTTAACCTTATTTTCATGGTGGAATACCCCGTGTATAAGGCTAAATTGGGCTTATTAAGTTCGCTGGTAAACACCAAAAGTATGGAAAAAAGTTTTAGAACTGCAATATAGTAATCAAGTCGGGCGAGTTTCTTAGCGTCGCGGGCGTTCGCCTCGCTCCAGCGCTCCAGCTATCGGTACGAGTATGGCAAACAGTTAAAGGTTAATTGTTCGTTCGCTCCTGTAAAATCTGGTTCCCTCACTTCGTTCGGCAGACCGCATAGACCCGCTTGCTACACTCGCTCCAAGCCTTCGCTCCGTGTTCCGCCAGATTTTGGCTCACTCACAAGAAAGAAGGTTCTTTGTTCAGCACTTAAACGCGCGCTAAAGGTTTATTGTCGTCACACGACGACGCGAAGAGGGACGGGTATCATCCCGCAAGATGAATTTGGGGATTAAAATTCAATGCCCCCCTCTATCCTGCTTACTCTTCAAAAGCATTTTCCTTAAACTTCAATGTCTTTACTCAAGTAGTTGTAAAAGAAGAAAAATACGCTCGCTGCTCTGTTGCTGTGGGACTACAGCTACAAATGCTTAATAGTCATTTGCACCTCTACATTATCTTAAGAGGAGTTGCGGGATTTTGGGTGTCTTAGAGGATATATTTGGGTTTATAACATCTGGAAGCATAGGTGGCATACCACCGATTGTTGTGATGATTATTCCATTCATCATCGGTTTAATCGTGGGCTTCTTCATCAAAAAAATGTTCAAAATCGCCATTATCGCCGCGATCATACTCGTCGTGGTCAGCTACCTCGGCTTCTTCGGTCTGAGTCTTGCCGCGTTGAGTGACATAGCAGACAAATACGGTCCCATTGCGATTCAATACGGGGTACTCCTTATGGGCATGTTACCGTTAGGTCTTGGACTCGTAGTCGGTCTAATCATAGGCTTCATATTCGGATAAGCACTTGGAACGGTTAGCGCAGTAACACTTGCCAGAGTGTTGGTGTGGGCTCACAGTCACACACATTTAACTCTGGCAATGACCATTTATAAGGTAGCCCAATAATGGGCTTATAAAGGAGTGATAAATAAGCATGAATAGTAAAGATTTTTTGGATAAGGATGTGTTTGCTGAAGACGAGATAATTGGCAAAGTCAAAGAATTAGGAATAGACCCGGAAGATTGGAAGGTAACTCATCTTGAAATCGAATTGACCAAGGACATAGCAGAATCAGTGCTTGGCGCAAAGAAAGGCGGAGTGCGAAACATGTTGGCCATTTCAGCGTTGGAGAAGGGTGTTGCGCGCTGGACTGAAAAGGGACTACACCTTAAAGTATCAAAAGATCAGCTTCACATGTACCTGAGACCAGTGGATAAGACTTAGTTGGGTGGTTTGCTATGAATATTTGGTTGACGATTGCTATTGTTATTGTGTTACTTTGGGCGGTTGGATTCTTTGCTTTGCCAGGCGTAGGCTCACTAATACATATACTGCTCGTGATCGCCGTAATCTTAGTAGTCGTTTGGCTGTTGACCGGCAAAAAACTATGGAAATAACCCTACTCTCTTTTTTTATTCCAGATAAATTGGCTAAACAGACTGT
>CAZPND010000081.1:0-9881 GCA_964587975.1 uncultured Candidatus Bathyarchaeia archaeon
ATAAGTACTGACCTAACGACAAAATACAGTCTTTGCGTCTGGACAGACTCCACAAGAACAGCCATCATGGCCACTCGTGTCCGCGTAAATTGCAGTTCCGAATCGCCTGATTCATCAGCAAGTACTCTATCGAGGTCTTTTTGCATGGATTGTATCAAAGAGTCTTTATCATCTACACCTGTTTCGGACATCTCCAGCTTTCGCCTCTCTTTTAAAGCTATTAGAAGCGTATTGATGAATAAAACTCATTCTCATATAAATCGGGAAAAGCTGGCAAATTCACAGTTTGTATGCCACATGGCGTGGCTTAAGCATGATAATGTACCTGAAATGTACGCGCCAGTTGAATAGCTATCCTCAACATTTGCGTGTCCACAAATAAACGTGACAATATTTTTATATCTTCTATGAAGACTAGTGAATTAAATTTTCCAGTCCTTCGGCAATGGAGTCTCAATATGAGAAGTAAAGGAGAAGAAATCCGCCGCAGATTACCTCGGCTTGTAACGAACGTGATAATGGCAATTATTTTCTGGCTGGTGAGCGTGTTTATTCCGCCGACTATTCCAAGCCAAGTTGTTCCAGGGATTAATATCGAAGCCTCCACGCTCATATGGATATTCACAATAATTATCGTAGCCATATTTCTTATACGTGCACTTTCGGATGCTTTAGTGTTAGGTGACGTGTTAACTGACGTTCTAGTGAGAAGGTTAGGTGTTAAAGAGGAGCGGTCTCCTAAGCGGGCAGCAAGAGAGTTCGCCTACATTATAATTATAGTTCTCATAGTCACAGCCGCTTCCCCACTTTTAGGCACCATTCAAGATGTTGGATATTACTTGTCAACGGCCACGGTTTACATCGGGCTCGGTTTAATAATCGTCTTCATTTACGACATCGGAAGGATAATTTACAAGATTATTGAAGATAAGGCCGACGCGTTTGCAGATCGTTTTATGCAGGCGAGGCAGAAGGACAAAAGTAGTGAGTGATAATGGCACCAATTGTCCTGATTTTGCTGCTCATCTACGTTCTAATACTTATTATATCAATTCTTGAACTTACTTCCCTTTCGGTTGCCGCGTTAGTTGGGGCTTTACTGGTTGCGTGGTTCGGAATCCAGTATGGCGCGTTCACCTATCAAGACGCGTTAGGCTTTGTAGATTTCAGGCTTCTCGGGCTTTTAATCGGCACCATGATTGTGGTAGAGGTAGCCAAAAAAGGCGGCTTGTTCAACGTTTTTGCGTTGTACGCCATAAAATTTTCAGGTGGGAACCCAGGCCGATTATTCGTGGCCATTTGCGTGGTTGCTGCTCTTGTTTCAATGTTTCTAAGCGACCCCACGGCCATGTTGCTTGTTGCGGCAGCCACGGTGACGATAACTAAACTTCTGAACTATAATCCCACGCCGTACTTTCTGTCGGCTGCCATTATGATAAATCTCGGTGGAACAAGCACGCTGATCGGTTCGGTGAGTAACATGATCATAGGCATCCAATCATCGCTAACCTTTATGGATTTTCTAATCTTTTTGGGCGTAGGCGAAATAATGTTGTGGGCGTTGACTATCACAGCGCTCTACTTCGTTTTCAGATCAAAACTAGGCGAGAAAAAAGAGCTGCCTGAATACAACCCTCGGGAAGGTATTAAAGACAAGACAATTTTTTACAGGTCCTTATTTGTTCTTGCTCTTTTAGTCATCCTCTTCTTAACTTTGGACACCATCGGCGTAGGACCCGAAGCCGTAGCGTTGGGTTGCGGAATCCTTGCTTTGCTGATTAGCAGAGTGGACCCAGCTGAGATCTTCAGGGAAATAGATTGGGAGACGGTTTTTTTCATCGCAGGATTCATGTTCATCATCGGCGGGTTAGAAAGCACGAAGTTCCTAAGCGACATATCTACGCAGATGTTTAATCTTGCAGGAGGCAGCTCACTCATTGCGACGCAGATGACGCTGTGGTTTAGCGGGTTTGCTAGCGTGTTCGTCAGCAACATCGCCGTTGCCTTGACTTTCACGCCTATCATCGGCGCTCAGATTGGTTCAGGCTTAAACTTGAACGCCATATGGTCTGGCTTGATATTAGGAACAAATCTGGGTGGCGCCACTACGCCGTTCAGCGGGGCGGTGATGATGATGGCTATTGGCACGCTCAAGCGGGAAAAGATTTCAGTGAAATTTGGCGAATTCGCAAGAATCGGCATAATTACAACGTTGATTCAATTAAGCTTTTCAAGCGTATATCTTGTGTTCAGATTTGGATTATTAGGCACGTGAGGTAAATGTGGAAAATTAGAAAATGGTTTGAAAAGAAGTCGGCATCGAAAGAAGAGTACGACAAGGAAAAAATAGAATTCGAGATGGCCATAGGCAAACCTTTCATAACCTTAAAAATAGAGTTGCCAGACGGCTTCGACGATCAGCGAAAACCGTTCCTGAACTTGGAAAGCAATGAGGACTTTCTAGATGAAGTGAAAGACCTTATCAAGAAAAATTTGCTGTGGAAACGAGAAACTGAAAAAGCGGCCGCATCGGGCAGTTAAGTTTCTATCGAAAACAACCTGAAACTTGCGAGAACCCGCTGAGTCCTGTCGCAAAACTTAAAGTTGTCTATGGCGTGGCGTTTGAACAGTCACCAAAGGAAGACCATCAACGGAATTTCAGGAGAAACTCTTCTGCCGTCTTTCCCAAGGTTTTTCTCGGGCTATCCACGTGGCTTTCAACGAAAGAAATAACCTTCTCCTTCTGTTCGATTTCGTCGAAAAACAGGGCGAAAGATTTGATGGCGTGCTCAGCGATAACTCGTTTACATTCCTCAGTCAAGTGGGGCGTAGTCGAGATGTTTTCCACTTTTAAAAGTTCGTTGGTGATCTTTTGGGCCCAGTAGGGTTTAGCCAGCGCGATTTTGGCAGAGTTGCCCACCACGTTAGCCACCGTTACCATGTACGCGTCGTTCAGGAAGCCGAAGTACTTGTCAAATATTGCGTCAAACTTTTTATCCTCGTCAACCTTCGCCAAGTTCGCGATAATAGCCATGGCGTTCCACGTTAGAATCCGGTAATTACTGTCCAGAAGGGCAGTGAAAAAATCCATATGCGGATAAAGCTTCTCCGGGTGTTTTTCGCTTAAATCCATCAACACCTTGGCGCAGCCGTATCTTATTGCCGCTTTTGATGAGGAGACTCCGTCTAGCACTTCAGGCAGCAAATTGAAGTCTTGTTCAACCATTTGAAAAAGTTCTTTCTTTGTTATTGATTTGGCTGCGAGTTTCTGCAGGAGTTCAGAAGTCATGATAACTCATCTTCCTTGAAGTAGAGTGTTGTCTTCTGTTATTCAGGTTTTTCACTTAACCTTATAAAGGCTTTCGAGGTGAAAAAGTGCAGCGCCTCTGGATTCTGCGTCAACCTAAAGGAACTTATAAGGGTGCCGTGATAGATAGAAATATGGTTTCATCTCTGACGAAAGCAACCGCAGTTATTTTGCTGTCGGTTGTCTTTGCGTTTCTGTTGTTGATAGCAAAATCGTATTTTGTACTAGACGTTTTGAGTCCACATGTGCTTTACTCTGTTTTTGCGGTTCTATCCGGAATTATCATATATTATATTCTATCGCTGTTGACTTCGAGGATAGAGGAACCTAAGCTGCGTTTCACCTTCGCCAAAGTGGCTATGGTCATCGCGGTGGCGGTCGCCTTAATAGTTTTGCTTGTGGTGTGGATTCAGCAGTTGACTTTCCTCGCCATTTCCTTGGGGCTGGTTGCCGCAGGCGTATCGTTTTCGCTGCAGCAGCCTATAACAAGCCTGGTGGGCTGGCTTGTTTTGGCCTTCGAGCGGCCTTTCTCGGTGGGTGACAGAATAGAGATAAACGGTGTTGCAGGCGACGTTATCGATTATGGTTTCTTCTTTGTGAAGGTTATGGAGATTCGCCAGTGGACAAACGCTGACTTGTACACGGGAAGAATTCTTCTTGTTCCAACCAACTGGATACTTTCAAACACCATCTACAACTACTCGAAAGACTTTGGTTACATCTGGGACCGTCTCTGGGTAGGCTTGCTGTACGGAGCGGACTACACGAAGGTGGCTAACGACATAAGGGAAATAGCGAGTCAGTGTACTCAAAAGATGGTGGAGGAAGCCGTGCAGGTCTACACTAAAGTTGAAAAGAAATATTTTCTGAAGGACACTTCTTTTGACCCGCAGGTTTTCGTATCATTCAACAGCAACTGGGTGCAGATTGACCTGCGATACATAACCGAGATTAAAATCAGAGCAAAAACACACAGCGAACTTTCAGCGTTGATTCTGCAGTACCTAAGCCAGAACAAGTTAACCGTGGCTTCATCCAGTATGAACGTCAATGTCTCGGAACAAAAATAGGTTCTGTGGAAACGCGTGCAAAGTTTTTTTCTTTGAGGATGCTGAACAACACGCGACACCCATTTTAATGCCCGCAAAAAACTTGTTTGGCTGCGATCCCGCATTAGGTGTCTTTTTGGCTTTTGATAGAACAGCAGGGAGGGCTGCGCGAATGTTGTGGGAGCCGCTGGTTTGCGTGGGATATGCGTAAGATATTTAACGTGGTGGGGTAACCTCAAGAAGAGGGAAGGGAGATTCTAGGTGCACAAAAAAGATAAAGCGCAAGCTGGCAATGAAAAAAAGATTATTCCCCGCTCTTCTGGGGTTTTGGCCATTGCGCTTCCAGCTCTTTACGTTTTGGTGCTGAGCATTTTTTGTGTCACTTACAACGTGATCCCTGGACCTGAGTTTCTTGTTTTGTGTTTCTTCATTTATGCTGCGTACAACAAGCGAAGCAAGCGTTTTGTGAAGGACTGGATACCGTTCGTAACGTTGTTCATATCTTATCAGGCGATGTACGGGTTGGTGGGTGCGGTGGCGGGCATCGTTCACGTTTCTGAACCCATAACCGCGGAGCTTGAGCTGTTCGGGTCCATCCCTACGGTGATGCTTCAACACCTCTACAGAATGCCGTTTCTAGATTACATGGGGGCTTTTTTCTATTCCATCCACTTCTTTGCGCCAACAATTTTCGCCTTCTTTCTGTGGAGAACCGCTCCAAAATACTACTACAAATACACGGCGGCACTTGTCGTTTTAACCTACAGTGCGCTGATAACTTTTCTGGTTTTCCCAGTGGCGCCTCCATGGTACGGAGTGAACGGCGTAACCCGCATCCTCTTTGACGTTGATAAGAGTTTAGGTGTCCCCGTTTACCGCACCATCTACGACTTTATTGAGCCTAACCAGTTTGCGGCGTTTCCAAGTCTGCATTCGGCTCTCCCATGGCTAATCACCTTGTTTGCGTTGAAGATTGGAAAAGTAAAGGCGTTGCCCATTCTGATTTTTCCCTTTGGAGTTTGGTTCAGCGCCGTGTATCTTGGAGAACACTACATAGTAGACGTGCTAGGCGGAATTGTTTATGCGACTGCCGCTTTTATTTTTGCGGAAAAACTTATTCCGTATATTCAGTTTAAACGCGCGAATGGAGTAAATGTAGAGGAGCCGCTGAAGGACGCTAAAAGCGTTGAGGGAAAACAGGGCTAAATTCGCTTACCAGAGGCACAAGCAGCTAATCACGTTAGCTACATGCGCTGAACTTTTTTGAGTCGCGCTCACTGGCATAAAAGAATAGCATGACAAAAACCGACAACATAATCCACGAAAGAACGAAATCAATTAGTATCGTTCCCCATGCTTGTAAAACGAACACGTAAAAGCATTCTATCGCTAAAGCGAAAACACCTGCAATCAGCACGGATTTTGCTAATTGCTCAGCGGTTTTTTTAGCTGACCACACATCAACACAACTCGCATCCATCTGATTAAGTTTTGTGGTGAGTCATCCCAATGGCGTTGCACGCCACTTCTACCATTTCCACGCAGCCCCATTAAATTTTACATCAGGGTAAGGCGCACAATCTAGCCACGATAGCGATGGGTTTGTTTGTTAACCGATGGAGATTTTCCAGATTATTCTCCGCGAGCGTGGCCAGAATTACGGTTGCTGGACCCGCTGATTTCTCCACGTCAATCTCATTCTGGTTTAGCATTGTGGCTCTCAAGTTGGAGCCTTCGGCCAACGTTTGCGTTTCACGTTTTATCCCTGTTGACCCTACTGGGATTAGCTCATGGATGAAGTCGGCGTTTCTAAGCATCAGAACGTCTGCGGTGTCGGCGATTTGACCTGTTTTTTCCGCAGGCAACACCTCTTCTCCCACACATGGAACGCCTAAAGCAGCTACGATGTCATTTGGTTTTGATGATCCGATTTTCAAATGTTTGTAGGGGCATGTTCCGATCACGGTTACGCCGATTCCCGTTTGGTCAACTTTGATGTTTTTTTCCGTACTTCCTGTTACGGCCAGTTTCGGGTCCAAACCCGCCTTCGCTGCTTCTGCTCGTATTCCCTTTAGAATTTCGTTTCCTGTGGGTTTAGGTTCCACGGCCAACGTGTCAACTATACATGTGGGGTAGGCTCCAACAGCTAGGACATCCATAAGCGCTGCTCTAGCGGTAAACTTTCCCAAGGTGAAAGCGTCAACTTTGATTTTGTCCAGTCGTTTCGGGCCGATTCCCCCGGCAGAATCGCAACCGACAACTAGTGCTCCATCGTTTGGAAGCTTGAAAATAAGGGTATCTCGATTTGTTTTTACGGGAAGGAGGGGATAAAGCTGGTTTTGAGTCAAATCCGCATCTTGCCTCTTATGCTAACATAGGCTGTCCCGGCAACAACCGCGTTTAAACTTGCGGCAGCTAGCAGAAAAGGAGCATAGCTTATTGCAATAATCCAGCCCACGCTTATATCCTCCGCGAGTAAGGGCGCAAGAGGAAAAACTAAGACCGTGTTTATGATTACGGCCATGACGAGAGCTGACAGGAAACCCCAGTTTTTGTTAAGCTTGTTTAACAGGCCAGTTGCTGCTCCGGCTAACGCCATACCCAGCGCTATTGGTATGTGCAGGTAGCCTAGTGGGAAGCCGCTTATGGTGGCTGTGGCCAAGTGTCCTAACCCGCATACTACGGCGCCTTCAAGGGGTCCGAAGAAAAGTGCCGCGAGGAAGCCTGGGGACGAGTCGAGGGCAAGTGAGCCTATTGGGCTGGGGATTTTTATGAGTGAGCCGACTGCGCTGAGGGCTGTGAACATGGATAGGCGTGCGGTACGCCACGCTGGCGTGGTTCGGAGGATGTTTGTTTTCATTTCGTTTTTGGATGTATGGGTCATTTTTGTGGTCTCATGTTGCATGCTTACGGATAACAATAAAAGTGTTCCTGCATGTATTACAAGCGTAGTGTGTGATGGATTTTGAGGGTCACGAACGTAAGGTTGTCCGACAAGATTCTCTCCGAAACTGACAAGCTCGCCAAAAAGCACGGCTTAACCCGTTCTGAAGTGATTCGGCAAGCGCTGACCGTTTACATGCATCTTGTAGAGAACTTCGGCACGTTGCTTAGACCCATATCGTTTCAGTTAAAGCCAGCGCAGGTTGCCTATACCCGAAGAGGCGACGTGGCTGTGCTGAAGCTGCCAACGGGGCACGCAGTCGTTGTAGGCTCCACGTCTTCAGGTGCTGTAGGACCGAAACCTATGGACAAGGTGAAGGTAGCTGGCAGGGTGCTGGGGAAGTTCATGGCAAGGGTGGCTTTGATGGATGTTGCCGCCGCGGGAGCGTTCCCGCTGTTGATTTCTGCAACGCTTGCGGTGGAGAAAGAGCCTTCTGGGCGTGAGATTTTGGAGGGAATTCGACGTGAGGCTTTGATTTTGGGGCTTGAGCCAAATCAGGTGCTGATGGAGAACACTGAGGAGAATTTTACTACAACCCAAACTGGTGCCGGGCTGACAGTTGTAGGCCTCGCCAATGAGGCTGAGCTTCGGTTAGGGAGAACGATGCCGGGCGACATGCTTGTTGCTGTTGGCAAACCCAAGGTCGGTGACGAAGTTCTTCCCGCTGAGGGTCGAAACGAGATTGCGGATCTCAGAAGTGTGATTCGGCTTTCCAGGAAAAAGTATGTTCATGATATTGTGCCTGTGGGCACCTTCGGAATTGCCTATGAAGCAAGGACGATAGCGTTTGCGGTCGGTCGGCAACTCGTGCTTGCCGAGAATGTTGGGGTAAACTTGGAGAAGTCTGCTGGACCCGCAACAGTAGTGCTTGCAACGATGGACCCGGAGAAAATCGAAGACTTAGAATCGCTGATCCGAAAACCAGTCACAATCGTAGGCGAAATTCTATAGTTACTGCTAATCGAATTCTTGACAAAGAAAAGAAGGAAAAGAGTTGCCTAATGAACGTTGCCTACATCTTCATATGCTCTTTGAGAACGGTCATCGGTGACGTGCTTGTTTCGCCGATGCCTCTAACCGCTCTTAAGACTTCGCCAACGAAGTGCAGACTATTTTCGTTGCTGTCAGCTTTGAAGAAGATGACGAAATCCCAATATCCATAAAGACTCCACGAAGACTCAATCATCACGCCTTCCATGGGTTTGTCAGACATCTTCGAGAAGTCTTCCCAAAACTCGCCGCCCTTTCCCGGAATCGTCTTCACAAAGACAAGGTATTTTTGCATGTTTTTTTCCAATGCATACACCTATCATATTTTGCGTAAAGGTGCTTTTAAGACTCTGTGATTGCATAACCACAATCACACTCTTCAACGTCCTCTTGTAGATAAAATGTAGTTCGCGCGCGCTAATCTTTTCGCGGATTTTTCAGTTAGTGAGTGTGTGTTGGAAGGTGATGGTGTCGTTGGGATTTGAACTTAACCCTCCGTGGGGACCTCTCCCGCGGTCCGCTTTTTTCTTTTTATTTGGTGCTACTGCATTTTTGGCAAATTCCATAAACATCCATGCGTTGTCCGGTCGGCTTGAATTTTGTGGATGCAGTAACCTTCCTTGTTATTTCTTTTATTGTTTTATCGTCTATGTCTGTGATGGTGCCGCATTTCAAGCAAATCAGGTTTATGTGAGGATTCATGTAAGAATCAAACCGCGCTTGCCCTTTGGGAAAATTAATTTCCTGCACCAAATCTAAATCCCTAAGCACTTCCAAAGTCTTGTAGACCGTCGCTAGACTCACGGTCGGATGGATTTTCTTAACCTCATCGTACACTTGTTGAGCTGAAGGGTGGGCTCTGCTGTTCAGCACAATTCGGCAGATGGCGATTCTCTGCGGGGTTGCCTTGTAACCTTTACTTCGCAGAGCTTCAATTGCGGAGGCGTCTGATTTAAGATATGAGGTCATGCAGATTATTAGATAATAATAATTCTTAAATAAACCTTTTGCGCTATTCTATAGTAGACGAAAAGGAGTTTTTCTGAAGATGAAAATCAAACACCTTACCACAAAACAAGGAGTTGTATTATTTTGAATGATAAAAAAGGACTTAATAGCCGCACGCGTAAGTCAAACCGAGACTGGTGGCCGAACCAGTTAAACCTGAATGCTTTGCATCAGCATTCTCCCCTGTCCAACCCGATGGGCAAGGAGTTCAACTACGCTGAGGAATTCAAGAAACTCGATTTTAAGGGCCTGAAGAAGGACCTATATGCGTTGATAACCGATTCGAAGGATTGGTGGCCAGCTGATTACGGTCACTACGGAGGCCTCTTCATTCGGATGGCGTGGCACAGCGCAGGCACCTACCGCAAGGGCGACGGCCGTGGAGGTGTATCCGGGGGCGCGCAGCGTTTCCCACCTCTTAGCAGTTGGCCGGACAACGTTAACCTCGACAAGGCGCGCCGTTTGCTTTGGCCGATCAAGCAGAAATACGGCAGAAAGATCTCCTGGGCTGACCTGATGATACTCGCTGGCAACTGCGCGCTTGAGTCGATGGGATTTAAGACCTTCGGTTTCGGCGGCGGAC
>CAZPND010000082.1:0-9661 GCA_964587975.1 uncultured Candidatus Bathyarchaeia archaeon
AAGGCTTAGGAACCAAAATGGTGGATTACGTGCTTGAAATAGCCAAAGACATGGGTGTCGAAACGGTCTACGCCATAATGCTACCTGACAATCGGAGAGCGCTGAACTTGACGAAGAAGATGGGCTTCAAACTGGAGTACTTAAGCGACGGCACGGTGAAAGGGGTGCTTAACCTCAAAGAGGAAGTGCTCAGCGCTAAATGTCCAAAACCGCTTGCCCAAGCGGAGGAAAAAGAAGAGAGCGCTTCAGAAAAAGAGGAAAAGGAAGCTGAGCCAGAGGCGGAAGTAACCCAGTTGTAACGGGCAGCCCCTGAAGTTTCCCGTTTTTTGGCGCGATATCTGAGCGTCTTAAACGAAGTGCACTTTGACAGCGTGTGTCGAGCAGGAAATGCAGGGGTCGTAGGCTCTGGCTAGCATTTCTAAGGTCAGCTCGATTTCCTTCGGCTTTTTGTCTATGATCTTTGGCACCAGCGCTTTCATGTCTAATTCGATGTTGCCGTGGTTCTGGTTGGTTGGGATGACGCAGTTGGCTTTGGTGCAGACGCCTTTCTCGTTGTACGTGTAATCGTGGAACAGGATGCCTCTGGGAACTTCTACTGCGCCGACGCCTCTGCCTGCTTTAACTTTTATTTTTGGGTTGTTGTAGTCTGGTTGGCTCTTTAATCCGGCGGCTTCAAGTTCGTTAATCAGCCTGATTGAGTCTTCTACGCTGTGAACGACCTCTACTAGCTGTGCGATGCTGTTCATGAACGGGTTGTGGCACACTGGTTTCAAGTTGAACATTTCAGCGACACTTTTTGCTAAGGGAGACAGCAGATCATAGTTGTTGTTGAGTCGGGCAAGGGCGCCGACCATGTAGGAGTCTCGAACGTGTTTTGCCCGTTTCGCCGTTGACTGGGGTACAATGTACTCGTTAGTGTAGGAAAGGTATTCGCTTGCCGGCGCTGAGTCGGTGTCGGTGGAGGCGATTTTTCCGTCGTAAAGCGCGTACTCGTCGGGTTTGGTTAACGAGATGAACTCGGTTTCCCTAACGAAGTCAGGGATTTTAGGCGCCAAGCTCTGGAACAATTTCGCTGCGGCTTGCAGGTCTGGAACGGAAGCTTTCAGCCGTTCTCTGAGTCCGCTTAATTCTTTCATGGTAGGGATTTTTGAGAAACCACCCGGTAGCAGTCTTTGGGGATGTGTTGTTCTGCCGCATAGCATGTCGGACATCTCGTTTGCCAGTCTGTGCAGGCGCAGAACGGTTTTGACTTCGTCAGGATTAGATGATGCCAGTGGAATGACGGAGCCCACGCCCATGAGGTCTGGAAGAACCAGAAAGCCCACGTGTAAAAGGTGGCTCTGCATGTTTTCTGCGTGCAACGCGATTTTTCTAAGTTTGAGGTCTTGTTCGCTTATCTTGATGCCCATCGCTGCTTCAGTGGCTTCTAAAGATGCAAGGGTGTGGCCTATGGAGCAGATGCCGCAGATGCGCGAGGTTATGTGGTGCAGCTCGCTCCATTTGCGTCCTAAAACCATGGCTTCAAAGAAGCGGGGGGCTTCAGAAATGTTCCATTCGCAGCGCTCCACGGTTCCGTTTCTCACGTTTACGTAGATGTTTCCGTGGCCTTCAACTCTGGTCACGTGGTGTACTTCAACATCAAAGTTTTTGTTTTCCATTATCTTTTCCTCTCCTGCCATCCGAAATATAACTTAAACTTGTTAATCGCGTCGTCAACCGTGAGACCATACTTGATTAAAACTTCCTTTTGGGAGTTTTCGTTCGGGTTATCCACCAAGCCGCGGCAGCCCCAGCATATGGTTCCTTCGTTAACGCAGCAGCTGTTGCAGCCAGCTCGGGTGACGGGGCCTACGCAGAACTGGCCTCTTTCAAACGCGCAAACGTTCTCGTTTTTCTTGCATTCAACACAAACAGGGTAATTGGGTATGTCGGGTTTCTTTCCCAGCAGAAGCGCCTTGACTACGTGGAGAAACTCTTCTCGGGTTATGGGGCACCCGTACACGTAAGCGTCCACCGGAATCACCGCGTCTATAGGTCTCGCCGCGTAAGTGTCGAACAAATTGGCTTTGTCGCCGTAAACGGTTCGCCTGACATCATCCAGGTCCTGATAGTTTTTCAAAGAGTTGATGCCGCCGATTGTAGCGCATGAGCCGATGGCAACCACGTACTTCGCGTTCTTCCTGATTTCCTTCAGTCTGTCTTCGTCCTGAAGTCGGGTGCAAGACCCTTCGACGAACGCTATGTCATAGTTGTCGCTGTGTTCTTTCATGACCTCTCTGAAACTTACTACTTCAACCTGATCCAGCAGGTCAAGAAGTTCTTCTTCCAAGTTGGCGACTTGCAACTCGTCTCCTTCGCAGCCTGCGAAGTCAAAGAAAGCTACTTTTGGTTTCATTATAATGCCTCCGGTACTCCTTTAATTTTTGAGTAATTAAACACTGGACCATCCTTGCACACGTAGATCTGGTTGATTTGGCAGTGTCCGCATTTTCCAACGCCGCACTTCATTCTCCGCTCAAGAGAAACAATTATGTGGTCGTCTGGAACATTTCGCTTTTTCAAGTCCGCGATAACGAATTTGTACATTATTGGGGGACCAACCACAATCGCGTAGGTGGTTTCGGGATCAAAATTAACCTGAGGAATCAACGTGGTAATCACGCCGATGTTCCCAGCCCATAACTCGTTTTCAGGGCACCAGTCAACGGAAGGCTTGTAATCCACATCCTCTCTTTTCTCCAGGGCAGCCATCTCGTCGCCGAACAGCTGTTCACGTGGTTCTTTGCATCCGTAGAGCAGGGTAACGCGGCCGTAATCCGCTCTTTTGTCTAAAACATAGTTTAACATCGACCGCAACGGTGCAATGCCGAGACCGCCTGCGACAAACAAGATGTCTTTGCCCTTCAAGAACTCGGTGTCAAAGCCGTTTCCGAATGGGCCTCGGATTCCAATTTTATCCCCTTTATTAAGCGTGTGAAGCTTGGTGGTCAAACTTCCTATTTTGCGCACGCAAATTTCAAACGTTCCCTTTTTCGTTGGCGATGACGACACGGAAATCGGTGCTTCGCCTACGCCGAAAACGGAAACTTGAACAAACTGGCCGGGCTTATGATTCAGGTTGGAACCATCATCCAACTTTATTTCAAACAAAGTTTCGTGATAGCTCATAGGCACCTTCTTAACAATGGTCGCCAGCTTTGGAACGTAGTTTATGTTGCCTTCAGTTTCAATGCTCACGTCAGGTTGAGCCACTGGAGCTACTTGCTCACCCGTGTTGGTGACTTCATTGTACATGTCGTTGAAAAGGTTAACGGGATTAGCGATGTCAGGCAGGCAGTTTGATGAGCATCGGCCACAGCCAACGCATGAAATAAAACCAAATCGGTCGAAAAGGTACTTGCCTTTCTTGAAGTATCGGTGCCTGTACCTTGTGGGTCTCGTGGGGCGGAAGTTCTCTCCTGAGGCAATCTTGGCGAAATCTTCTAGTAAGCAGCCGTCCCACGTTCTAATTCGCTCGCCCTCCTTAAGGGATAAATCAGGGTTCTCTTTAACATCAAAACAGTAACACGTTGGACAAACCAAGACGCAGGAGCCGCATGCTAAACAAGCCTCAGCGTGTTTCTCCCAAAAACTGCTCTTTTCATAACTTTTGCTCAGAAGCTCAGGGATGAGTTCAGTGTCAAAATTAAACTTCTGCTGCGACATGTTCATAATTTCCCGTTTCTTCTGACCCACCAACTGAATGTCCCGCGCCAAAGCGTCGGAAACATTTTTGGCGTATTTCTCAAGAAGCGCCTCGCCCTTCTGAGAGCCCACGTTGATGGCGTACCTGTTGCCCAGGTCCGTCAGCATCAAGTCATAGCCGTAGTCGACGGTGGCGCAGCCCATGTAGGGCGCGAAGCACCATTTGGACATGTTTTGGATGTTAACGCCGATGATTATGGATGCCTTGCGTTTTTCAAAGTAGTAGGGGTCGGACTTGGTTTCTCTGAAAATCTCGTCCATGTGAAGTAAAGCTACAATGTCATAGGGATGAACGCCTAAGAGTATGGTGGGCTTAAAATCAGCAGGGTCTTTGGCGAAAAACCCGTTAGCCACGTTATAGGTTACCAGAGTTTCCCGCTGAGGGAAGAAGTACTTCTTTGGAGGCAGAAGCGTAACGTCATAATCCAATCGCAATTCGCCTGCGGATTCTAGCTGTCCGAAAGCGAATTTGTTGCCCTTTGCTTTGACCCCTATAACGTTTAATGAATCGTCTTTTATAAGTGAGTTAACAAACTTGTTAAAATCTTCTTTTGATATTATGCGCATATTTTTATCCTCTCCCTATGACTAATATCGGGTAATTTTGATGGAAGTATTGGGCAATTGGGACTTTTATGGGTTTCCTAAAGATGAACCAAGATTTGATAATGAAACAACAAACTTTATGGGTTGCAGACGATTTTCAAGAATTTAATGGGTTTAGAGATTCCCGCCCTAAAAAACAAATGTAAACGTTTCCGCTAAGCCGCGGCGGTTATGCTTCACGATAAGTTTTTATGTTTTCGCTATCTAACCTTATATACAACTACTTTTCAGGTAACTCCTGAGATATTGGGTGAGCTTGAATCATGTTAGAAATCCAGATTGTGGAGGATTGGGTCCCTTGTCCAAAGAAGACAATCGACGCATAACGTTAGAAAAAGCGATGAAAGAACATGACTATCAAGAGAGCGCACTTCTGGAGATACTTCACAAGGCCCAAGGCATCTACGGCTACCTTGACAAAGAACTACTGATGGACATTTCCCAGTCGCTTAACCTTCCACCAAGCCACGTTTTCGGCGTAGCAACATTCTACAGCTTCTTCAAACTCAAAAGTCCAGGTCAGCACATTGTCACCGGATGCTTAGGCACAGCATGCTACGTGAAGGGCGCCGATGAAATCATGCAAGCAATCGAACATGAATACGACATAAAACGCGGCGAGTCAACCCCAGACGGAAAATTATCCCTGCTTGTGACACGCTGCATCGGAGCCTGCGCCATGGCACCAACCATAGTTGTAGACAACGAGATGATAGCCAAAGCCACAAAAGAAGTTGTTTTAAAGAAAATAAAAGAAGTTCTTGGAGGCAAAAAAACTGAATCTCGCTGACATCCAAAAAATAGCCGAGCAAGAAATAGATTTTGAGAGAGCTTACAAGTACCGCATAAACGTGTGCTGCTCAAGCGGCTGCGTTCCGCTCGGCGCATTAAAAGTTTTAAAGGCATTTGAAGATGCGGTGAAGGAGCTTGGCGTGGACAAAGAATGCAAAGTCGCCAGAACAGGTTGCCCAGGCACCTGCGCGGTCGGTCCCGCGGTGATGATTGAGCCTGGAGATTACCTATACCAAAACGTGACTCCTGAAAAAGCCCGAGAAATCGTCCGAGACCACATTGTCCTCGGATTACCCATTAAAGACATGCTTTACAAGAACGAAGCATTCTACAAGAAACAGCAGCGTCTTGTGTTGCGGAACGCGGGCAAAATCGACCCCCAAAGAATTCAGGATTACATCGCTATGGGCGGGTACTCCTCCATCGTGAAGTGTTTGGCAACCATGACCCCGCAAGGCGTCATCTACGAGGTCGAAACCAGCGGTCTCAGAGGCAGAGGCGGCGCAGGTTTTCCAACAGGAAAGAAATGGGGACTCGTGGCACGCGCGCATAGCAAACCGAAGTATATCGTTGCTAACTTGGATGAGGGTGACCCAGGCGTTTTCGCTAACCGCACTTTGGCTGAAGCCGACCCCCACGCCATATTGGAGGGCATGTTGATTGCCGCTTACGCCATAGGCGCAGAGAAAGGGTACCTGTACATCAGGTCGGAGTACCCGTTGGCTATTCAAACTTTGCAGAAAGCGATTGCTCAGGCAAAATCGCTATCGCTTCTAGGCGATAACGTTTTGGACACAGGTTTCAAGTTTGACGTGGAACTCCGCTTTGGCGCTGGAGCCTTCGTGGCGGGCGAGGAAACAGCCATTCTCGCGTCTGTTGAGGGACGCAGAGCTATGCCTCGTCCGCGTCCACCATACCCTGCTAACTCAGGTTTATGGGGAAAACCAACGTTGATACAAAACGTGGAAACACTTGCCAACATCCCACTGATAATTCATAACGGCGGCGCATGGTTCAGCAAAATCGGCACGCCGCAATGCACAGGAACCAAATGCTTCTCGCTGACAGGAAAAACCAACAACCCTGGACTCATCGAGGTTCCCATGGGTATCACTTTGAGGGAAGTCGTTTTTGACATAGGCGGCGGGGTCCCAGAAGGAAGAAAATTCAAAGCTGTGCTGGTGGGCGGTCCATCAGGCGGGTGCCTTCCCGATACTCTACTGGAGTTGCCTATTGATTACGACTCGTTAACTCGGGTGGGAGCCATAATGGGTTCGGGTGGAATCGTGGTTCTTGACGACAAGTCATGCATGGTTGACACAGCCAAGTTTTTCACGGAATTCTGTGTTGAAGAATCCTGTGGCAGGTGCACCCCGTGCAGGGCAGGACTTATTCGAGTGAAGGAAGTTTTTGACGGAATCACTCAGGGCGATGCAAGAGTGGAGGACATCGCTACGCTGGAGAAAGCAAGCGTTTACATCAGGGATGCAAGCCTTTGCGGTCTCGGGCAAACCGCGCCTAACCCCGTTTTGACGACGTTACGATACTTCAAAGATGAGTATATGGAACATATCCAAGACAAAAAGTGCAGAGCGGGAAAATGCTTCAAGAAAGAGGAGAAGGTGTAAGCGATGGGTGATTCAATAGTCACTTTGAAAATCGACGGGTTGGAAGTTCACGTTCCCGAGGGAACCATGATACTGAAAGCCGCCAAAGACAACGGAATCATAATTCCCACCCTGTGCTACTTGGAAGGGTTAACCCCGTACGGCGGATGCCGCCTGTGCCTTGTGGAAATCAGCGGTTCGCCAAAACTGTTTCCAGCCTGCATAACACCCGTCAGCAGCGGCATGGAAGTCACAACCCAGTCGGAAAGGCTTAAGGAGTACCGTAAAATGGCAGTGCAGTTGTTGCTGGCGGAGAGGACACATGTCTGCTCAGTCTGCGTGGCTAACGACCACTGTGAACTGCAGAGTTTGGCGAATCAGCTAGGGGTCGACCATACGATGTTCGAACGCAACTTTACTAAAGAAGAGATTGATTCAACCCATGACTTCTTGGTTATCGACAGGAACAGGTGCATCCTGTGCACGCGTTGCATACGGGTGTGCGACGAAATCGAAGGTGTCCACACGCTGGATTTGAAGCTGCGTGGAAAAGACGCGCAGGTCATAATGGATTTGGATAACAAGTGGCTTAACTCTTGTTCCTGCACTTCATGCAGAAAATGCGCTAAAGTTTGTCCAGTTGGCGCCATTTACATCGAAGGTGAACCCGTGGCGCATACGAAGAACAAGGATATTGCCGAGTTCATCAATGCAAGGAGAAATCGGAAATGACAGCAGCGGAGAAAACTAAAGTCGCCACGATCTGGCTCAGCGGCTGCTCAGGGTGCCACATGAGTTTCCTTGACCAGGACGAGCTTCTGGTGGCGTTGGCGAAGCGGATTCAGCTGGTTTACAGCCCAATCGTGGATGTGAAGGTTTTCCCTGAAAACGTGGATGTGACGCTTATTGAGGGCGCGGTGGCGAACGAGGAGCAGCTGGAACTGCTTAAGGAGGCGAGGGCGCGGACGAAGGTGCTGATTTCGCTGGGGGACTGCGCGGTGACCGGCAACGTTACAGCGTTGCGGAACGCTTGGGCGGACAGCGACAAGGCGGTTCTTGAAAGAGCATTCATCGACCACACGGATGTGAACCCGGAAATCCCGTCGGAGGTGCCTAAGCTGTTGAGGAAGGTGCATCCGCTCCACGAAGTTGTCAAAGTGGACTTTTTCATTCCGGGTTGTCCGCCGTCTGCGGGGCTGATAAACTACGTGCTGACGGAGTTGTTGGCTGGAAGGACGCCTAACATGGAGGGGAGGTCAAAGTATGGTTGAGGGGAAAGACATGAGCAGAGAGATTGTGATTAGCCCGATTACGAGGATTGAGGGACACGCTAAAGTAACCATCCATCTGGGGAAGGATGACTTGGTTAAGGAGGCGCGTTTCCAAGTGGTTGACTTCAGGGGATTCGAGAAGTTCGTTGAGCGCCGCCCGTTTTACGAGATGCCAAGCATCACTTCAAGAGCCTGTGGCATCTGCCCGGTAAGCCACCTGTTGGCTTCGGCGAAGGCTTGCGACGAGATTGTGGGGGTGAACCCGCCGAAAACAGCCATCCTGCTGAGGCGGTTGATACATATGGGGCAGCTGATTCAATCGCACGCGTTGAACTTCTTCCATCTCGCGTCGCCTGACCTGCTGTTGGGCATGGACTCGGACCCTGCGCAGCGGAACATTTTCGGTTTGATGGAGAAGCAGCCGGGCTTAGCCCTGCAGGGGATTAAGCTGCGGAAGTTTGGGCAGGAAATCATCGAGAAAGTGGCGGGGAAACGGATTCATTCTAGCGACTGGATTCTGCCTGGCGGCGTGCAGTGGCCACTTACGAAGGCGAAAGCGGATTACTTGCTGGCTAATCTGCCAGAAGCGCAGGATATCACGTTGAAGACGATTGCGATGTTTAAGGAGCGGCTTGCGGGGTTTGAGGAGGAAGTGGAGAACTTCGGGAATTTCCCGTCTTACTACATGGGTTTGGTTACGCCAACTGGCGGGTTGGAGATGTATGACGGCAACCTGCGCATCGTGAACGAGAAAGGCGAAGTCGTGGCTGACCAGCTTGACCCATCGCGGTATCAGGAGTTCATCGGGGAGGCGGTGGAGCCGTGGTCGTACATGAAGTTTCCGTACTACAAGCCGCTGGGCTATCCCGACGGCGTTTACCGTGTAGGCCCGTTGGCTCGGCTGAACGTGGCTGCTTATTGTGATACGCCGCTTGCTAACGCGGAGCTGAAGGAGTTTAAGGAGCTGGGTGGGAACGTGGTTCAAAGCACCTTCCTTTATCATTACGCTCGGCTGGTGGAGGTTCTGTTCTGCATCGAAACCGCTAAGAAGCTGCTTGATGACCCTGAAATCCTGTCGGAGCGCGTCACCTCCAAGGCTTTCGTCAACAACTACGAGGGCATAGGCGTGGCTGAGGCGCCGCGGGGCACGCTGATTCACCATTACAAGGTTGACCCGCAAGGCATGATACAGTGGTGCAACATGATAATCGCCACGGAACACAACAATCTGGCGTATAACAAGGCGGTGACGCAGGTTGCCCAGAAGTACGTGAAGGCGAAGCAGCTGCAGGAAGGCATGCTGAACAGGGTTGAAGCGGTCATACGCGCGTTTGACCCGTGTTTAAGCTGCGCAACGCACGCTGTGGGACAAATGCCCCTGGAAGTACAGCTAATTGACGCGGAAGGCAAAATCATAGACAAAAAAACACGATAAATCACCAACCAACAGACTTCGCTGTATCTGCATCTCTAAAATTATTTTTAGAGTTTTTCTGGACAAAGCATTAACTCCAAGTTCCTTTGTCTTGTACTCTTATGGCTGAGGAATATGATTCACATTTTGCATCTGCTGACAACTCCAAAATAACAGAGTATTCCGATGCATCTTGAAGGGACCTTACTCCATCATCATCAAAAGTT